>DCDI01000204.1:37178-37533 GCA_002316345.1 Phyllobacteriaceae bacterium UBA1059 | reverse complement strand
TGGCGCGCAGCAGTAAGCGCTCCGCCACCTGACTCTCCAGCGGTCGGATGCCGCGCGCGTCGAGCCACTGCCGGCACCAGGCGTCCGCCAGCGGCGGCTCGGCATATTTCAGCAGCTGCGCGCCGGTGGCCAGCAGAAACAGCCGTTGGGCGATCTCCCGCGCCTGACTCTCCTGCAGTCGGTTCAGGCGCAGCTTTAGCTGTCGCCAGGCGGCGTCAAACAGGCGATTCGCGCCTCTGACCGCCTCGAACTCCTGATGCAGCATCTCTGCCGCAGCGGGCTGTTTCCGCAGCACGCGCAGCACGTCGAGACACATTACGTTGCCCGATCCTTCCCAGATGCTGTTGACCGGCAT
>DCDI01000204.1:32560-37075 GCA_002316345.1 Phyllobacteriaceae bacterium UBA1059 | reverse complement strand
ATGCTGTTGACCGGCATGTCGCGATAGAGGCGCGGCAGTTCGCTCTCCTCGCAGTAGCCTACGCCGCCCAGCACCTCCATCGCCTCGGCGACGAAGGGCATGCCGGCCTTGCAGACGGCGTACTTGGCCGCCGGAGTGAACAGCCGGGCGAACGCGCATTCATGCGGCTGCGCCGGCTGCGACCAGGCGCGCGCCAGCCGCATTAACAGCGCCGTCTGTCCCTCAAGCTGCAGCGCCTGCGCCGCTAAAACCTGACGCATCAGCGGCTGATCCACCAGATTTTTGCCCATCACCTGCCGTTGATGCGCATGGTACAGCGCGACGGAGAAAGCGCGGCGCATCTGGCCGTGGCTGCCGAGCGCGCANNCGCCACATCCAGCGCCATGTCGGCCAGCACGCGAACCATCAGCGGCTGGTCGATCAGCGCCTTGTCGAACACGGTCCGGTGACGCGTGTGATGCACGGCCTCGGAAAGACCCGCCCGCATCAGGCCGGATGACGCCACTGCGCAATCCAGGCGGGTCAGCGTCACCATATCCATGATGGTCCGCAGACCGGCGCCCGGTTCGCCGACAATCTCGCCCAGTGTTCCCGCGAACTCCACTTCCGACGAGGCATTCGACCGGTTACCCAGCTTGTCCTTCAAGCGCTGGAAGTGAAGCCCGTTCGAAGAACCATCGCCAAGGATGCGCGGCACCAGAAAACAGCTCAGCTCTTCCGGAGCCTGCGCCAGCATGAGGAAGGCGTCGGACATTGGCGCCGACATGAACCACTTATGGCCGGTGAGACGATAAAAGTTGCCGCCTGCCCGCTCGGCGCTGGTTTGATTGGCGCGCACATCCGTGCCGCCCTGCTTTTCCGTCATNNGGCTGCCGAGCGCGCAGTCGAATCGGGTCATGCCGCCCATTTTCAGGATCAGCCGCACGCCGTCGCCCTCTTCCCCCACCAGCCAGCCGGTAGCCTCCTGAAACTCCGCTTCGCTGCTGGCGTTGGCGCGGTTGCCCAGCTTATCTTTGAGCCGCTCAAGGCGAATAGCATTGCGCGTGCCGTCCGGCAACAGACGCGGCAGGAAGAAGCAGCTTAAGCCGCTGCCGCTTTGCGCGAGGATCAGATGCCCGTCGCTCTGCGGCACGGAGAAGAACCATTTGTGGCCGGTGATGCGCCAGATGGAGCCGGGCGCGCGATCCGCCAGCGGCTCCGCGCGCGTGGTGTTGGTCGTGACGTCGCTGCCGCCCTGCTTTTCCGTCATGCCCATGCCGAGCGTCAGCCCGACCTTTCCGACCGGCGGCTTCTGCGACTGGTCGTAACGACGCGTCGTGATGCGCGGCGCCCATTCGCGGAAAAGATCCGGCGATGCCATCAGCGCGGCAAGCGACGCGCTGGTCATGGTTAGCGGACACAGATGGCCGCATTCCAATTCGGCTGTCAGGTAAAAGCGCGCCGCACGGGTCTGATGCCGGCGACCGGCCTCCGCATCGCCATTTTCCCAGATCGAGGAATGCAGCCCATTCGCCACCGAACGGCGCATAAGCGCATGATAGGCGGGATGAAAATCGACCACATCGACGCGCCGGCCCTGACGATCATGCGTCCGCAGCTTCGGCACCTCGGTGTTCGCCAGCGGTGCCGTTTCCTGCGCTTCCGGCGACAACACGAAGCGGCCGAGCTGGTCCAACTCCCCGCGAACCGGCTCGGAAAACTCTTCCGCGATCTGCACGAGCAGCGGGTCACCGCGCCAGGCATTGCCGCCGCTGAAGATCGGGGGCTGGTTCATGTCGTCCTGAGTCACACCGGCTTCCTCGGCTATTCCACGCGAATCTATAGCGGTTGGTGGGCTTGCGCGCGAAGAAATTCCCGGTTGAGAACCAATTGCCATGTGGATGAGCGCTTGCCGAGGGGGTAAGCCATGCCTATAGCGAGGCCTTAAGATGCCTGAAGAAGCAACCTTTCCCCTCTTTCCGCACCGCCATTTGCTGGGAATCCAGCACCTGTCTCCGTCCGACATCGTGTCGCTGCTCGACCGCGCCGATGCCGCCGTCGCCGTATCGCGGCAGTCGGAAAAGAAGACGTCGGCGCTTCGCGGTCGCACCCAGATCAATCTCTTCTACGAAGTCTCGACGCGGACGCAGTCGTCCTTCGAACTCGCCGGCAAACGGCTTGGCGCCGACGTGATGAACATGTCGGTGGCAAGCTCTTCGGTGAAGAAGGGAGAAACGCTGATCGACACGGCGATGACGCTGAACGCGATGCGGCCGGATATCCTGATCATCCGCCACGCCGCAGCCGGCGCCGCAGCGCTTCTGGCGCAGAAGGTGGGTTGCTCTGTGGTCAATGCAGGCGACGGCGCGCATGAGCACCCAACGCAAGCCCTGCTCGACGCGCTGACCATCCGACGTGCCAAAGGCGACCTCTCGAAGCTGATCGTCGCCATCTGCGGCGATGTTCTGCATTCCCGCGTCGCTCGCTCCAACATCCTGCTGCTGAATGCGCTCGGCGCCCGGGTCCGCGTCATCGCGCCCTCGACCCTGCTACCATCAGGCATTCACCAGATGAGCGTCGATGTCTTTAACCGCATGGAAGACGGCCTTCGGGATGCCGATGTCGTCATGATGCTGCGCCTCCAGCGCGAGCGCATGGCCGGCGCCTTCGTGCCGTCGGTGCGCGAGTATTTCCACTTCTTCGGCCTTGATGAAGCCAAGCTTCGCCTCGCTAAACCGGATGCGCTGGTGATGCATCCCGGTCCCATGAATCGCGGCGTCGAGATCGCGTCCGAGATTGCTGACGGTCCGCAAAGCGTCATCCAGGAACAAGTCGAGATGGGCGTTGCCGTCCGCATGGCGGTGATGCAGGCGCTGCTCGATCCACGCCGGAACGAGGCCGCCGCATGACCACCACCGTCTTCACCGATGCGCGGATCATCGACCCTTCCCGCAGCCTCGACGAAATCGGCACGGTCATCGTCGCCGACGGCAAGATCCAGGCAGCCGGTGCTTCGGCGCGAAACCAGGGCTTCCCCGGTGGCGCCGAGATCGTCGATTGCCGCGGCAAGACGATCATGCCGGGCTTGGTCGACTCACGGGTTTTTGTCGGCGAGCCGGGGGGCGAGCATCGCGAAACGATCGCTTCGGCCAGCCGTGCAGCTGCTGCTGGCGGGGTTACCTCCATCATCACCATGCCGGATACCGACCCGGTGATCGACGATGTCGCGCTGGTGGAGTTCGTGCTGCGTGCTGCCCGCGATCATGCCGCCGTCAATGTCTATCCGTCAGCCGCTATTACGCGCGGATTGAAGGGTCAGGAAATGATCGAGTTCGGCCTGTTGGGTCATGCGGGCGCCGTTGCCTTCACCGATGGCCGCCACACCATTGCCGACTCGTCCGTTCTGCGCCGCGCCATGACCTATGCCCGCGATTTCGGCGCCGTGATCGCACATGAAACCGCCGACCCCCACCTTTCAGGCGGAGTCATGAACGAAGGCCTTTATGCCAGCTGGCTTGGCCTCGGCGGCATCCCGCGCGAAGCCGAGATCATCCCGCTGGAGCGCGACCTGCGCCTTGCCCGCCTCACGCGCGCCAACTACCACGCCGCCAAGATTTCCACCGCTGTGTCTGCCGAAGTGGTGTCCCGTGCCAAGCAGGACGGCGCGTCCGTCACGGCTGGCGTCGCGATCCACTCGCTGGCGCTCAACGAACATGATGTCGGCGAATACCGCACCTTCTTCCGCCTCGCACCGCCCTTGCGCAACGAGGATGATCGTCTGGCCATGATCGAGGCGCTTAAGAACGGCACGCTCGATATCGTCGTCTCCTCGCACGATCCGCAGGATGTCGACACCAAGCGCCTGCCCTTCGCCGATGCCGCCATCGGCGCGGTTGGCCTAGAAACCTTGCTGGCGGTAGCCCTGCGTCTCCACCACAATGATCAGGTTCCGCTTCTGCGTTTGATCGACGCCCTCTCCACAGCGCCGGCAAAGATATTCGGCCTTCCCGGCGGCACGCTGAAGCCTGGTGCGCCAGCTGACCTGATCGTCGTTGATCTCGATCACCCATGGGTCGTCACGGAAACCGATCTGCATTCACGCTCGAAAAACAGCTGCTTTGAAGGCGCTCGGCTGCAGGGCAAGGTCTTGCAAACGGTGGTGGCGGGCCGCACAGTCTTCCAGCATTAAAGGGGATCTTCGTGCCGATACTGGAACCAGCCGCTTTCACGTCTTCGCTGGCGGCCTTGGCCGTTGCCCTGCTCTTCGGTTACCTGCTCGGCTCGATACCATCCGGCGTGATCATCACGCGCATGGCCGGCCTGGGTGACGTCCGCAACATCGGCTCCGGCAATATTGGCGCAACCAATGTGCTGCGAACCGGCCGCAAGGGCTTGGCTGCGCTCACCCTGCTCGGCGACGCCCTCAAGGGCGCCATCGCCGTCCTGCTCGCCGCTCGCTACGCTCCCGACGCTGCCCTGGTCGCCGGCTTCGGTGCCTTTCTCGGCCACCTCTTTCCTGTCTGGCTCGGCTTCAAG
>DCDI01000204.1:28283-32554 GCA_002316345.1 Phyllobacteriaceae bacterium UBA1059 | reverse complement strand
TGGCGCGTTGGTCTTCGCAGTCGTCTGGCTCGTTGTTGCAGCCATCACCAAATACTCGTCACTCGCCGCCTTGGTTGCAGCAGTGGCGGTGCCCATCGCGCTCTGGATTCTAGGCGCGCCTTATGTCGCCGAACTCTTTGCCTTGCTGACCGTCTTCGTCTTCGTCAAACATCGCGCAAACATCAGCCGTCTCTTGGCAGGCACCGAGTCCAGGATCGGCAGCAAGGGATGACCACGGTTAAGCCGCGGCGGCTCAGCGACCGTCAGCGCCTTGCCTGGCTGCGCCTGATCCGCAGCGACAATGTCGGCCCTTCCAGCTTCCGTCAGCTCGTAAGCCGCTTCGGTTCAGCCGACGCAGCCCTGGAAGCGCTTCCCGGTCTCACGCGTCGCGGTGGCGCCACGCGCCCCCTGAAGATCACCAGCGTCAGCGAAGCCGAACGCGAACTGGAACTCGCCGAGCGCTTTGGCGTCCAGTTCATCGCCATCGGTGAAAGCGACTATCCGCCGCTGTTGCAGCAGATCGATCATCCGCCGCCTCTGGTGGCGGTAAAAGGATCGACCGATGTCTTCAAGCGTCCCGGCGTCGCTATCGTCGGCGCGCGCAACGCTTCGCTTGCCGGCATCAAGATTGCGCGGATGCTCGCTACCGACATCGGCCGCCAAGGCTTCACCATCGTGTCCGGCCTCGCCCGAGGCATCGACACCGCCGCCCATGGGGGCAGCCTCGAGACCGGCACAGTCGCGGTCTTCGCCGGCGGCTTGGACAAGCCCTACCCGAACGAAAACATCCCGCTCGCCAACGCGATCGCCGAGCAGGGCGGTGCCCTCATCTCCGAAATGCCGCTCGGCTGGTCACCACGCGCGATCGACTTCCCGCGCCGCAATCGCCTGATTGCCGGGCTGTCCTATGGTCTCGTTGTTGTGGAAGCCGCCCAGCGCTCCGGTTCGCTCATCAGCGCACGTCTGGCCGGCGAACAAGGCCGCCTCGTTTTCGCAGTACCCGGCTCACCGCTCGATCAACGCAGCGGCGGCTCGAACGGCCTGCTGAAAGACGGCGCCACCCTTGTCACGGAAGCCGACGATGTCATCCGCGCTCTGGCGCCGCTGGTTGGCGAGCAGGTGCAGCCTCCGCGCTCCTGGCGCAAGGAAGCACTTTCGGATGCAGCCGTAGCTGCAATCGAGGTCGATGCCGAGCAGCCCGATGATGATGGCCGTAGCCGTGTGCTGGAGAGTCTTTCGCCGGTGCCAACTGACATCGACGAGATCGTCCGTCACACGCAGCTATCGACCGCGCAAGTTCAGTTCGTGCTGTTGGAGCTGCAACTTGCGGGCCGCATCGAGCGTCACTCAGGCAACGCTGTTTCGTTGCTCGAATCGGGCGTATAGATCATCCAGTCTAGGCGGCTGCTCGCCTTTGACCGTATCGCCAGCCTGAATATAAGCCATCTCGATATAGTGGGCGACGAGGTCGTAGCGCTCGGCCTGCGCCATGCTTCTCAACTGCCCAAGCATAGACTGAATATATTCGAGAGTTTCGCTAGGCCGCCCCGCAAGACGTTCCAGATCCGCCACTCAACCCTCCCGGCATAAACAATTGTGAGGAAACTGACCGCTCCCCACATTTACTTACGGTAGGGACGACATCTTCTTGTCCGGTGACTATATCAGCGTAACCGTAGATTGCAACCTATGCATCAGTACACCTCAAGTTGCATCAGGTTGGATGAGGCAGGCGAGGTCCGCACTTGACCCCGGATCGATCCACAGCCATTTGACGAAGCTTGCGGTCGGTGCAACGTCGCAAGCCGATCAGCGGAACTCACCCTCCGCAGCAGAGAAAGCAAACAACAATATGGACGTCGTCGTCGTCGAGTCGCCTGCCAAGGCGAAAACGATCAACAAGTATCTCGGCAAGAACTTCAAGGTTTTGGCATCGTTCGGCCACGTGCGCGATCTGCCAGCCAAGGATGGTTCCGTTCTGCCGGACGAAGACTTCTCCATGTCGTGGTCGGTCGACACGGCATCGTCCAAGCGCCTGTCCGAAATTGCTGCCGCAGTGAAATCCGCTGACGGCCTGATTCTCGCAACCGATCCGGATCGCGAGGGTGAAGCCATTTCCTGGCACGTGCTGGAAGTTCTGCGCCAAAAGAAGGTNNAAGGACAAACCGGTCAAGCGCGTCGTCTTCAACGCCATCACCAAGAACGCTGTTCTTGATGCGATGGCCAACCCGCGCGACATCGATGGTCCGCTGGTTGAAGCCTATCTCGCTCGCCGTGCGCTCGATTATCTCGTCGGCTTCACGCTGTCCCCGGTTCTTTGGCGCAAGCTGCCCGGCGCACGATCTGCCGGCCGAGTCCAGTCCGTCGCGCTTCGGCTCGTTTGCGACCGCGAAGCTGAGATCGAGCGCTTCATTCGCGAAGAATATTGGAACATCGCGGCCAACCTGAAGACACCGCGCAGTGACGGCTTTGAAGCCAGGCTGACGGGCTTCGATGGCAAGAAGCTTCAGCGCCTCGACATCAAGAACGAGGAACAGGCGACCGACATCAAGACGATGCTTGAAGGCGCCGACTTCAAGACGCTGTCGGTTGAAGCCAAGCCCACCAAGCGCAATCCAGGCCCGCCCTTCACGACCTCGACCCTGCAGCAGGCTGCTTCGTCGCGGCTCGGTTTCGGCGCATCGCGCACCATGCAGGTTGCGCAGCGTCTTTATGAAGGTGTCGAGATCGGCGGTGAGACCACCGGCCTGATCACCTATATGCGTACCGATGGCGTGCAGATGGCGCCTGAGGCCATTGAAGCCGCACGTGCCGCGATCGTCGATCAGTTCGGCAACAAGTACCTGCCGGAAAAGGCGCGGCATTATTCCACCAAGGCGAAGAACGCGCAGGAAGCACACGAAGCCGTGCGCCCCACCGACTTCTCACGCACGCCGGCCTCCGTGCGGCAATATCTCGATGCCGACCAGGCGCGGCTCTATGAACTCGTCTGGAAGCGCGCGATCGCAAGCCAGATGCAGGCGGCCGATATCGAACGCACGACCGTCGAGATCGAGGCCAGGAACGGTTCGCGCGCTGCGACGCTTCGCGCCGTTGGTTCTGTGGTGCGCTTTGATGGCTTCATTGCCGCTTATACCGACCAGAAAGAAGACGACGCGGAAGATGAGGACGGCCGTCGCTTGCCCGAGATCCGCTCCGGCGAGACGATGGCACGCGAGTCGATCGTGGCCACCCAGCACTCCACCGAGCCGCCGGCCCGTTACTCCGAAGCTTCGCTCATCAAGAAGATGGAAGAGCTCGGCATCGGCCGCCCGTCGACCTATGCGTCCACGCTGAAGACGCTGGAAGACCGTGAATACATCACCGTCGACAAGCGCCGGCTGACGCCGCACTCCAAGGGTCGCATCGTCACAGCCTTCCTGGAAGGCTTCTTCGACCGCTATGTGGAGTATGACTTCACAGCCGGCCTCGAAGAAAAACTCGACGAGATTTCTGACGGCAAGCTCGCCTGGAAAGACGTGTTGCGCGACTTCTGGCGCGACTTCTCCGCAGCTGTGGCTGACATCAAGGAACTGCGCGTCACGGAAGTTCTCGACGCCCTGAACGAAGATCTGGCGCCCTTGGCGTTCCCGGATCGGGGTGATGGTACGGATCCACGCAGTTGCCCCAAATGCGGAAACGGTCAACTGTCCCTCAAGCTCGGCAAGTTCGGCGCCTTCGTTGGCTGCTCGAACTATCCGGAATGCTCCTTTACCCGTCAGCTCGGCGATGCCGGCAATGACAACGGCTCGGGTGAAAGCGAGTCCGGTGATCGTGTGCTTGGCAAAGACCCTTACACGGCCGAGGAAATTACGCTGAAGAGCGGTCGCTTTGGCCCTTACGTCCAACGCGGCGACGGCAAGGAAGCCAAGCGGTCGAGCTTGCCCAAGGGGTGGACCCCCGACTCGATTGACCACGAAAAGGCGTTGGCCCTGCTGGCACTCCCCCGCGATGTTGGTCAGCACCCGGAAAGCGGCAAGATGATCTCGGCCGGCCTTGGTCGCTATGGTCCCTTCCTGCTGCACGACGGCAAATACGCCAACCTAGAGACGATCGAAGACGTGTTTTCCGTCGGCATCAATCGTGCCGTGTCGGTGATCGCTGAAAAGGCAGCCAAGGGCGGTGGTCGTGAACGCGGAACGCCTGCAGCGCTGAAGGATCTCGGCGAGCATCCTGACGGCGGCGGCGCGATCACGGTGCGCGAAGGCCGCTACGGTCCTTACGTGAACTTA
>DCDI01000204.1:0-28260 GCA_002316345.1 Phyllobacteriaceae bacterium UBA1059 | reverse complement strand
CGGTTGAAGAAGCCGTCGCCTTGATTGCCGCTAAGGGTGGCGCCGCTCCAGCCGCTCGCAAGAAAGCGCCGGCCCGCAAGGCAGCTGCTCCGGCCGCGGCCAAGAAGGCCGCGACGACAAAGAAGGCGCCGGCCAAGAAGCCGGCAGCAAAAGCAAAGAAAGCCTGACACGAGTGGCACGCAGGATACCTGGAACGGGCAAGAAGACTCGGACAACTGAAGGCGGCGCCGCAAGCGGCAACGCCTTCCGTCCGACGCGTGACCAGCTCCTGCAGTTCATCACCGAGAACCCGGATCAGGCCGGCAAGCGCGAAATCGCCAAAGCCTTTCGCTTGAAGAATGACGATCGCATCTGGCTCAAGGAGATGCTGTCTGATCTGGCTGACGACGGGTTGGTCGAGAAAAAGGTCAAGCGTCTTGCCGTAGCCGGCGCTCTGCCGCCCATCGCCGTGCTCGATGTGATCGAGCGCGATCGTGATGGCGGGCTGATGGGCAAGCCCGTTGAAGGCGACGATACGGTTCGTGTGGCAATCCGCGTCGGCCGTGGCGACAAAGGCCCTGCTCCCGGCGTCGGTCAGCGCATCCTCGCCAAGATCTTCGCCAACAAGGATCGCGAAGGCCCCGCCTATAGCGGTCGTGTCGTCAAGGTTCTCGAACGTCGCCGCGATGCCATGCTGGGCGTCGTCCGCAAGGCGCGCGACGGTTGGCGTCTGGAGCCCGTGGAGCGCCGCCAGCCTGAGCTGATCATCGACGATCTCGGTGATGCACAGGTCGGCGATCTCGTTGAAGTCGAGCCGGCCGGAAACGTCCGCTACGGTCTTCCGCGCGGCCGCGTTATTTCCGTGATGGGATCGCTGACGAGCGAAAAGGCGGTCTCGATGATCGCCATCCACGCCCATGACATCCCCCACATCTTCCCCGCTTCCGTTCTGTCGGAAGCAGCGGAAGCCGAGCCTGCAACGATGGGCAAGCGAGAAGACTGGCGCGATGTGCCGTTGGTCACCATCGATCCCGCCGATGCCAAGGATCATGATGACGCGGTTTACGCCCAGCCTGACAGCGACGAAGCCAACCCCGGCGGCGTGATCGTCAACGTCGCGATCGCCGATGTCGCAGCTTACGTCCGCCCCGGCTCGCCCATGGATCGCGAAGCGCTGGAACGCGGCAACTCCGTTTACTTCCCGGATCGCGTCGTTCCGATGCTGCCTGAACGGATCTCCAACGATCTCTGCTCGCTACGCGAGAACGAGGATCGCCCGGCGCTAGCCGTGCGTATGGTCTTTGCCGCCGACGGCCATAAGATCCGCCACAGCTTCCACCGCATCATGATGCGCTCGCATGCCAAGCTCGCTTACGCGCAGGCGCAGGCGGCCGTGGATGGCGACCTCGACGTAAAGACCGAGCCGCTGCTCGGTCCCGTCCTCCAGCCGCTTTGGGACGCCTATGCAGTTCTCAAGCGCGGCCGCGACAAGCGCCAGCCGCTCGAGCTTGATCTTCCCGAACGCAAGATCCTGTTGAAGGAAGATGGCACGGTTGATCGCGTCGTCGTGCCGCCGCGCCTGGATGCCCACAAGCTCATTGAAGAATTTATGATCCAGGCCAACGTGGCCGCAGCGGAAACTCTGGAAGCCAAGAGCCAGCCGCTGATCTACCGCCGCCACGATGCACCATCTCTGGCCAAGCAGGAATCGCTTCGCGAATTTCTGCAAACCATCGGTCAGTCGCTCGCCCACGGTGCGCAGATGAAGCCCAGCCAGTTCAACCAGATACTCGGCCGCGTTGCCGGCACCGAGCATGAAACACTGGTGAACCAAGTCGTGCTTCGCTCGCAAAGCCAGGCGGAATATGGTCCGGAGAACATCGGCCACTTTGGCCTTAATCTTCGCCGCTACGCCCACTTCACCTCGCCGATCCGCCGTTACGCAGACCTCATCGTCCATCGCGCGCTGATCACGGCCTTGAACCTCGGTTCAGACGGCCTGACGCAAAACGAAGTCGAGCGTCTCGGCACGATTTCCGAACTGATTTCCACAGCCGAGCGGCGCGCAATGGCCGCCGAGCGCGACACGGTTGATCGCCTGATTGCCGCCCATCTCGCGGAGCGCGTTGGCGAAAGCTTTGAAGCTCGCATTTCAGGCGTCACCAAGGCCGGGCTCTTCGTTCAACTGCCGGATCTCGGCGCCGACGGCTTCGTGCCGGTCGCAACGCTCGGTCGGGAATACTATATCTTCGATGAAGCGGCGCGGGCACTCGTCGGCGATCGCACGGGTGGCGGCTATCAGTTGTCCGATGTTGTCGAGGTGCGGCTGGCCGAAGTAGCGCCGCTGGCCGGCGCATTGCGGTTCGAAATGCTTTCCGAGCCAAAGGCCATGCGACAGGGTACGCGCTCGTTCCACAAGGCCAAGGTCGGCCGCGAGCGCCAGCGCGCGCGGATTGGCCAAGCCAGCCGATCACCAGGGCGCGGAAAGAGGAAGTGATGGAAAACGAAAGCGAGTTCACCAGCGGCACGCCCGTTCGTCCTGTTCGCCCTCTGATCCCGGCCATGTGGCGCGGCTTCCGCGGCCGCTGCCCGCATTGTGGTGAGGGCAAGCTGTTCCGCGCTTTTGTCAAGGTCAACGATGCCTGCCCTGCTTGTGGCGAAGACTTCCATCATCATCGCGCCGATGACCTTCCTGCCTATCTCGTTGTCTTCATCGTCGGCCACATCGTCGTCGGCGCCTTCATGGGCGTGGAAACGATTGGCGACCTCGCTTTGTGGCAGCATCTCGCGATCTGGGTTCCGCTTACGATCGTCGCCTGCATCGCGCTGCTGCAGCCTGTAAAGGGCGCGGTCGTCGGGCTGCAATGGGCCCTGTACATGCACGGCTTTGGCGGCCATGAAGACGACATCGAACACCATCCGGAACTCGAAACCGCGGATGGAGCCGCCCGTTGACGGCGCTCGACGGCATCAGCCGCAGCGAACTCGATGTCAAGGAATCCCGCGACTTCGCCATCGGTCCCGGTCCTCTGCGCCCGCGCGATGCCGCAACCCTGATTCTCCTGGACCACAGCGGCGGCGAGATCCGCGTTCTGATGGGCAAGCGCGCAAGCAAACATGCCTTCATGCCGGGCAAGTTCGTATTTCCCGGCGGACGAACGGATCCAACTGATGGCCGCGTCAAAGTGAGCGGCACACTCCACCCTGCCGTCGAACAACGCATCATCGGCGGCACTCGCATCACACCAACGCGCGCCCGCGCCATCGCTCTGTCGGCGATTCGTGAGACCTACGAGGAAGCCGGCCTGCTGATCGGCACGAAAGGCACGTTCTCCACCAGTCATGAAGGCTGGCACGGCTTTGCCGAGCATGAGGTCCAGCCGAATCTCGAAAAGCTCCGCTTCGTGGCCCGTGCCATCACCCCTCCGGGCCGTGTGCGCCGTTACGACACCCGCTTCCTCGCCGCCTGGCGCGACGATGTTGCGGTGGAGTTGCCCGAAGGTCCCACGTTGGAACTGGAGGAACTTGCCTGGATGTCGCTGGCACAAGCCCGCGCTACCGACTTGCCTGCCATCACGCTCAGCATTCTCACCGATCTGGAAGAACGCCTGAAGGATGATCCAGAGCTGACTTCGGATGCTCCTACGCCTTTCTACCGGATGCTCCACAACCGCTTCAAGCGAGACCTCGTCTAGTCCGCATGCCGCAGTTGCGGCGCGAACGGTCGGTTCCGGCTTGACTTTCCGCCCTCACTTGGTATCAGACGGGCAACCTAGCGTCGCGCTTTGCGCAGGCGCGCTCGCTCAATTCAAACGGATACGACCATGGCAAAAGCCGCAAACATCAAGATCAAGCTTCTGTCCACGGCCGACACGGGCTTCTTCTACGTCACGAGCAAGAACAGCCGTACCAAGACCGACAAGCTGTCGTTCCGCAAGTACGATCCGGTTGCGAAGAAGCACGTCGAGTTCAAGGAAACCAAGATCAAGTAATCGATTGATCTCAGGTTGAACGAACAAGCCGCCTTTAGGCGGCTTTTTTGTTGCCTGCGATTTGCGAGAGGCGAGCCTGAAGGTGGATGGGCAAGGACCATTGCCCTCTCCGATGAGAAGTCGCAGCCGTGCGTTAGTTCATCGAGCAATGAGTCGTTTCGCGAGCCTTAAGCCGCGTCGGCGACGACTCGGTTGCGTCCGGCAGCCTTGGCATCGAACAGCGCAATGTCTGCCCGCTTTAACAGATCCTGCAGACTGTCACCCGCCGCCATCTGCGCCACGCCGACACTCACCGTCACATCGAGCGGCGTCCCTGCCCGGCCCACCCGGAATGCGCGATCCGCAACTTCGCCGCGGATGCGCTCGGCAACCGTCTGCGCCACATGGCGGTCGGTATCCGGCATCACCACCACGAACTCCTCGCCTCCATACCGGCAAGCGAGATCGTTGCCGCGCACATTCTTGCGCAGCCGCCGCGCGAACTCGCGCAGCACATCGTCGCCGCCATCATGACCGAACCGGTCATTCACCGACTTGAAGCGGTCGAGATCGGTGATCAGCAGCGACAGTGGCCGGTTCCGGTTCTGCGCGCGCTCGAGCAGCGTTGCCAGATGCGTATCGAGGTAACGCCGATTGTGCAGTCCGGTCAGCGGATCGGTCACGGCCATGACGATGGTCTGCGTCACATTGGTCCGCAATTCATCATTGTAGCGCTTACGCATGACCTGCGTGCGTAACCGCGCAACCAGCTCCTGCCGGTCCACCGGTCGCGTCAGGAAATCGTTGACGCCCAGTTCCAGCGCCCGAACGATCCGCCCGTCACCCGGACCATCGGCGATCAGGATGATCGGGATGTTGCGCGTGCGATCAAGCGACCGCAGCTGCGCGCACAGTCGCAACGGATCGAACTCGGCAAAACCCGCCGAAACGATGATGCACTCGTAGGGCTTCTCGGCCGCCTGAAACAGGCCGGCCTGCGGTTCAACGGAAAGATCGGCTGCGCAGGTTTCGTCCAACACGCGCATGAGCTGCGTATAGGAAGACGGCTTTTCGTCGATCAGCAGCACCAAAGGCGGCACATCGGAGTGGCTCGCGACGCGGGTCAACAAAGCATCCATGCCGATATGGCGCGTGGTCGCTGCGCGAAGCCGAAGCTCGTCTGTCAGCGCCTTTAGCCGAATCAGGCTCTTCACCCGCGTCATCAGCGCGATCGGATCTGCCGGCTTGGTCAGGAAATCATCCGCCCCGGCATCAAGCCCGCGGATACGATCCGACACTTGGTCGAGTGCCGTGACCATCACGACCGGAATATGCGCGGTCAGCGGATCAGCCTTCAGCCGCTGACAGACTTCGAACCCGTCCATGCCCGGCATCATCACGTCGAGTAGCACGACATCGATCTTGTCGTTGCGGCAAAGCTCCAGGGCATCGAAGCCGTTGGTGGCGGTGACCACATCGAAATNNAAGACGACAAGGATGCGTGCGGTCATGACTGGAAACTCCGCAGCAGCTCAGGCGTCGCCGAGATAGGATTTGATCGTTTCGATGAACTTGCCGACCGAAATCGGCTTGGAAATATAGGCCTCACATCCACCTTGACGGATGCGCTCCTCATCGCCCTTCATTGCAAAGGCGGTGACGGCGATGATGGGGATTGTGTGCAGGTCGTCGTCTTCCTTAAGCCACTTGGTGACTTCCAGGCCCGAAACTTCCGGCAGCTGAATATCCATCAGAATGAGATCGGGCCGATGGGTGCGCGCAAGATCCAGCGCTTCGAGCCCGTTCCTGGTGCGCACGGTCTCATAACCGCTGGCTTCGATCAGGTCGCGGAAGAGCTTCATGTTCAGCTCATTGTCCTCGACGATCATAACCTTCTTCGGCATGCTTTCTCCGATCCTCGCAGCGGCAGCCTGCAGCCTCCCTCCACGTGCTGCGCATCATAGGGTGAACTCGTTGATGAAACGCAAATTCTGAGACGCATACAACTCAGAAGCGAGCATTGATTTGCGCATCTCAGGGGTTGCACCTTGCGAGCGATGGCATGGCTCCGTATGCAGAGAGCAACCACGGATACAGCACCATGACTCGCGATAGTTCCTCCGCCGAATCGATTGGCGTCAGCGCGCTCGGCTTCATTGCCGCTGATCCCGAACTGCTGGGCCGCTTCCTCGCGATAACCGGCATCGAACCCGCGCAAATCCGCCAAGCGGCTACTGAACCAGGCTTTTTGGCCGGTGTGCTGGATTTCGTGTTGGCTCATGAGCCGACCTTGCTCGCTTTCGCGTCAAGCAGCGATCTCGATCCCGCAGCAATTCTCAAGGCGCGGCGCACCCTTCCCAATGGCTCCGATGATTATGACAGGTCGATATGAGTGACGATCCGGAAACCGCGCGTCAGATCGCCGAACTGTCTTCGGACGACCGGCCGCTACTCGTTCTCGACGTGGACGACGTCCTGCTCGAATTCCTGCGCGTGTTCCCGAACTTCCTGGATCAGCAGGGCTTCGAGCTGAAGTTGCGCACCTTCAAGCTCACCGGCAACATCGTCGATAAGCTCACCCGCGAGGAAGCGGATCCGCAGCAGGTCACAGCCATGATCGACGAGTTCTTCGGTGCTCAGGCCGACTGGCAGCCGCTGGCCGAAGGTGCCGCCGACGCGCTCGCAAGCTTCGGCGACGCCGCCGAGATCGTGCTGCTGACGGCAATGCCGCACCGCCATCGCGACACCCGCCGTGCCCATCTCGATGCGCTCGGCCTGAACTATCCGTTGCTCACCACGGAGGCGCCGAAAGGTCCGGCCGTGCGTCGCCTTCGCGGCGAAACAAAACGTCCCGTCGCCTTTGTGGATGACATCCCGCACAATCTGGCGTCAGTGCTGCGTGCAGTGCCAGACGCGCATGTCTTCCACATGATGGCCGACCCGGAAGTGCGCGCTCTGCTCGATCCCCTCGAAGACGGCATGCATCATGTCACGACTTGGGCCGATGCCGCGCCGCGCATTGCGGATGCACTCGGTATCCAACGCAGCGTGTAATCAGCGACCCTGCAGAAGCTCCAACACAGCTTCTGCGGCAACCTCGCTGGACGGACGATCCGTCCGCATCCGCTCGGCGACGCTGTCCAAACCCTGAAGCTGCCAGCGCCGCGCCTCGGTATCGACAAGCAGCGCTTCCAGCTGTCGAGCGATCAAACCCGGTCGCAGGAACTCATTGATAAATTCGGGCACGACAAGCCGATCGGCGATCAGGTTCGGCAAGGCCGCCGTCCAGATCGTGATCAGCCGTGTGACTGCGCTCATCAGCAGATCGGTCTTGTAGCAGGAAACCATTGGAACGCGCGCCAGCGCCAGTTCCAGAAGCACTGTGCCGGACGCCGCCATCGCCGCATCGGCCGAGGCAAACGCCTTCAGCTTTTCCTCCGGTCCGGACACGATCTCAGGTGCCACGGGCCATGACCGCGCTTCTTCCGCAACCAGGGCAGCGACATGCGGAACGGTCGGAATAACCACCCGGAATGCGTTGCCGCGTTCGCGCAGCAGTTTCAATGTTTCCCCAAACGGCCGCATCAGACTGCGCACTTCGCCCCGTCGCGAGCCCGGCAGAACCAGCAATGTCTTCTCGCCTGAAGCACCTTGACGGTCACGTTGCTGCTCGGCGGCTTCCAGAAGGTCCGGATCGCTGGCCAGCCTGTGGCCAACATAGATCCCCTTCGGCCCTTGCAAATCTTCCAGCACCTTTTCCTCGAAAGGAAGGATGCAGAGAATGCGATCGATATAGGGCTTCATCGCCGGCGCACGGCCAGGGTTCCACGCCCATACGCTGGGGCAAACATATTTGACGATCGGAATGGCGGGATCGAGAGCCCTCACCTTCTTAGCGACACGCAGGGTGAAGGCAGGGCTGTCGATCGTAATCAGGCAGTCCGGCTTGGCATCGACAATCGCACGCGCGGTCGTTCCGATTCGATAAACCAGACGCGGCAGATCGCGCACCACGGCACTGACGCCCATCAGCGCGATGTCGCCTGGATCGAACAACGGCTTCAACCCCAGCGATTGCAGATGCCGCCCGCCGACNNAGTTCAACAGGGCGCCCGGCTCGTTTCTCAATGGCACGAACCAGATCGAAGCCAAGCAGATCGCCCGATTCTTCGCCAGACACGATAGCGATGCGCAAAGGCTTGGCGGTCTGGTTCACGGCTGCACCTCGATCCCGCTGATGAAGAGCCCGGCCTCATCGGCCGCTGCGACGGTCTTGGCAAAGTCCAGCACAAAGGCGCGATTGGCTTCCACCGCAATGCCGCGCAAACCCGCGCGCCGTGCATCCAGAACCGTTTTTGGGCCAATTGCCGGAAGATCGGCCCGGATATCCTGCGCAGGCTTGGCGCATTTCACCAGCACGCCGCCTGTCTTGCCCGCGAGCCGACCGTGATCGCGCAAGGGGATCATGCGCTCAAGCAAGCCATCGGTGCCCTCGATTCCCTCAAGGGCAACAGCGCGCCCCCCTATCGCGATCGCAGCCTGGCCAATATCCAGACGGCCGATCACCTTTGCGGCTTCCAGCGCGGCCTTGATGTTGCGCTCGTCCTCAGCATTTGGCGAGACACGCGTCATGGCCCCAGCGCGCGCCAGAAGATCCGGCACGACCTGATGCGCGCCAACCACGCTTATCCCTGCATTTTCGATGTGGCGCATCACAGCGCGCAACAAGCCATCGTCGCCCAGCGCCAGTTCGATGGCGAGGCGCGGCAGAACCTTGAGCACGCGCGGCGTCCACTTCAGCGCCCGAAGCTTCGGGCGCCGGACCACGCCTCCAGCCAGCACAGCATGCGTCACGCCGGCGGCCTTCATGTGATCGAAGCCGACCGCTGCCGCCTCAATCGGCAGAACCACATGCTCGTAGTGTTGCAGTTCTGCGAGACGATCCGCCTCGCCGTCCAGAATAAAGATGAAGGGGTTCAGGCCGGCAAGGCTCAGGCTTTGCGCGACGTTGACCGGGAGGCTGCCACTACCCGCGACGATACCGACACGACTACCCGGCGGCAGCAAGCCGCTGGGTTGCGTGTCACTCACCCTCGTCGCCGCTATCATCCCCGCGCGTACCCCGCTTCGCTGCCGCCACATAATGGCGCTTGCCGCGTTCTTGCAGGAAAGCAAGGATGTCGGCAACGGCCGGGCCATGATCACCCTCGGCCGCCAACCGTGAAACATTCTCCGACAAAGGCGTGTCGGCTTCAAACAGCAGACGGTAAGCGCGTCGAGCTGCATTGATCTCGGCACGAGGCAGCCCGGAGCGCTTCATCCCGATCAGGTTCAGACCATGCAGGCGAGCGCGCGCGCCCGATGCCAGGGCGTAAGGAATGATGTCGCCGGTCACGCCCGTGACACCGGACACAAAGGCATGATGCCCGACCCGTGCAAACTGATGGATCGCCGCCAATCCGCCGATCGTGACGAAATCGCCCAGTTCGACATGGCCGCCGAGTGCTGCCGAATTGGCGATGGTGACATTGTCGCCAACTTCGCAGTCATGGCCGATATGGCTCATGGCCATGAAGTAGCCGTTCTTGCCAACCGTCGTCTTGCCACGGCTGTTGTCGGAGCCGCAATGCATCGTAACGCCTTCGCGGATCTGGCAATTTTCGCCGATCGTCAGGGTCGTCCGGCCGCCTTTATGCGCCTTGTTTTGTGGCGGTGCGCCAAGCACGGCCTGCGGAAACACGATGCAATCCCCGCCGAGGGTCGTCGCACCGCGGATGCTGACATGGCTGACCAGCTCACAGCGATCACCGATCACCGCATCCGCTCCCACATAAGAGAACGGACCAACCGTCACGCCTTCGCCGAGCTGTGCTCCCGGCTCGACAACAGCCAACGGATGGATTGTGGTTTCACTCAAAATACGCGCCTCACTGCGGCAGCTTCGGGGTCATCATTGCGGATACTTCCGCTTCCGCAACCTTGACGCCATCAACCGTGGCTTCGCAGCTGAAGCGGAAAATGCTGCCTCGCTGCTTGGTCTTGCGAACGGCAATCCGCAACTGATCGCCTGGAACGACCGGCTTACGGAACTTCGCATTGTCGATGGTCATGAAATAAACAAGCGACGGCTTGTCATTGCCGCCAGCGTGAATGCAGATCGCGCCGGCTGTCTGGGCCATCGCCTCGATGATGAGGACGCCCGGCATTACCGGCCGTTCAGGAAAATGACCCTGAAAATGGGGTTCGTTGATCGTCACATTCTTGATGCCAACAGCCGAGTCACCGCCATCGATCTCGACGATGCGGTCGATCAGCAGGAAGGGATAGCGATGCGGCAGAAGCTTCAGGATCTGGAAGATGTCGACGCTGTCCAGCGTGGTTGAGGCCTGAACGTCACTCACTGGCAACGGCTCCCTTCTTGGGGCGCTTCGCCAAGCGCCTGATCGTTGCAATCTCACGCAACATTTCGCCCATCGGCTGCGCAGGATAACCGCCCCACGCCTCGCCCGCAGGCACATCATTCATAAAGCCACTGCCGGCAGCCAGTCGAGCGCCCGACCCAATCTTTAGATGGTCGGCCAAGCCGACACCGCCGCCCATCATCACGCCGTCGCCGAGCTGCACCGAACCCGAAATACCGCAGAGCCCGGCAACGATACAGCCGCGTCCAATGCGCACATTATGGGCGATCTGAACGAGATTATCGATCTTGCTGTGTTCGCCGATGACCGTATCGGACATCGCGCCGCGATCTACAGTCGTGTTGGCGCCGATCTTGACATGATCCTGGATGATCACGCGCCCGATCTGCGGCATCTTCTCAGGCCCACGCGCGCTCCCGACATAGCCGAAGCCGTCCTGGCCTATGCGCACGCCCGCATGGATAATGACATTGTTGCCAATCAGCGCATGAAGCACCGTCGCGCCCGCGCCCACATAGCTGTCGCGACCGATCTGACAACCGGCCCCAATCACGGCATTCGCAGCAATAATCGCGCCCGAGCCGATCGCTGCACCCCTACCGATCACGGCACCAGCCTCGATGGTAGCGCCCTCTTCGACCACGGAATCGTCATCGATATGCGCGGCGGCGGAAACTCCGGTGCGACCGGTAACACTCGTCGGACGAGCAGCGTTCGGATACATCAGTCGGCCGACAGCCGCGAAGGCCGCTTGCGGATGATCCACCACGAGCACTGCGATGTGAGAAGGCACCTTGTCGGCAAGCTGCGCCGGAACGAACACGGCTCCCGACTGCAGGCCCGCCAAGGCACCACGATGCTTGGCGTCGACAAAGGTCACATGATCGCGATCAGCTGTGTCGGCCGAGGCAATGCCAGTAATCTGGCGGCCATGAAGCTCGCCCTGCTGCAGGCTTGCTCCCGCGACCGCCGCAATCTCCGCAACGGTGAAAGCGCGCGAAGGCGCGAAGAAGACGGGAAGAGTCATCAAATGCTCCGGTTCTCCTGGCCGCTAAGCAGCCAGGAGAGAACGCGCGGTTTAGAAGCGCGAGGAGATGCCGAAGTTGAAGTTCTGCTCGTCGTCGCCGTCTTCCTTCTTCACAGGAACGGCATAGTCGACGCGCAGCGGGCCGAATGGCGAAGCCCAGATCACCGATGCACCAACCGATGCGCGCCATTCCATGTCGGTGCCGGTCGCACCTGCGAGGTTGTTGCCATACAGCGTGGCCGCATCCGCGAAGACTGCACCCTTCAAGCCGAAGCTCTGTGGGAACACTGGCATCGGGAACTGTGCTTCCGCGCTCGCATTGAAGTAGGTCGCACCACCGAGGTGATCGCCCGTACCCGGATCGAACGGACCGAAGCCGTCGTAATCGAAGCCACGGATCATGCGGTCATTGGCGCGGAAGTAGTCGAACACACGCAGATCGCCGCCGCCGAAGCCCTCGATGTGACCGGCACCTGCCGACACAAGGCCGACGATGTCCATCTCTTCCGAGAGCGTCTTGTAGTAAGTGCCGCGACCGGTGAACTTCACCCACTCCGCGTCGCCACCCAGACCGGCCGCTTCAACAGCGAAGGTCGAGAAGATACCGGCATGCGGGTTCTTCTGGTCGTCGATCGTGCTGTAGGTCAACGTCGCGCTGACAGACGACTTGATCCACGGGCTCTGATTTTCGATCGCGTCACGGATCTGCGGAGCGAGATCACAGCTCGGATCGAACACGCCATCATCGGTTTCGCAGTCGTCGTCGTACTTGTACTTTTCCTGCGTCAGATTGTACGCAAACTGCGTGCTCAAGGCTTCGGTGATCGGCAGACCGAACCGGATCGTGCCGCCGTTCAGCTCGCTCTTGTAGTCGTTGTCGTATTCGCGGGTCTGGCGGAAGATGTCGAAGCCAGCAGCGATACGACGACCGAGGAAATAAGGCTCGGTGAACGACAGGTTATAGTCGCGTGTGTTCTTGCCGACGCCGACACCCAAACGGATGAACTGGCCGCGACCAAGGAAGTTGCGCTCGGTGATCGAACCTTCGGCGGTGGGGCCGCCACCAGTCGAGCCGCCGGTGGTGTAACCGCCGCCGATCGAGAACTCACCCGTCGCCTTTTCAACCACGTCCACCACCAGGATGACCTGGTCCGGCTGCGAGCCAGGCTGCGTCGAAACATTGACGCTGGTGAAGTAATCGAGGCGCTCCAGGCGGCGCTTGGCACGCTGGATCAGAACCTGGTTGAACGCATCGCCTTCGCTGACGTCGAACTCGCGACGGATGACGTAGTCACGCGTGCGGTCGTTGCCACGGATCTCAATGCGCTCGACATAAGTGCGCGCGCCCTGGTCGACCGAATACACAACCGAGATCGTGCGGTTGTTGAAGTCGCGGTCGCCCTGCGGCGTAACCTGCGCAAACGCATAACCGCTGCCGGCCAGACGCTCGGTCAGAGCCACGATCGTGTCTTCAACGTCCTTGGCGCTGTAGGTCGCGCCTGGCTGCGTCTTTAGGAGCGGACGCAGCGTGTCGGCGTTCACGTCCGTGATGGCGGAGTCGATCGACACGTCGCCGAACGTGTAACGCTCGCCTTCCTGAACGGTGAAGGTGATCGTGTATTCGTTGGTTGCCGGATCGAGCTCGGCGCTGGACGACACGACCTGGAAGTCGGCATAGCCGCGATTGTAATAGAAGCGGCGCAGTGCTTCCTCGTCGGCCTTCTGCTTGTCCGCATCATAGATGTCGTTGCGGGTCAGGAACGACAGGAAGTTCGATTCGCGGGTTGCGACCACGTCACGCAAACGACGTGCAGGGAAAGCGCTGTTTCCAACGAAGTTCACGGCCGTGATCTTGGTGCGGTCGCCTTCGTTGATCTGGTACACAACGTTGACGCGGTTTTCGCCGAGATCGACGATCTGTGCCGTCACGGTCGCATCGTTGCGCCCGATCTGCCGGTAAGCACCTTTGATGCCTTCCACGTCAGCATCGACGGTAGCCTGCGAATAGCCGCTGCGGGGCTTGGTCTGAACGCCGGCGCTGAGCTGCTCGTCCTTAACCTTGCTGTTGCCCTGGAACAGAACCTGGTTGACGATCTTATACTCGACAACCTGCACCACGAGGGTGCCGCCGTTCTGGTTGATCTGGACATCGGAGAACAAACCGGTGTCGAACAAACGCTTCACAGCGTCGTCAAGATCGGCGTTCGAAAACTGCTTGCCCGGCGTGACGCCGATATAGCTGCGCACGGTGTCAGCATCGACGCGCTGGTTTCCGCGGACCTCGATGCGGCTGACCACGGCCGCGTCGGCGACCGAGACCATGCCCAGCTGAGCGATAACAGCGCCTGGAGCGACCAGGGCGGCGGACAACGCCACCGCGGATGCGGCGCTCTTGAAACGAAATGTTGGCTTCATCGGGCCCCTAAACCTTTTACTCTCGTAGTCCCCACAGCGAGAAACCCGGCCATCGCAGTTGGTCCCACAACCGTCATAGCCGTATTTTCCCTACACGCAAGGTTTCTGGTTAATGTGCATTTACTAATCCCGCTGGCGTGTCATTCCCGACACGCAATTCGGGGCTCATGGTAAATGCTTAGTCAATATCAACCGCTTGCGACGACCTTCATCTCGTTCAGCATCCAAAAAGGTCGTTCCAGAAAACGAATCCCATGAAGCACAGCACCGCGAAAATACCCACGCGATACACAGCCTCCATCACCCGTTCCGAAACCGGACGTCGTTGAACAGCCTCAACTGCGTAGAAGACTAGATGGCCGCCGTCCAGTGGGGGAATCGGAAGAAGGTTGAGAATGCCGATGCCTACCGACAAGAGGGCAGCAAGCTGGATGAGCCACTGGAAGCCCAGCTTCGCCGCCTGCCCCGACATTTCTGCGATCTTCACCGGCCCGCCGAGCTGGCACTTGTCTTCACGCCCGACAACAAACCTTTGCAAGAATTGACCGGTTCGGCTGATGATGTGGCCGGTTTCGACCACGCCCTGCTGCACGGCTTCAAGCGGAGAATATTCCACCATCCGGCCTTGGCCCACATCGCGGTTGTTCACGACGCCGATCACACCGGTGCGCGCGACATTGCCTAGCGCGTCATTTTGTTCGATCAGCTCGGGCGTCGCGGTGACCGTCATATCCTGACCGCCGCGATTGATCGTGAAGGTCAGCGGATCCCCAGCCCGGCCGGACACCAGCCGCTGCACATCGGCAAAGCTGTCAACCTTCGTGCCATCCACAGCCACGAAGCGATCCCCAGGCTGGATGCCGGCAACGGCGGCCGGGCTGCCGGGACGAACCTCCGCCACGGTCGGATCCAGAACCGCGCGGCCATAGATCGAGAACATCACGCTGAACACGACGATGGTCAGGAGGAAGTTGAACATCGGGCCGGCCACCACGGNNACACCGGCTGGGTGTGGAAGGCCACACGCCGTTCCGCGTCGGTCAGCATTTCCGTTGATTCGGGATCAGGTGTGCTCGTCGCGTTCATGTCGCCGACGAACTTCACGTAGCCACCCAGCGGAACGGCGCACAATTTCCAGCGCGTACCGCTGCGGGCGGTGTAGCCGATCAGCTCCGGACCGAAGCCGATCGAAAAGGCTTTGACGCCGATGCCGCACCAGCGCCCGACGAGATAGTGCCCCATCTCATGAACGAAGACGACAACGAGAAGCACGAACAGAAACGGCACGAGCGTGCCCAGGATCAGGCCCTCGCTTCCGAAGATTGCGGTCAGAAACTCACCCACGCTTGTTCCGTTCACTCCGGTGCCTTGTTGCACCTGCTGTCGCTAAGCGTTCTCCATTAGAGGAGACCGTTTGTCGGGGTTCAGCCCATCACATCCCAAAGAACAAACCGCGTGATGGTTCGTGCAGACCGCCCGTCAAGAGCCCGATCAGGTACAAGGCCAAAGCGGCGGCGACAAGTCCATCGACCCGGTCCATAACGCCACCGTGACCGGGAATGAGACGGCCGGAGTCTTTTACGCCAAAGCGCCGCTTGATCGCCGATTCCAAAAGGTCCCCGACTTGCGAAACGATCGAAAGCACCAGTGCTGCAACAGCAAGAAGAAAGCCGGCTTCGATCCCCATCAGCCGGCCGACCCCGGCGCCAACGATCACTGCAGCCAGCGCGCCGCCAAGCGCTCCGCTCCATGTCTTGCCGGGCGAAATTGATGGCGCGAGCTTGCGTCCGCCGATCAACCGACCAAACACATAGGCCAGGCTGTCGGTTGTCCAAACCACGGTGAACAAAAAGACCATGGCCGCGAGCCCAGCCGTTCCGCCCTCGCGAACCTGGTCAATCGAGACGGCGGCAAGCAACGCATAAACGAGACCGCCACTGACCCAAATTCCCGCGCGTCCTGAAAGCCGTGCTTCATAGAGGAGGCCGACAAGCATGGCGGCCAGCGCGACCGGCACCACGATCGCCGCCTTCATGTTGAGGATCAGCGGAATCAGCGCGACGGCCAGCAACAGCCACATGATCATGCGGCTGCGTTGCTGCACGCGAGCCCCCGCCATCTCCAGCCACTCATAAAGAAGAGCGCAGGCGAAGAAGGCGATCATCAGGTGATAGACGATGCCACCATAATAGGTGATCGCCAGCACGATGCTGCCGAGGATCACCCCTGAGACGATGCGCAAACCGAGATTATTGAGACGGCGCGGGCGGCGAAAGTCCAAGCCGGCTTCCCGCTGATTCCTGATCATGATGCGGCTTCTCTGGCCGCGGGTCGCCCGCCATAGCGGCGCTCGCGGCCGGCAAAGGACGCGAGCGCATCCTCAAGGTGTGTCTTGCTGAAGTCCGGCCACAGTACAGGCAGGAACACCAACTCGCTATAAGCGCATTGCCAGGTTAGGAAGTTCGACAGGCGCATCTCGCCGCTGGTGCGGATCACCAGATCGGGATCGGGCATGCCGGCCGTATCGAGCGAGCGGCTGATCAGCGCTTCATCGATGGCATCCGGCGCAAGCCGCCCCGCAGCCACTTCAGTCGCCAGATGGCGCAGCGTGCGGGTAATCTCCTCGCGCGCACCGTAGTTGAAGGCAATAACCAGATTGAGTGACCGGTTGCCGGCTGTCAGAACCTCGGCATCATCAAGCAACGCGCGGATATCAGGCGCCAATGCCGTACGCTCGCCGATGATGCGGATCCGCACGCCATTGCGGTGCAATTCGGCAAGATCGCGGCGGATGAACAGCTTCAGCAGACCCATCAGATCTGCCACCTCGCCCTGCGGACGCGCCCAATTTTCGGACGAAAAGGCGTAGACCGGCAGCCATTCGATGCCGAGGCCCGGCGCATCGCGAACGACCTGGCGCAAGGCTTCAACACCGGCGCGATGCCCCATGACGCGCGGCAAACCGCGGGCCTTGGCCCAGCGGCCATTGCCATCCATGATGATCGCGACATGCGCGGGCGCCACAGCCTACCCTCCGATTACACCGGCCCGAAAGACCGACCCGTCAAACCTGCATGATTTCGGCTTGCTTTTCCGCCAGCAGTCCGTCGACCGAGGTGATCGTGTCGTCCGTCATCTTCTGAACGCGTTCGGACTGCGCACGAACATCGTCCTGTCCGACATCGCCATCCTTTTCGGCCTTCTTGAGGCCGTCCATGGCGTCGCGGCGCACATGGCGAACGGCAACACGGGCGTTCTCGGCATAGGTGTGGGCGATCTTCGCCAGTTCCTTGCGGCGCTGTTCGTTCAGCTCCGGCAGCGGAATGCGCAGCGTCGTACCATCCATGATCGGGTTGAAGCCCAGATTGGACTCGCGGATTGCGCGGTCAACCGCGTTCACCATCGACTTGTCCCAGACCGAAACCGAGATCATGCGCGGCTCTGGCACGGAGACCGTCGCAACCTGGTTGAGCGGCATGGCCGAGCCATAGGCCTGAACCTGGATCGGATCGAGCAGGTTGCTCGATGCACGGCCGGTGCGCAGCGAAGCCAGATCGTTGCGGAAGGCGTTGATGGCGCCTTCCATGCGACGCTGGATGTCCTGGAAGTCGGCTCCGTTGCTCATCATAATCTCCGTAAAACTTGGTCTGAAGGGCGCGTGCGCGAACTTAGTCGGAGACAACCGTGCAGCGGCCAGCGCCGCGCAGGATTTCGCCAAACCCGCCCTGTTCGTGAATGGAATAAACGATTATCGGAATGTTGTTCTCGCGCGCAAGGGCAATCGCGGCCGTATCCATGATCGCGAGGTCGTGCTGCAGAACTTCCGCGTGGGTGATGCGCTCATAGCGCGTCGCATTCGGATCTTTCTTCGGATCGGCGGAATAAACACCATCCACCTGTGTGCCCTTGAACAGGGCATCAGCGCCGATTTCCGCCGCGCGAAGGGCCGCGGCCGAATCGGTCGTGAAGAACGGATTGCCTGTACCGCCGGCAAAGATCACGACCTTGCCCGCATCCATATGCGACTGCGCCTTGAGCTGCGAAAAGCTCTCGCAGATTTCCGGCATCGCGATGGCCGACAGCACGACGGCGTCCACGCCGAGCTTGGTCAGCGAAGTGCGTAGCGCCAGCGAATTGATGATCGTCGCCAGCATGCCCATATGGTCGCCGGTCACGCGGTCGCCGCCGGCCGAAGCGACGGCCACGCCGCGGAAGATGTTGCCGCCACCGATCACCACACCGACTTCCACACCCATGGAGCGCGCTTCCGCGATGTCTGCGGCGATGCGATCGGCGACCGAAACGTCGATGCCGAAGCCCTGACTCCCCATCAGCGCCTCGCCGGAAGCCTTGAGCAGCACGCGGCGGTAGATCGGCGACTGAACAGGCATGGAGACTCCTTTGGGGATTAAGCGGCTCGCATAAGCAAAGCGGAGTGCGGATACACGAAGGGCACCGCGATGTCACGCGATGCCCCTTGTTTATTCCGGATGATCCTAATGCAGCGTTGCGCGCCGCGTCAAAACCAGCCTGTAAGACGAAGCTTACTGCTTGGCGGCAGCCGCGACTTCCGCCGCGAAATCGCTGGTCTCGCGCTCGATGCCCTCGCCGAGAGCGAAGCGAACGAAGCCCGTGATCTTGGCAGGCGCGCCGATCGTCTTCTCGGCGTCCTTCAAGGCTGCTTCCACCGTCAGGTCGGGGTTCAGCACGAAAGCCTGCTTCAACAGCACGACTTCCTCGTAGAACTTGCGCAAACGGCCTTCCACCATCTTCTCGATGATGTTTTCCGGCTTGCCGGACTGGCGGGCCTGGTCGGGGAAGATGTCCTTTTGGCGCGCAACAACGGCCGGATCGATTTCCTGCTCGCTCAGCGACAGCGGGTTGGTGGCAGCGACATGCATCGCGACCTGGCGGGCAAAGCTGCGCGCAGCTTCTGCATCGCCGGTGGTCTCGATCGCAACCAGAACGCCGAGCTTGCCGAGGTTTTCGGCAACCGCATTGTGGACATAGGTCGCAACAGCGCCGGAGGTGACGCTCAGCTTGCTCGCGCGGCGGAAGCTCATGTTCTCGCCGATCGTGCCGACCGCGTCCTTGATCGTGTCGACCACGGAAGAGGTGCCGCCGGGATAACGAGCAGCCGAAACTTCTTCGGTCGCGCCGCTGGTCTCGAGAGCGACCTGAGCCACGTTGCGAACGATCTGCTGGAAAGCGTCGTTGCGGGCCACGAAGTCGGTCTCGGAATTGACTTCAACGAGAACGCCCGAAGTTGCATCGCCACCAACGCCGATCAAGCCCTCGGCAGCCGTGCGGCCAGCCTTCTTGTCGGCCTTGGAAATACCCTTCTTGCGCAGCCAGTCGACCGCGGCTTCCATGTCGCCGTCGGTTTCGCCAAGAGCTGCCTTGCAATCCATCATACCAGCGCCCGTCATTTCGCGGAGCTGCTTCACCTGTGCGGCGGAAATCGTCATCTCGAACCTCTCAAATCTGAAATGCACGGGCGCACCACCGAGGTTTCGATGATGCGCCTGGAGCGGCCAGCTTTCGCCGGCTTAAACTTGAACCCGACCAACCGTCGGGTTCGCGGATCAGGCAGCCGGCGTAGCCGGTGCGTCGCTTTCCGGCGCGGCTGCTTCAAGAGCAGGCTCGATCGGAGCCTCTTCCGAAGCGCCGATGTCGATGCCGAGCGAACCCTGCTGACGCGCGATACCATCGATGCAGGCCTTGGCGATCAGGTCGCAATACAGCGAGATAGCGCGCTGCGCGTCGTCGTTACCCGGGATCGGGTAGTCGATCTTGTCTGGATCGCAGTTCGAATCGATGATCGCNNAATGGCAATCGCTTCCTTGTTGGTGTCGATCACGAACATCAGGTCCGGCGTCGAGCCCATGTCCTTGATGCCGCCGAGAGCCTTGTCGAGCTTCTCGCGCTCACGGTCGAGGTTCAGGCGTTCCTTCTTGGTGAAGGCGTTCGCTTCGCCAGTCGACAGCATCTCGTCGAGCTTGCGCAGGCGCTGGATCGAATGCGAGATCGTCTTCCAGTTGGTGAGCATGCCGCCCAGCCAGCGGGAGTTGACGTAGTACTGAGCCGAACGATCGGCCGCATCGGCAACGATTTCCGAAGCCTGGCGCTTGGTGCCGACGAACAGCACGCGACCGCCGCGGGCGACGGTGTCGGACACGACCTTCAGCGCCTGCTCCAGCATGGGAACGGTCTGGCTGAGATCGATAATGTGAACGTTGTTGCGGGCGCCGAAGATGTAAGGCGCCATCTTCGGGTTCCAGCGGTGTGTCTGGTGGCCGAAGTGAATGCCGGCTTCGAGAAGCTGGCGCATGGAGAAGTCTGGCGTAGCCATGATCTGTCCTTTCCGGTTGAGCCTCCACGGACCTTGACGACTGGGCGTAAACCCGCCGCCACCGGAGGTCTTTGCCGGATATCTCCCGGCAGAACACCAAAGTCCGTGTGTGGAATGCGTTGCGCCATACAGGCTGCAGGCCAGAAACGCAAGGGCTGAAGCTCGAAGCCCGCCTTCCATGTGGACGAGACGGGAGGCTTGTGAGGAAATGGCGGAGGGAGTGGGATTCGAACCCACGGTGAGTTGCCCCACGCCGGTTTTCAAGACCGGTGCCTTAAACCGCTCGGCCATCCCTCCAAGGCATGATTCGTTGGTTCATCCTGATTTCAGCGGCCGGTTGGTCTGGCCGTTGCTACCCGTTCACCACCGAACGCCTTCAGTGCTCCGCCTTTACCGCGCGTCGGATCACAGCGTCAACCTGTTCCGCCACACTCGCCCGCATCCGGTGAAATGCAGGTCCGTTAGCGCACGAATTGATCGATCCGGCGGATGGTGACGCGGCGGTTTCGCCATTCCTCGTTCTGGGTGTCCACGAGCAGGAAGTCCTCGCCATACCCGACCGTCTCAAGGATCCGCGCGGGAATCCCAAACTCGCGGCTCAGCACCATCTTGAGAGATGATGCGCGACGTTCGGATAGAACCTGGTTTGCTTCGCGGGATCCGACGGCATCCGTGTGCCCTTCGATCAGGAACCGCGCGCCCCGCCGTCTGCGGGAGAGCTGGTCGAACGCATAGGCGATTTCGCGGATTTTGCGGTATTCGGAGCGTGGGATTTCCGCTGAACCGAAAGCGAAGTTGATCGCCTGAATGTCGATGGATGGTGCGGCCCGTCGCATCTCGGGGCGACGGCGAAATTCTTGGATCGACATGCGATCTTCAGGGCGGATTTGCCGCTGCGCGGGCGCTTCCAGTTTCTGCATGATCTGGTCCGAGCTTGGCCCCGCGCGATCCTGAGCAAAGGCAAGGCTGGGCATGGCGACGGCTGTAGCCAGCCCCACGAGGACGAAGCGGCGATTCATGGCTGTCTCCTTCTTGGTTCCCTTCAGCATCATCCACGCTTCTGCATGGCTGACAATGAAGATGAGCTGAACAGTGCATGTGCAAGAGGCAGGCTCTTGACCTTCCAGTCACAGGAACCCCTACCTCCTGTCCAAAGCCAAGCACCTTGCGCCGCCTTTGCGGCAGCGAGGGCAACGTGACGACGAATGAGGTTCCTGATGAGTGAGCATAGCCAAGGACATTGTTGCGGGCACGGTCCTGCGACGCAGGCACCTCAGAGCGAACCCTCCCAGCACGGTCTAGCTCGCGATCCCGTTTGCGGCATGACGGTCAATCCCGCCAGCGCCAAGCACCAGATGCAGCTTGCCGATCAAATCATCTACTTCTGCTCGGCCGGCTGCAAAGCGAAGTTCGAGGCGGATCCGACGCGTTACCCGCTCACCAAAGCTGAGCCGGCCGCCGCGCAGAGCCATTGCTGCGGCGGTCATGATCATCATGGCCAAGCCCCCATCGACCCGGCAGATGTCCCAGAAGGCGCTCTCTGGACCTGCCCGATGCATCCGGAGGTCCTGCAGGAAGGTCCCGGCAGCTGCCCCTTCTGCGGCATGGCGCTCGAGCCTTTGATGGCGACAGCGGATACCGGTCCGAATCATGAACTCATCGACATGACCCGCCGCTTCAAGATCGGTCTCGCATTCGCTCTGCCGGTCTTCATCCTGGAGATGGGCTCGCACCTGATTCCAGCCGTGCACCATCTCGTGCCGCCACACATCTCCGTCTGGATCCAATTTGTCCTAGCCACCCCGGTCGTTCTTTGGGCCGGTTGGCCGTTCTTCGAACGCGCCTGGGCGTCTGTTGTGCATCGCAGCCCTAACATGTTTACGCTGGTTGCCATGGGCACGGGTGTGGCCTGGATCTACAGCGTGGTGGCCACGCTTGTGCCCGGCATCTTCCCCGCCGCGTTCCGCGCCGCAGACGGTGCCGTCGCCGTTTACTTCGAGGCTGCGGCCGTCATCACCGTGCTCGTTCTGCTTGGCCAGGTGCTGGAACTGCGCGCCCGCGAGCAAACCTCAGGCGCCATCAGGGCTCTGCTCAACCTTGCCCCAAAAACCGCACGCCGCATCGATGCGGATGGCAACGAGCATGATGTGCCGGCTGAAGACCTCGCCATCGGCGATCGCCTGCGCATCCGTCCCGGCGAAACCGTGCCTGTTGATGGCCGCGTCGAAGATGGCCGCTCGTCGCTTGACGAATCCATGGTCACCGGCGAATCGATGCCGGTCACCCGCGCCGTGGGTGACGCCGTTGTTGGCGGAACGCTGAACCAGACCGGCGCGCTGATCATCCGCGCCGAAAATGTGGGTCGCGATACGATGCTGTCGCGCATCGTGCAGATGGTGGCCGATGCGCAGCGCTCACGCGCGCCCATCCAGCGCATGGCCGATCGCGTATCCGGTTGGTTCGTGCCCTTGGTAATTGCAATTGCCCTTATGGCTTTTGCTGCCTGGGCTATTTTTGGACCCGAACCACGTTTCTCCTATGGGCTGGTCGCGGCCGTGTCGGTGTTGATCATCGCCTGCCCATGCGCGCTCGGGCTTGCCACGCCGATGTCTATTATGGTCGGCGTCGGCAAGGGCGCCGGCCTCGGCGTCCTCATCAAGAATGCCGAGGCGCTCGAGCAGATGGAAAAGGTCGACACGCTGGTGGTCGACAAGACCGGCACGCTGACGGAAGGCAAGCCGTCTGTCACGCAGATCGTGGCGGCAAGGGGCTTTGATGAGGACACGCTTCTGCGCTTGGCCGCAGGCGTCGAACGCGCTTCCGAACATCCGTTAGCGCACGCGATCCTGACCGCAGCCGAGAAGAAGCAGCTGGCGACGCCCACTGTGTCCGATTTCGATTCGCCCAGCGGCAAAGGCGCAATCGGCACTGTCGAGGGCCAACGCGTCATGCTAGGCAACGCAGCGTTTATGCAGGAGAACGGCATCGACATTGCCGCCCTCTCTCAGGAAGCCGACACGCTCCGGCGCGATGGTGCCACCGCCATCTTCATGGGCATCGACAACCAGGCCGCGGGCATCTTCGCCATTGCCGATCCCGTCAAGGCAACGACCGCCGAAGCACTGAAGGCCCTGCATGCCGACAAGATCCGCATCGTCATGCTGACCGGCGACAACAAGACCACGGCTCAAGCCGTCGCGCGAAAACTCGGCATCGACGAGGTCGAGGCTGATGTTCTGCCGGATGGGAAAAGCAGCGTCATCGCCCGCCTCAAGGCTGAAGGCCGCACGGTCGCCATGGCAGGCGATGGCGTCAATGATGCCCCTGCCCTTGCCGCCGCTGATGTCGGCATTGCGATGGGCTCGGGCACCGATGTCGCGATCGAAAGTGCCGGCGTTACCCTGCTGAGGGGTGATCTGATGGGCATCGTCAAGGCACGGCACTTATCGCAGGCGACCATGCGCAACATCCGCCAGAACTTGGCTTTTGCCTTCATCTACAACGCGGCCGGCGTGCCGATTGCGGCCGGCCTGTTGTATCCGGCCTTTGGCTGGCTGCTGTCGCCGATCATCGCGGCTGCGGCCATGGCGCTGTCGTCGGTCAGCGTCATTGCCAATGCGCTGCGGCTGCGCAACACCAGCATCTAGCGTCGCGCGAAAGCATGAAAAAGGGCAGCTGTCTTATCAAACAGCTGCCCTTGGGTTTCCAAGCTGCGGAAGATCAGCTTGTCGCTTTTTCGGCGCGGCCCGCTGCGCCTTCTTGCTCGATCTTGTCCATCAGGATCTTGATGTGCTTGCGCTTGTGCCACCGGTTCAAGCGCCGGAACCTGCTCCGCAGTGAAAGTTGGCCTTTCTCGCCAACCCCATCCACCAGCACAAACTCTTCAACACCCGTTCCAACATCGGCATAAACGAGATTGCCGGGATGCAACTCCTTCAGCGTCAGGTCGCTGGATAGTACCCAATCGAGGAAGCGCGATAGGGCGGCTTGGTGCACCTCGTCATACGTGCCTTCCGCCAGCATCTGACGAAGCGAAGGCGCGGGCAGGCCATCGATGCCCTTCTTCAGCTCACACACCTCGGCCAGACCCAGATCGGTTTCGGTAAAGCCGTGAAATTTGGCGATGCGGAACGGAAGCTCGCCCAGCCTTGCGTAAAGAACGAGATGCGCGCGCATCTCGCTGTAGGTGTCGGCCAGATGGCGGAACAGATAGCGCCGGTGGTAGCGCGGACGCGGTCGTGTCCGCTCATCATCAAGCACATGACGAAGCGGGATCTTTACGACAAGGTCCGGATCGAGCGGATGTAAAAAGACAAACCTTTGTCTGCCTATCCCGAGCGGGTCGCAACCGGATAACTTTAGGTGGCTCATGAAGCTGTGGTAGCGCCGCTTCGGAATGCCTTCAAGTTTCTCGCCTTTGCTTTGATGCAACGTAAGGTCACGCCTGGTCAGTTTGACGCAAAGTGATGCCCGCTGAACTGCCCGGCAAACATGCTGTCTTGTGACGACTGGCGGAGCCGTCGTCGCTAACTTTTGCAAAGGCGGCAGCAAGCTGCTCAAAAAAGAAAAGGACGCCCGTGGGCGCCCTCCTCATTCGGCTAGATATACCCGGTTTACTGCGGCAGCTTGTCGTCCACGCCCTGGACGTAGAAGTTCAAACCGGCCAGCGTTGCGTCGTCGGCACTCTCGCCAGCTTTCAGCCAGTCCGAACCGTCCTGCTTCTTGATCGGGCCGGTGAACGGCTTCAACTCGCCCGACTTGATCTTGGCTTCGGTCGCTTCCGCCATCGCCTTCACGTCGTCGGGCATGTTGGTGTAAGGCGCCATTTCCAAAATGCCCTGCGCCAGACCATCCCAGATGTTCTCGGACTTCCAGGTGCCATCCATGACTGCCTTGACGCGCTTGACGTAATAGGCACCCCAGGTATCCACGATGCCGGTCAGCTGGGTCTGCGGTCCAGCCTTGATCATGTCGGAAGCCTGAGCGAAGGCATGAATGCCGCGCTCCGCCGCAACCTGCATCGGCGCGGTGGAATCGGTGTGCTGCGTGAGAATATCGACGCCCTGATCGACCAGCACCTTGGCGGCGTCGGCTTCCTTGGCAGCGTCAAACCAGGTGTTGGCCCACACGACCTTGATCTTGAAGTCCGGGTTCACCGACTGTGCACCGAGCTCGAACGCATTGATGCCCATCACCACTTCAGGAATTGGGAAGGATGCGATGTAGCCGGCAACGCCCTTCTTGGACATCTTTGCGGCGATCTGGCCCTGAATATAGCGGCCTTCATAGAAGCGCGCATTGTAAACGCCGAGGTTTTCCGCCGTCTTGTAGCCGGTGCCATGCTCGAACTTCACGTCCGGGAACTTGGCGGCGGCGGCGACCGTCTGGTCCATGAAGCCGAACGAAGTCGCGAAGATGATCGCACAGCCGGAGCGGGCGAGGCGCTCGATGGCTCGCTGCGCATCCGGGCCTTCCGGAACGTTCTCGACAAACACGGTCTCAACTTTGTCGCCGAGCTCCTTGTCGACCTGCTGACGGCCGAGATCATGCGCCTGGCTGTAGCCGCCATCGGTCTTGGAGCCGATGTAAACAAAGCAGGCCTTGGTCTTCTCCTGCGCGGACGCCGGCATGGAAACGGTGGCGGCGAGTGCTGCAGCCGTCAAACCGAGAAGCAGTTTCTTCATTGTGTTCTCCTGTGGAAGGTCTGTTCTTATCAGTTCAGCGCCCGCGCGTTCTCAGCGGTCGGGCACGAAAGGTTGGCCGAGCGAAGCCGGCGTGTTCATCATGGTTAAACGGCGATTGCGCGAAATCAGCACCAGCACCAGCACCGTCGCGAGATACGGCAAGGACGACAGCAGCTGCGAGGGAATGCCGAGACCCAGCGCCTGCGCATGCAGCTGCCCGATCGACACCGCACCGAACAGATAAGCGCCGGCCAGCAACCGCAGCGGGCGCCAGGAAGCGAACACCACCAGCGCCAGCGCAATCCAGCCCCTACCCGCCGTCATGTTCTCCACCCATTGCGGCGTGTAAACCAGCGACAGGTGACCGCCGGCAAGACCCGCACAAGCGCCGCCAAACATCACCGCGAGATAGCGGATGCCGATGACGTTCGTGCCGAGCGCATGCGCGGACGCATGGTTGTCTCCCACCGAGCGCAGCACCAGACCGGCCCGCGTGTGGAACAGGAACCACGCCACGCCGAACACCAGCGCGATCGAAATGTAGAAGATCGGATCCTGCGCAAACAGCACGCGGCCGATCAGCGGAATGCCCGCCAGCATGAAGCGCACGCTGGCTATCGGCTGTCCCACCAACGGGATTTCGGCAATGCCATTCGCCAGCGTCGGCAACTTCACGCCGGGCGATCCGACGAAAGCCTCGCCGATCATGCTGGAAAGCCCGAGGCCCAACAGCGTGAGCGACAAGCCCGTCGCCACCTGGTTGGTCGCAATCGTCAGCGTCAGGAAGCCGAACAGCAGCGAAAATAGCACGCCGGCAAGAATTGCCGCGAGCATGCCGATCCCCGCCGATCCGGTCAGTGCCGCAGCCGCAAAGCCGCACACCGCGCCCATCACCATCATGCCCTCGACGCCCAGATTGAGCACGCCGGAGCGTTCTACAACAAGCTCGCCGATGGCAGCCAGAAGCAGCGGCGTGGCGGCGGTTGCGATGGTGAGGAGGATGCTTTCGGCAATCAGCATGATCAGGACCGTTTCGCCGTCAGCGCATCGCGAACGAGGCGGATGCGATAATGGATCAGGGTGTCGCAGCCCAGCACGAAGAACAGCAGCATGCCTTGAAACACCCGCGCGACCTTGTCCGACAGCCCCATCGAGATCTGCGCCGCCTCGCCGCCGAGGTAAGTCAGCCCCAGCACCAGCCCCGCTGCCACGATCCCCAGCGGGTTAAGCCGCCCGAGAAACGCGACGATGNNAGAGCAGATAGCCGATCGCGCCCGCCACTTCCGAGATGCCCGCCAGCCCGGCTAGACCGCCGGACACCAGGAATGCGAAGAAGACCATGCGCTTGGCGGAGAAGCCCGCGAAACGTCCTGCGCGCGGGCTTTCGCCCAGTACCCGCACCTCGAAACCCTTGATGGTCCGGCTGATCATGAACCACACGACCACAGCCGCCACGAGCGCGAAGACGATGCCCCAATGCGCGCTCCCCGACGACGGCAGCACTTCGGGCAGCACAGCATCGGCATGGAAGCGCCGCGTCAGCGGAAAATTATTGCCGGCCGGATCGCGCCACTGCCCGCGCGTCAGCCAATCCAAAAAGTTCTGCGCGACATAAACCAGCATCAGGCTCGTCAGGATCTCATTGGTGCCGAAGCGCGTCTTCAACAGCGCAGGCACCGCACCATACGCCGCACCGCCGAGCACGCCCATCAGCAGCATCAGCGGCAGAACGAAGCCATTCTGGAAGTCGGGAAACATCACCGGCAGGATCGAGCCGGCAATCGCGCCCGCTATGAACTGCCCTTCCGCGCCGATATTCCAGTTGTTAGACAGGAAGCAGACCGACAGCCCGACCGCGATCAAGATCAGCGGTGCTGCCTTGATCGCCAGCTCATGCAGCGACCAGACTTCGAGCAGCGGCTCGACGAAGTAGTAATACAGCCCATCCACCGGGCTCTTGCCGAGGGCGGCGAAGATGAGCGCGCCGCAGATCACCGTCAGCGCCAGCGCCAGAAACGGCGACAGCGCACTGAACAGCTTGGATTGCTGCGATCGCTTGACCAGTTCGAAGCGCATCAGGCGGCGGCCTCATGTGCGGCATGGCCGGGTTCCGCGCCGCCCATCAGCAGCCCGATCGCCTCTGATGTCGCTTCTGCCGTTGGCATCGGCTTCGACAGGCGCCCGTCATGCATGACAGCGATGAAGTCAGCGATCTCGAACAATTCGTCCAGATCCTGGCTGATCACCAGCACGGCCGAGCCCGCCCGCGCCAGTTCCACCAGCGCCTGCCGGATGCGCGCCGCAGCACCCGCATCGACGCCCCAGGTCTTCTGGTTGACGACGATCACCGACGGCTGGCGGTCAAGCTCGCGCCCGATAATGAACTTCTGCAGATTGCCGCCGGACAGCG
>DCDI01000158.1 GCA_002316345.1 Phyllobacteriaceae bacterium UBA1059 | reverse complement strand
GGATCCGGCCATAGCCAAAGCGGCCATAGCGGGAGGAGAGCCGGATGATCTCGGCAGTGAAAACCTCGTCATCAGGCCGACCTTTCGGCTACTTGTGCTGGGTCGAGCGGTTCTGTCCGAGAACCTTGCAGTCAAACCACTCCTGATCGAGCACAACCTTGCCGTCTGCAATGCAGGAACCAGCAGAGTTCCAAGGGCTGTATGATCATGCGGCACTTCCAGCCGTCTCAAGGTCGGTGCTACAGGCGAACCAAGCGGGCAGCCATGGTGATGGCCGCTTCCAGGGCGCTGCCGCTTGCCTGACCCGTGCCGACGATGTCGAAAGCCGTGCCATGGGCAGGCGTCGTGAAAATCGTGTTCAAGCCCGCCGTAACGGTCACGCCCTTGTTGAAGCCCTTCAGCTTGGTCGCGATCTGACCTTGGTCGTGGTACATGGAAAGCACGCCGTCATAGGCGCCAGCAAACGCCTTCAGAAACACCGTGTCGGAAGGAAACGGCCCTTCGCAGTTATAGCCTTCACGGGCCATTGCCTCCACCGTCGGGCGGATGATCTCGATTTCTTCCGTGCCAAAGAGCCCGCTTTCGCCGGCGTGGGGATTGAGCGCGGCAACCGCCAGGCGGGGTCGCTCGATGCCCGCTTTGCGCATTGTTGTCACCGCAAGTTCCACTGCGTTCCGGATGGAAGTTTCGGTGATGGCATCAGCGACGTCCCGCAAGGCGACATGCGAGGTGACGCGGAACATCCACCACGGATCAAGGACGTTCATCTCGCTGAAATAGCCGGTATGGCCTAGCAGATGGGCGAACATCTTGTGCTCATCCGGGAATTTCCAGCCGCCATCGAACATGGCGCGCTTGTTAAGCGGTGCAAAGCTGATGGCTTGTACCTGTCCCTGCCGCGCGAACTCGATCGCGCCAGCCAGCGTATCCCCGGACAGGCGCCCCGCTTCCGCGCTGACCTGACCTGAGGGAAAAAGATCGGGATCGGTGTTGCCGAGATCGATCAAGGGAATGGTGTCGTCGGCCCAATCCACAGCTGAAGGCTGATCGTAGCTGCGCGTGAGCAAGGAAACACCGGCATGGCTTTCGCCTCGAGCCAGGACCCGGCGGTCGCCGATCAGCACGATGCGGGCATCGTCGCGCATGCGACCTTCCGCCAATATCCGGGCGGTGATTTCCGGACCAATGCCGGTGCAATCGCCCATGGTCAGAGCAAGGATCGGGCGCGTGTCAGTCATGAGCGTATTCCTTCCCGGGTAAGCGTCCGTAAGGTGTCAAGAACGGCCTGGCCACACTCGTTGGTGCTTGCATTGCCGCCAAGATCGCGGGTACGGCCTTCGGGCGTAGCCAGCGTGCGTTCGATTGCCGATACGATCGCCGTTGCTGCTTCAACGTAGCCGAAGTGCTCCAGCATCATCGCTCCGGCCCAGATCTGGCCTACCGGATTGGCTATGCCTTTGCCGGCGATATCGGGCGCGGAGCCGTGCACCGGCTCGAACAGCGNNCGATGCCGATGGTGCCGGTGCAAGCCGGGCCGAGATCCGACAGGATGTCGCCAAACAGGTTCGAAGCGACGACCACGTCGAAACGGCTCGGATTCAACACGAAATGCGCGCACAGAATATCGATATGGTACTTGTCCCAGCGTACGTCGGGGAAGTGTTCCGCCATCGCCTCCACCCGGGCATCCCAGTAAGGCATGGTGATCGAGATGCCGTTGGACTTGGTTGCCGAAGTGAGATGCTTACCTGACCTGCTTTGCGCGAGGTCGAACGCGTAGCGCAGCACGCGGTCCACTCCGATCCGGCTCATCACCGTTTCCTGGATGACGATTTCTCGCTCCGTGCCGGGAAACATCGTTCCGCCGATGGAAGAATACTCGCCTTCGGTGTTCTCACGCACGATCATGATATCGATATCGCCAGGCACCCTGCCTGCCAGCGGAGATGGAACGCCCGGCATCAAGCGCACTGGCCGCAGGTTCACATATTGATCGAATTCGCGCCGGAACTGGAGCAGCGAACCCCATAGAGAAATGTGGTCGGGCACGGTGTCGGGCCAGCCCACCGCACCAAAGAAGATGGCATCGTGGCCGCCGATCAGATCCTTCCAGTTTTCCGGCATCATGCGGCCGTGCCGGGCGTAATGATCGCAGGAGGCAAAATCGAAGTGATCGAAGGCGAGCTCGAGCCCGAAAATTTCCGCCGCTGCCTGGAGAACACGGACGCCTTCCGGCATGACCTCGGTGCCGATGCCGTCACCCGCAATCACTGCAATCCGTTTCATGGCTGATCGTCCTTCCTTAAAGGTTGTCACCAAGCACGGCCTGCACGACGCCGTCGGTGACTTGGCTCGTCGTGGCCGTGCCGCCGAGATCCGGCGTGTGCAGGGCCGGATCACCCGTCACGCGTTCGATCGCACGCATCAGACGCTCGGCCGCAGCCGTTTCGCCGAGATGCTCAAGCATCAGGCTGGCCGACCAGAAAGTACCGATGGGATTGGCGATCCCCTTGCCCGTGATGTCGAAAGCCGAGCCATGGATCGGCTCGAACATGGAGGGGAAGCGGCCTTCGGGATTGAGGTTGGCCGTGGGAGCAATTCCGATGGAGCCGGCCAGGGCAGCTGCGAGGTCGGACAGAATATCCGCATGCAGGTTGGTTGCGACGATCGTGTCCAGCGAGGCCGGGTGCATCACCATGCGGATCGTCATGGCATCGACCAGCATCTTGTCCCAGGACACATCGGGGAAATCGGCCGCGACCTCCGCCGCAATCTCGTCCCACAGAACCAGCCCATAACGCTGGGCGTTGGACTTGGTGACGACGGTGAGCTTGCGACGAGGCCGCTTTTGCGCCGTTTCGAACGCAAACCGCATAATCCGCGTTACGCCGGCCCTGGTAAAAATGGCGACTTCGGTGGCGACTTCTTCCGGCAGCCCTTTATGGGAACGGCCACCCTGGCCGGCATATTCCCCCTCGGAATTCTCGCGTACGATCATCCAATCGAGATCGGCGGCCGAAATCCCTTCCAAGGGCGGGCGAACGCCCGGTAGAATGCGGGTCGGGCGTATATTGGCATACTGATCGAAGGGCTGGCAGATCGCGAGCCGCAAGCCCCAAAGCGTGAGATGATCCGGCACATCCGGCGCGCCAACGGCCCCGAACAAGATGGCATCGAAGCGTTTCAGCTCGTCCAGCCTATCGGCCGGCATGAACACGCCGTGAAGCTTGTAATGGTCGGAACCCCAGTCGAACGCCTTCACGGCAAAGCGAAAGCCGCCATCGCGCTGCGCAACCGCGTCCAAGGCCTGAAGGCCCGCGCGCACCACTTCAACGCCGATGCCGTCTCCGGGAATGGCTGCAATACGGTGTTCGCGCATGGTCGGTCCTCCCTGAACGCCTCACCCGTACGCAGCCAGAGCACGATCTGTCAATTATAAACTGTTGACAATATGTGATGGACGGAGGCTTTCTGATGGGAAGGACGGGAGGATGATCCATGCCGAATCCAGAAAGCAACCAACCCGGCAAACCAGCCGGAAACCGACCGCACCCGCTGATACCCGGCTTCCGGGTGGAGCGCGTTCAAACGGCAGGGGCGGAGATCCACACAGCGGTCGGCGGAAGCGGGCCTCCCCTCCTTCTCTTGCACGGCAACCCGCTCACGCATGTCAGCTGGCACAAGGTCGCGCCCTTGTTGGCGCGCTCCTTCACCGTGGTTGCGCTGGACCTCCGGGGTTACGGCGACAGCTCGAAGCCCGACGGAGGCGAGGACCATGCGGCCTATTCTTTCCGAGCCATGGGTGAAGACAATTTTTCGGTAATGCGCCAGCTCGGTTTCGATCGTTTCGCGGTGGCCGGTCACGACCGCGGTGCCCGGGTCGCCTTCCGCATGGCGCTCGATCGACCGGAGGCCATCATGCGGATGGCCGCGCTGGACATCGTGCCGACGCTCGATCTTTTATCGCATGTGACGATGGGCTGGGCGCTGGAAAGCTACCACTGGTTCTTCATGGCTCAGAAAGCCCCCTTCCCCGAGACGCTGATTTGCGCCGATCTCGATTATTACATCCAATACAAGCTGAACAAGAAAGGCGTCGGGCTTTCCATTTTCGCGCCGGAAGCCTTTGCCGAATATGTTCGCTGCACCACGCCCGAGCAGATCCACGCAGTTTGCGAGGATTATCGCGCGACCGTGTCGCTGGACTATGCGTTCGACAAAGCGGATTTCGAGGCCGGGCGGAAGATCCGTTGCCCGGTTTTCGTTCTGTGGGGCGACAACAGCCATGTCGGCCGGCATCTCAAACCGATGGAAAGCTGGAGCCGGTGGTCCAACGACCTGCGTGGCGCAGCTGTCCCAACAGGGCATTATCCCGCGGAGCAGCGGCCGGATATCGTCGGCCCGGCCCTGCATGCGTTCTTTTCCGGCAGCGAGCCAGAAATGCCGGGCAGTCGATCGTGACCGGTCCCATCACCGCGCGGCAAGCCAAGGCGATCGTGCATGAGAGGACGCGCGAAGTGGCCTTTCTCGATATCCGCGAACACGGGCAATATGGCGAAGGCCATCCGTTTATCGCCGTTTCCTGCCCGTTCAGCAGATTGGAGGAAAAAGTCAGGCTTCTGGTGCCGAGGCTGGCCGTTTCCGTGGTGCTGCTTGACCAGGCCGACGGAACGGCAGAGCGCGCGGCAAGCCTTTTGACTGCAATGGGCTATGGCGACGTCGCCTGGATCAACGGTGGTGCGCAAGCGTGGCAACGCGCCAACTTCAACTTGTTCAAGGGCGTCAATGTGCCCAGCAAGACCCTCGGCGAGCTGGTCGAGCACGAATGGCACGTGCCGCGCATCGGCATCGATGACTTTGCGGCCATGGTCGAAGGTGGCCATCCGTTCCAGCTTTTCGATGCCCGACCCGCTTCCGAGCATCGCAAGATGCGCATCCCTGGCGCCATTTCCTTGCCCAACGCCGAGTTGCCGCACCGCTTCAGGCAGGCCGTGGCGGATCCAGACGTGCCGGTCATCATCCATTGCGCCGGCCGCACCCGCTCGATCATCGGAGCCGCCGGCCTCGCGCTTGCCGGCGTTTCCAACCCGGTGCTTGCGCTCGAGAACGGGACACAGGGCTGGGCGCTTTCCGGGCGTCTTCTCGACCTTGGAGCCATCCCGCAACCTTTACATCCGCTCGATGCCGAGAACTTGCATCTCAGCGCGTCGCGGGCTCACGCCTTGATGAAAGAGCGCGACATACAAGCCATCGACCTCGACCGCCTCGCCGAGCTTCGAGCCGACCAATCGCGCACGCTCTACATTTTCGATGTCCGCACGGCCGAAGAGTTCGACGCGGGCTCCCTCCACGACGCGGTCCATGCGCCCGCCGTCCAGCTTGCCCAGGCCACCGACGAATGGATCGGCGTGCGCCGGGCACGTCTCGTGCTCGTGGATGATACAGGCCTGCGCGGTGCCATCACTGCGGTGTTCCTGCGCATGCTCGGTTATGAGGTGTTCGTGCTTGCAGGCACTCCGCTCGACGAAGGGAGCGTGGGCAAAACCGAGCGTACGACACTGCCCTTGCGGGGGATCGACGCGCGACACGCGACGTTCATGGCGGCGCGCGGCAGCGCTCACCTGCTCGATGTTCGCCCCTCGCCCGCCTATCGTGCAGGCCATCTCGATGGCGCGCGCTGGGCCATTCGGCCGCAAATACAGGCCATGCGGCTGTACATGGCCATGCCCTGTCTGCTTGCAGGACCAGCGGAACTGGTGGATCCGGTAGCACAGGATCTCGCCGCATCGGGCGCGCTCGACATCCGGCGGGTCGGCGGAGATGTGGAAGCCTGGCGCGGACAGGGCCTCGATATCATCGCGACCTCGGACCAGCCTTCCGACGCGGAAGCGATCGACTTCCTGTTCTTCGTCCATGACCGCCACAATGGCAATCTGGAAGCAGCACGTCGCTATCTCGATTGGGAAACGGGCTTGCTCAAACAGTTAGACGCGGCGGAACGCGACGAATACCGCATCCCGGCCAGCCCGTTTCGGACATAAAACCAAGCGCCCAAACGATCAGGCCGCCCGGGCAGACGCATCCGACCTGATGGCATCAACGATGCCGCGCGTCATGTCCGCCGTGTTACCGGTACCGCGAATGTCGCCGGTTCGCGTCGAAGGCTCGGCCAGCGCCGTTGCGATCGCGCGCTCGGCAAGGGCAGCGGCCTCCACGGCTTGCGCGATGCTCCTGTTATGGCCGAGCCATTCGATCATCATCCGGGCGGATTCGATCATGGCGAAGGGATTGGCGATGCCCTTGCCGGCAATGTCGGGCGCCGAGCCATGGGTGGCCTGAGCCATGGCGAGCGCACCCTCGCCGATGCAAAGGCCGGGCGCCATGCCAAGACCGCCAACCAGTCCCGCCGCTTCGTCCGTCAGGATGTCACCGAACATATTGGTGGTGACCACCGTGTCGAAGGTCTGCGGGTCGCGAACGAGGCGCATGGCCATCGTGTCCACGATGACTTCATCGACGGCGACGTCCGGAAACTCCTTGGCCACCTTGTAGCATTCTTCCACGAACATGCCGCAGCCGAGCTTGAACACCGTGTTCTTGTGAACGAGCGTCAGCTTCTTGCGCCGTTGCCGGGCTATCTCGAAGGCCGCGCGCGCGACGCGCGAAGAGCCCTGACGGGTAATCACGCGTACCGAAATCGTGGTGTCTTCAGTGGGCCGAAACTCCCCTGAGCCGGCCACCACGTTGCGATCGGGCTGGAACCCTTCATTGTTTTCGCGCACGATCACCAGGTCGATGTCGTCGCGAAGCGCACCCAGTCCCGGAAAGGACTTGGTTGGCCGCACATTCGCAAACAGATTGAAATGCTTGCGCATGATCGGGTGCGGATTGATGGCACCCGCTCCCTTCGGATAGGCTTGGTGACCGATCGGGCCCAGTATGAAGCCGTCGAAGGTGGACAGTGTTTCGAGCGTACCTTCGGGCAGCGTCGAGCCATGCTGGTCGAGGGCGCGCCGGCCGATCGGCATTGGGCGCCAGTCGATGGCCAGGCCCGTTTGTTCAGCAGCGGCGCGGATGACCTCCACGGCCGCCGGAACGATCTCATGGCCGATGTCGTCGCCCTCGAGAATGCCTATGGTCAGATGCGTGGCTGTCATTCCCGTTGCTCCTCAGGCCGCCGAAGAAAGCGCGAGGTCGCGCATGTCGGCCGTGGTCTCGAGCGACCAGGCCTTTTCGATCAAGGCGGTAGTCTTGTCCGCGCCGATCACCGGGCTCGATTGACGCGTGAACTTTTCCGAGATCATGGCATCTGTCAGCGGCCGTTCCAGGCTGCCGATGGCATGCGGAACGTCCAGGTCGATGCGCTCGCCATCCTGCATGGTGAGCGTGATGAAGACCGCGTCCTCATGCATGGCTTTGTCCGCTTGCGCCGAAACCCGGTCGCGTAGCGCGATAACCTGGGGATCTCGCACCATTTCATCGGTGAAGGCGGTGGGTGTGCCGTCGCCGTGCAGAAGCGCCGTTGCGGCCGCATGGTAAACGCTGAACTTACCCTCGAGCCCGGTTTGCGGCGTCTTCTTGCCCGTCAGCTCCAGCACCAGCGGATGGGTGCGCAGGGCGACCGACTGGATGTCTGCGACCCGACCGCCCAGTTGCTCGCGCAACTGCGTGCAGCCGTCGATCGCCGGGTGGATGACGATGCCGCAAGCATAGGGCTTGTAGGTGTTGAGAGCGGATTCCCAGTTCCGGCCGAGCCCGTCCAGGATCTCGGAGTAATCCTGCTTGGTGGACAGGACATTCGCCCATCCACGTGGTGCCTCGATCGAGCGCATGGACGAATCGAAGCCGGCTTTCGCCAGAAATGCCGCCATGGCGCCGTTCTGCGCCGCGCGACCGGGATGGAAACTCTTGCACATCGTGCCGAACATTTCGCGAAGGCCAGATGACTGTGTGGCGGCGATGCCAAGCGCCCAGACCATTTGCGTTTCGTCGAGACCGAGCAGCCTGCCAGTCGCTGCGGCCGCCCCGAACACGCCGGCGGTGCCGGTGATGTGCCAACCGCGATCGTAATGATGGGGATAAACCGAGTTGCCGATGCGGCATTCCACTTCCACGCCGGCGATCAGCGCGGTGAGAAAATCCCGGCCCGACACGGCGCGCGTTTCGGCCACCGCCAGGATGGCGGACGCCACAGGACCGGCTGGGTGGATGATCGTCTTCAGATGCGTGTCGTCGTAATCCAGCACATGGGAGGAGATGCCGTTCATCAACGCCGCATGAAGCTCGTCGAGACGCTCCTCTCGACCGATGACCTGCGCCCGCTTTTCGCCGGCAAAAAGCTTCACGGCTTCGAGCGCGCGGTCCACCGTTTCGTGGTGCGCTCCGCCAACGGCGCAGCCGAGCCAATTGACGAAGGTTCGCACGCCCTCCGTGCGAACCGCTTGCGGGATATCCTCGTTGTTGAGGCCGACGACCCAGGCGGCGAGTTGCCGAGTGACTTCAATATTCTGCATCAGGGTTCCGACAATCACGAAACGGTAATCAGGCGCTCGGCCAGCGGAGCAACGGAAGGCAGCGTTTCCAGACGGCGAACAAGCTCCACGATCTCGTCCGCGCGGCAGCGGCCCATGCCGGCAAACTCGGCGTTCTCCCGGAATTTGTCGGCCACTTCATCATAGCTCATCGGGAAAGCCGGGCTGCCCTTGCCGAAATCCGCACGCCCCTTGATCGTGCGGCCGTCTTTCAGCTCGATGTCGATGATGGTGGTCATCAGGTGGTAGCCAGCAGCTTCCGCCTCGTCGTCGATCACGAAGTCCACCTTCTCGATCATCCGCTTGACGTCTTCGCGTTCCACGGCTGCATCGGTGAATTCGTTGAGCCCGGCGCGCCGATCGAGCAGCAGGATCGCCATGCAGAATTCCATGGAGAATTTTGCCTGCAGTTCATCCTTGGGACGGTGATGGATCAGCGCGTTCGGCATGTTCGAATTGGTGCCGACGCGGACATGCGCGACGTCTTCGGCGCGAATGTCATGCTCGCGGATCAGCCGCGCCATTTCAGTCATGCCGGGATGGGTCAGGGATCCCGACGGATGCGGCTTGATCGAAACGCCGGGGGACACGAAGGTCCATGGCGCACCAAGCTTGCCTTCGATCGCATTGCGGTCGTAGCCGCCGCCTGCCGCGGAGAAGAAGCCGCGCGGGGCTTCAAGGATTTCGCTCGTCGCTGTCCAGCCATAGTCGGCAAACTGGGCTGCCGCGACGCCGCTCTCGGATGAACGACCGGCGTGAAAGGGCTTCGTCATCGTGCCGAAGTTTTCGCGCAGTCCGGCGGACTGGCTGCCCGCGATGGACAGTGCGCGCGCGGTGGTTTCGGCATCGAAGCCGAATAATCTGGACGCCGCAGCCGCCGCCGCGAAGGTGCCGCAAGTCGCCGTGGCGTGGAAGCCGGTTTGATAATGGCGAGGGTTGATTGCCTCGGCGATCTTGCACTCGACTTCGACGCCAAGGTGATAGGCAAGCATGAAGTCCGCGCCCGATGCGCCCGTGACTTCCGCCACCGCGAAGGCCGCCGGAAGGGCCGGCGCGGTCGGGTGCGTCAGCAAGCCGTAAACCCGGTCCTTGGCGACGGCGAGCTGGGTATCGTCGTAATCATCCGCATGAACACCGACGCCATTGGCAAAAGCCGCAAAACGCGGCGCGACCTTGCGGCCCATGCCGATCACGGTGGCAGCACCCTCGGAAAGACCGAGATCATCCAGATGCCGCCGCACGAGTTGGCCCGAGCGGGCAACCGATCCGGAAAGCGCCAGGCCGAAGCCATCCAGAATCGACTTCTTACCCAATTCCACGAGTTCGGCGGACAAGTCGCCGCCCTTGGTATGAGTGACGAAGGTCGCGACTTGGCGCGTGAGGCCCGTTTCCACCGGCGTTGTCTGATTCATGGCAGCTCCTCCCTCGAAGAATGCTGCTACATGACCACACGTTTGTTAATTGTCAACAGTTTTCGATGCGGGCTACGGCTGGCCTGCCTGCCGCGTGCGAACGATGCCATTCATGATGTGAGACCGCGCTGCGACCAGGGCCGCGACGGGATCGCGCTTTTCCAACGCATCGACGATCGCGCGGTGTTCCAGGTTGGATACGTGAAGAACATCCGGACTCGAAAGCGCCCGATAGCGCTGAATATGAAGCTCGCGCACGAAACTCCCATAGATCCCCGCCAGGCGCTTGTTTCCCGACAAGGTCGCAATCTGTCGGTGAAATTCGAGATTGACCGGATAATAAATGTGGACGTCGCCAAGTCCGACCAGCTCCTCCATCTTGTCGACAAGAGCCCGCAGGATCGCAAGTTCCTCTTCCTTGATCCGTTCCGCCAGCATCATGGCCATGCAGCCGAACACGCTGGCACGCGCTTCCGAAAGGTCCTGCGCCTCGTCATTGCTCAAGGCGCGAATGAAGAAGCCGCGATTGGGAATGATCTCGATCAATCCCATTGCCGACAAGGCGCTGCAAGCCTCGCGGATGGGGCCGCGGCTCACGCCAAGCTTCTGAGACAGCGCATTTTCGTTAAGGCGCTCGTTCGGCTTCAACTCCCCGTCGATGATCATGCGTTCGATTTCTGCCTGCACGACATTGGCAAGCGACCGAGTGCGCAGGAAATCGATGGCGGAAATGTTGGGATGCGAAGGCTGTGACATGGGTTCGCCGTTTAAAAGCCGGAAAAGAAACAGGCCGCGTCATGGCGGCCTGTTTGTTCCCTTAGCAAAGCTGAGGCGCGAAGGCGACGGCAGAACCCGTCAACCGCGCGCGTTCATTTGCGAACCACCAAGCACAGGGAGACGATTGGCGGCGTAAACCACCGCGAAGGAGGCAGCCAGCAATACGATGCCGAGTACGCAGATAGCGCCCAGGTCGCCGCTCTCGTTGAGATCGTAGATAATGACCGAAACGAGCTTCGTGTTGGCCGTTGTCAGCAGGATGGTCGCGGACAGTTCGCGGATCGTGCCGACAAAAACGAAACACCACGCGGCGACAACACTGGTTCGCAGCAAGGGTGCCGTGATGTCCCACAAGGTCTTGAGGCGGGAGGCTCCCAAGATGCGGCCTGCTTCCTCAAGCTCTGGATGCACTCCGGAAAAGGCCGATGACATCTGCTGGTAGCCCGCCGGCAACTCAATGGTCATGAAGGCGATCAACAGGATCCACAGCGTGCCATAAAGTTGGAACGTCGGATTGGCATAGGACAGGAAAAGGCCGACGCCCAGTACAATGCCCGGAATGGCGATCGGCGCTGTGGCAAGCACCCCCAGAAAACCAGCACCGGGCAGAGAGCGCCGCGTCACGAGATAAGAAACGATCAAGGCAATGGCCGTGACGATCGTGGCCGTGAGTACACCAAGCAGGAAGGTGTTGCGCAGGGCGAGCTGCGTTGCGGAAAATTCGAAGAACACGAAGCGCCAATGGCTGAGCGTGATTGTCTCCCAGGTGAGTGCGTCGCCGACCGTTTGGGTGAACGCGGTTTTGACGATGGCGAAATAAGGAAGAAAGATCGTGAGAGACAGGACAGACACGGTGAACAACACCGCGAGCCACTTCCAGCTGCCCAGCTCGGTGATCCTTGGAGCGCCGCTTTTTCCGCCGAGCACCGTATAACCGCGCCTGCCGAGGATCATCTTCTGGCTGCGCAGAAGAATGACGGTGATCACGAGCAGCGGGATCGCGGCTGCCGCAGCCAATCCGGGTTTGGGCGGAAACTGGAACAGGCTCCAGATCTTGGTTGTGATGACATGAAAACCTGCCGGCAAGGCGAGGATCGCCGGGGAACCGAACATCGTCAAAGCCTGCAGGATGGCGATCAACGTGCCCGCCAGCATGGCTGGCAGCACCATGGGGATCGTCACTTTGCGCAGCGTCGTCATGGTCTTGCCGCCGAGAATTGAGGAAGCGTCCTCGAGATCGGAGGGCACACGATCGAGCGCGTTGGCAACCAGGGTAAAGACGTAAGGAAAGGTGAAGCAGGCGATTGCGAAGATCAGCCCAGTGAACGTGTAGATGTTCACGAGGTAGGCCGCCTGATCCAGCCGAAACAGCTTGCGGTACAGGATATTGATAAGGCCGCTATTGGGGGCAGCCAGAATTTCATAGGCGATCGCGCCGAGAAAGGGCGGTGTGACGAAGGACGCGGTCACCAACATGCGGATCAATCGTCGCCCCGGCAGATCCGTACGCGCCACCAGCCAGGCAAGCGGGGTCGCGACGAGGCACGACAAGACGCCGACGCTGAGGGCCATGCCAATCGCTAGGCCGTATGCCCGCAGCAGTGTTGGGTCGGTGATAAGACTGGCGTAGTTGTTGAGCGTAAAGCCGCCGCCGCGATCGTTCCGGAAGCTGTAGAAAGCGAGCCAGAAAAGCGGAAGGATGACCAGAACGCTTAGCAACACTGCGAGCAAGCCAAAAACCGGCCATGACAGATCGACGCGCTTGCGTCGATCTGATGAGGGTGCTCCTTGAGCGGTAAGGGCCGTCATGTGATCAGGTCCCGAAATAACGCTCGTAGTTGCTCTTGATCTCGTCGAGCTTCTCTTCCAGCGCAACGGGATCCGAATGCAGGATGGCGATGTCCTTCAAGGGTGTCCGCGTCGATTTTTCGACGACATCCGGATGAAACGAACGCAGGCCGCCGCTGTCGCTGTTGAGTTGCTGCGCTTCCTTGGAGAACAGGAACGCGTAGAACAACTTCGCGGCGTTCTTGTTGGGCGCTTCCTTCAGCACGGCGGCATTTCCCACGGCCAAGGGGGTTCCTTCCGCGGGATAAACGATCTTGATGGGGACACCGTCCTCCTGGAGGCGGAAGATATTGTATTCGTTGCCGTCCACCTCAAGTGCACGCTCGCCTTGCGCCAGCTTTTTGGGAGGCTCCGTCGATGATTGCACCTGCATGACCTGCTGGGCGCCGAGCTTTTCAAAATAATCCCAGCCGAGCTTCTCACTCAGGACGTAGGTCGCTGTCATGATGGTGCCGCTGTAACCAGGATGCGCCTTGACCATCTTGCCTTTGTATTTGGGGTCGAGAAGATCGGTCCAAGTGGTGGGCACGTCTGCTTCAGGCAGAAGATCGGTGCGATAGGCCAAGACGGAGAGATGCGCGCGGTAAGCGGCGAAGTTGCCGTCCGGATCCTTCTCGTCGGCCGGCCATTTGTCGGCGACTTCCTGCGGCAGGGTCGGCTCGAGCCAGCCTTCACGCTTGAAATACTCGAAATGAACCGCGTCGGACGTTTCGATCACATCGGCATTGTAGATGCCGGTGGAATATTCCTGACCGATGCGCTGGAAAACGCGCTCGGACCCCGCGCGCTCGACCTGGACCTGAATTTCAGGGTATTTCTGACGGAACAATGCGGCCAGGGCTTCGGCGACCGCCACATCGGTCGCAGTGTAAAAGACGACTTTGCCTTCCGACTTGGCGGCTTGCTCGAGTTCGGGCGTGACCACATACGGAGCGGGCGCCTGAGCGAATGCCACACCTCCCGTAAACGACGTCGTTGCCGCGAGTAGTAAGCCCGCGATACCTTGCTTCCACATGCTCTTCTCCTCCAGTTGAGGCGGATGGCTCCTCCGGCCAGCCGCTGACGACCTGCGCATGCGAACCCGGACAGATCAGCGGGCTAGCGCACGGCAATGCTCCTCGGGGAAGCGCAACCAGACGGGCGCTCCAACCGGAATATCGACGCTGACAGGGGCCACAGCCCGCATCACTTCATTGTTTGACAAGCTCACCAGGTAATCGCGATGGGAGCCCAGATAGATCTGGCGTTGAACCGTGCCAGGCGCGGCGTTGCTCTGCATCTCAGGCTGTTCGGTGGACAGCACGATGTCATGATGGCGAATGGACACGGCTGTGTCTTTCCCGACAGCCACCTCGCCGCTGCCACAGCGCAGCACGGGACCATCTGGCACCGCAACGGTCCGCTCCGCATTGGCAGGGCCTTTCAGGATGTTGGTGCCGCCGATGAAGCGGGCAACAAACTCGGACTCCGGCCGCTCGTAGATATCTTCAGGCGTGCCGGCCTGCTCGATGATCCCCTGGCTCATTACCACGATCAAATCGGCTGTTGTCATGGCTTCGGACTGATCGTGCGTCACGTAGACGGTGGTGTATCGGAACTCGTCGTGCAAACGCCGGATCTCGAAGCGCATCTCTTCACGCAGATTGGCGTCCAAATTGGACAGCGGCTCGTCGAGAAGGAGGATCTGGGGCTTCACCACCAGCGCTCTTGCGAGCGACACGCGCTGTTGCTGGCCACCCGAAAGCTCCGCCGGATAGCGATCGGCCAGCTCGGTCAGTTTCGTGGCGGCGAGAACTTCGCGGACGCGATGTTCGATCTCGGCGCCGGGCAACCGGCGAAGCTTCAAGCCATAAGCCACATTGCCGAAGACCGTCATGTGCGGCCACAGCGCATAAGACTGGAAGATCATCGACATGTTGCGCGCTTCGGGAGGAACCGTGCCCGAAGCTTCGGACACGACCCGATCGTCGACGCGAATGGCGCCTCCGTTCGCGCCAACGAAACCCGCGATCAAACGCAGAGTCGTTGTCTTGCCGCAGCCCGAAGGTCCCAGCAGACACACGAGCTTGCCACGCTCCACCGATAGGTTAATGCCTTTCACGGCAACGAAGTCGCCATAGCGCTTCGTCAGCCCGTCGAGCTCGAGAAAAGCCATTCTGCCTCCCAGCTTAATCCGAAAAAGCACGCCTCCTCCAGGCATGCTTGTCAGAGAGAGCAGCTAAGGCGAAGCAAAGTTAATTGTCAACAGATTACTATCTACAAATAGTGTTTATTGCTCCTGCTTGCTTTTCCGTCGTTAGATGATCAGGCACAATTGCCTAGTACGGGGTAACAAAGGCGCACATACCTCCCACTTGACTTTGCAGAAAGTCCCCTCACTCACCCGCTCAGCGTTTTCGGCTGACATAGCTTCGCACGTAAGGCGCGACTATCAGGTTCGTGAAAATCGAACGCGTGAGTTGGAACCCTGCAACGACGGCTCCGGCCAAACCCAAGGCGTTTGCAGTGGCAATCATCTCACCAAGACCGCCAGGTACGGCCGCCAGCAGAGCTGAGACATGGTCGAGCCCAGCGCTGTGTTCGATTGCAAGGCCGAGACCGAACATGGTTGCGGAGACGAGTATCAGCCCGGATACCAGCCCGCCCAATACCGCATGTGGCATGTGCCGCATCTTGTTGAAGCGAAAACGAAGCCCGAGCGAAGCGCCGATGCCGATTTGTGTTGCGATCAGCAAGGGCTGCGGGACCGCAGGAACTCTTGCGCCCAGCGCAACAAAAGCCACGCAGACCATAGTCGGCGCGATAATGAAGGCATTGATGACCCGAAGCCGCGTTGCGAGCCAAGCGGCGACCAGCGACACCACGATCAAGGCGGTTAGAACCGAAAAATCAGCCGTTGCGGATTGATCAGCCACAGTGACGTTGACCGGCGGATGTCCGGTGAGGAACAACCATGCAGGCACCAGGCTTAAAACGATCAGCACACGCAGTGTATGGATGATCGCTACGCTCTGCTCGTCGCTTCCCATCTCGTGCGCCAGCGTCGCCATTTCCGCCATTCCAGCAGGCAGGCAAGACAACAATCCCGACAAGTGGTCGATCCGGCTTAGCTTGGAAACCGGTATGGCCAAGAGAAGCCCCATACCATTGCCGGCGACGGCGATTAGGAGCATCAACGGAAAAAGTTCAACCAGGGCGCGAATGACCTGCGGGCTGAGCAAGACGCCAACGGAGGCGCCAACGAAAAGTTGGCTGATGCATCGCATCGCCCGCCCGCCCTTCATGGGTGCCACGAGATTGGCGATGGTCGCTGCGCCGATCATCGCTCCTAGGATGAACGCAAGTGGGATATGCAGGGNNAGGCTCGCAGGATGAACGCCCCGCTCCCCGCAGCACCGATCGTCAGGGCGATCAACAAACCAGCTTGAAGGAGAGGCGCCGGTCGCATGGCGCTGGCTTAAACCATCAACGCTCCGCCATTTACGTGCAGAGTTTGACCGGTGATGAAGCGCGCACCGGGGCCCGCAAGCATCCGCACGGCGGCCGCCACTTCTTCCGGCGTACCGCGACGTCCAAGCGGATTGCTGCGGCTCGCATGATGCGCGGGATCGGCCGTGGTGCGTTTCGTTTCGATCAAGCCGGGTGCGACGGTGTTGACCGTGATGCCGCTTGATCCGAGCTCATGGGCCAAGGCTTTGCCAAAGCCGGTCAGCCCTGCCTTCGCCGAAACCACATGAATCCTGTCTGCCGCACCACTGTGGCCTGTCATGCCGCCGATCAGAACCACCGTCCCAGCGGAACTGCGCTCAAGTGCCGGGATCGCGGCTTTGACCAGAAGGAACGCCGCATCGAGCGTCAACGCCATCACCTTGCGCCAATCGGCAAAATCGAGGCTGCGGACATTAGCCTCGGGACGCACCGATGCGTTGCTGACGAGAATGTCGAGTTGCCCAAAAGCGTCGAGCGTCGATTGGACCGCGCGAGCCGGCGCCTGTTCTTCGGTAAGATTACCAAGCACCACTTGCGCCTGACCTCCACCTTGGCGCACCAGTTCCGCGGTTTCTTCCGCGCCCTCGGCATCGCGCGCGGCATGGACCATAACTCGAGCCCCACCGGCGCCCAACTCCACGGCAATTGAACGACCTATGTTGCGGGATGCGCCTGTCACAAGCGCCACCCGTCCATCCAGATCTCTAAACATGTGACCCTCCATTGCTAGCTAAAAGACATAACTGAATTGAATATTGTTGACAATATTTTGTTGTCGGAATACTCATGTGGCTATGGATGATATCCGCGCTTCTTTCTCCTTGATCCGCAACACGTCGCTCGCGTCCGTGCTGGAGCAGGAGATCGAGGCGATGGTCCTGAACGGTGAACTGGCGGTGGGAGAACGGATAGCTGAGTTCCAGCTGGCCGAACGCTTCAAGGTCAGCCGCAGTCCGGTGCGGGAAGCCTTGCGCGCGCTTGATGCGGTTGGGATTATCGAGGTTGTCCCCAATCGCGGAGCCTTTGTGCGACGGATCGAGGTTGCCGAAGCGCTCGAAGTTTACGAAGTGCGCGCTGCTCTATTCGCTCAAGCTGGACGCCTAATGGCTATGCGTGCCAACCCCGGCGAGCTTGCTCGACTTAGGACACTGCATGCTCAGATGAACGACGCCGCGGCCACGCACGCCTTTGAACTATATTTCCCGCTGAACTTCAGCTTCCACGAACTCATTGTGGATGCGACGGGAAACCGCACGTTGGCGACGCAGTACCGCATGCTGGTAAAGCGTCTGCGGCTGTTTCGCGCCCGCAACCTGATGTTTGGCGACACGCTCGAAGTGTCGAACCGCGAACATGAGACCATTGTGCAGGCGATTTCAAAGGGTGACGTCGAGGCTGCAGGACGTGCTTGCTTTGAACATGTTGAGCAGGGTCGACACCGTGTCATCGAACGCACCATGCGCGAAGGCGCCGACGCTTCTGCCACGACGCAAGAAGTGCAAAGCCGAATAGTTTGAAGCACTCGCCGGCCTCATGGGAGCGGGGCCTTAAGAAAACAGGGAGGAAACATCGTGAAGAAGGCACTTTCAACTTTTGGAGCCATCATCTGTTTGTCCGCACCGGCTTTAGCCGAGCCGCTGGCTTACCCGCATAACGTGGTAACGCTCGTCACCCATTCCAGCCCCGGCGGTGGCAGCGACGTTTTCCTGCGCGAACTGGTGCGGTACCTGAGCAAGCAGATCGACACGAATTTTNNTGTCGAGAACGTTCAGGGCGGAAGCGGCGCCAAGGCCATGGCTCGGCTCGCACAGTCGCCCGCTGACGGCTCGATCTTCTATGCTACGACGCCAACCTATATCTACACGTCGCTGCTGAGTTCACCCACATACAAGTATGACGCACTACAGCCTGTGGTGAACTTCTTCACCGACAGCGAGGTCGTATATACGGCGGTTGACAGCCCCTACAAAACGCTGGCCGACGTGATCGCGCATGCGAAAGAAACGCGGGGCCGTTGGGGAACCGCGAACCCGGCATCCCTCGAGCGCCAGGCTGCCGAGCAATTGAAGGCGGCCGCTGGCGTCGATGCGGCGATTGTGACGCATGAAGGCGGCGGCGAGATGATGATCAACGTGCTCAACGGCACGTTGGACGTCGGCATCGGGGAGATCCAGGAACTACGGTCCCAGATCGAGGGCAAGCAGATCCGGCTTCTCGCGACCTTCAATCCCGCACGTTTGAAAGATTTTCCGGATGTGCCCACGGTCAAGGACAGCGGCTACGACGTGGTCCTGCAGAAATTTCGAGGGTTAGCCGCTCCGAAGGGTCTGCCTGACGACGTGGCAGCGATCTGGGACAAGGCTGCGCCGGCCGTTCTTGCCGATCCCGAATACAAGAAGGCCTATGAGGAAGAAAGCCTGGTAGCGAACTTCATCGATCACACGCGCTACCCTGCCTTTGTTGACCAGTTCGTCGCCACAACCACCGACTTCCTGAAGAAGTCCGGCGTGATTCAATAAGGCATCGGCGGGCGGGATAGTACCCCGCCTCCCCTAGTGCGGAAAAACAATCATGAACAAGGAACTTGTAAGCGGCCTGCTGCTGCTCGCCCTGGCTGCCGGCTATTTTTGGACAGCCGAAGCTATCCCGAACAGCATGCTTGATGATGCTTTTGGCCCCCGCGGATTGCCGGTGGTTCTCGCAGGCTTGCTTGCCTTTCTAGCGCTGATCCTGACTGCGCGTGCGGTTTTTAATCTGCGGACCCCAGCTGCCGACCTTGCCGCTAACGACGAAGAAGACGATGGACGCACCGAAGCACCCATAGGTCGCGCGGTGGGCTTACTGGCCATCGGGGCGGGCTATATCCTGATCCTGCCTTTTCTTGGTTATGCGATTTCGATCGCAGTGCTGATCGCTGCGATAGCACTATACGAAGGAGCACGGCTCGGTTGGCGCTTGTTTGCTGCGGCAGCTTTTGGCGGCGTGCTCTTTTGGCTTCTGTTCAACAAACTCCTCGGCGTTGCCCAACCTGCTGGCGCGCTCTTTTCCGCCCTCTCCTTCTGAAGGCTCAGAGTTATGGCTACGCTTGAACTACTCTGGACCCTTTCTACCACGACTTGGGTCATTCCCGCCGCCTTGATCGGGCTTGTCTGGGGAATTCTTGGAGGCGCCCTTCCCGGCATCTCCGCATCGATCACGATGGCACTTCTTCTACCCTTTACCTATACGATGGAACCGATCACCGCGATTGTTTTGCTCGCCTCCGTTTACATCGGCGCGGAGTATGGCGGCTCGATTCCTGCCATCCTCATTCGCACGCCCGGCACGAATTCCGCTGCGGCGACCGTGATCGATGGTTATGAGATGAAGCGGCAGGGAAGAGCGGGCGAGGCGTTGGGCATTTCGCTTTGGTCTGGGTTCCTTGGATCCATGTTCGGTTTGGTGATGCTTGTCACAATGACAGAGCCGCTTTCCTGGCTCGCACTCGCCTTCCGCCCAACTTCGTATTTTGGCCTCGGCATCCTGGGTTTGAGCGTGATTGCGTCTATGACGGGCGGCTCGTTGGTGAAAGGTCTTGCCGCGGCTGTGGTCGGTTTGATGATTGCAACCGTGGGCGCTGACCCGATCGCCGGGATCAACCGCTTTACCTTTGGCATTCCCGAGCTTCTCGGCGGCGTGGAACCAGTTTTGGTCATGGTCGGAGTGTTCGCGCTGAGCGAACTAATGATTCAGTCGGGCTCTTCTGAATTAACTCAGCTGAAGGAAAAGATTCGGGTCCGGCTGCCCAGTTGGGCGCTTATGAAGCGGCTCAGGCGCTCGCAATTTATTGGGTGTCTGATGGGCCTTTTCGAAGGCTTGACCCCCGGCGGTGGTGGTTCGATCGCAGCCTTCCTATCCTACAACGAAGCCCGGCGCTGGTCGAAGGAGCCAGAGAAGTTCGGCAAAGGCTCAATCGAAGGCGTCGCGGCGCCTGAAACCGCCAACAACACCGTTGCCAGCACAACGCTCATTCCCCTCCTGTCGTTTGGCATTCCCAGTTCCAACTCGACCGCGGTTCTGTTGGGAGGATTCCTAATCCATGGTCTTTTGCCCGGGCCGCGTCTTTTCGAGCAGAACGGGGACGTCGTCATGGGCCTTTACCTTGGCTCGTTCGTGGCAATCGTAGGCCAACTTCTCTTCGGGATCCTGCTGCTGCCTGTCTGTGTCTGGCTGGTCAATCGCCCTCGCCCCTACCTGGCGGGCTTCATCCTCGCGCTCATACTCTCAGGTGTTTACACACTTGACCATAGCTTATTCCATGTTGGCTTCGTGCTGGCCATGGGCCTGGTCGGCTACTGTATGCGGCGCGCTGGCTTCCCCTTCCTGCCGCTGATCCTGGGCGTTGTGCTCGGGCATATGGTGGAATCGTCTTACCGACGGTCCCTCGTACTATCGGGCGGCGATCACCGCATCTTTTTGGNNTCTTCTGCTCGTCTCGTTCTGCTTCATTGTCTTCTCACTGAGCCGCGACATCCGTGAAGCACGCCGCTCGCGTCGCGATGCCTCGGCGCTTAAACTCAAGGAAACGCAATCATGAACCATCACGAGAACATGACTGGCGTCCCGCTTTCGCGACAGATTGCCCAACGGTTGGATGGAGCGCATTTGCCGGAGGGCGCTCGCCACACTGCCTGGCGACTAAGCCTCGATATCGTAGGCCTTGCAATCGCAGCACGCGAAACCGCTTATGTTCAAGCGGTTCTTGGTTCCTGCGTCAGCGAAGGTCCGGCTACCGTTTTTGGCCATGAACGGCGCCTGAACCTTTATGATGCAGCCCTCGTCAACGGAACGGCGGCGCATGGCGAAGATTTCGACGACACGTTTGAAGGCGGTCCAGTTCATGCTGGAGCGGTCGTCGTGCCGGCCATTCTTGCGCTTGCCGACCAACGCGCGCTCGATACCGAGACTATCGTGCGAGGCATCGCGGTTGGTGCTGAACTGATGTGCCGCTTAAGCCTCGTCGCGCCACAAGCCATTCACAAGGCAGGTTTTCATCCAACGGCCGTAATTGGCGCACTTGCAGCCGCAGCGGCAGCCAGTGCGGCCCTCAAGCTCGATGAAGAGCGTTTTGTTAATGCTCTAGGCACAGCCGGCAGCCTTGCTTCAGGGATCATCGAATATCTCGCCGATGGAAGCTGGACGAAACGACTTCATGCCGGCGCGGCTGCCGGCGCCGGCCTGCGCGCGGCCCTTCTTGCCGAAAACGGTTTTGTAGGCCCAAGCACCGTGCTTGAAGGTTCGCACGGGTTTTTCAAAGCCTTTGCGCCATCGAAGGTACCTGATTTCGCCTCCGTGCTGGATGGGCTGGGCGAGCGCTGGATCATGGAGGAAGTCGCCTTCAAACCTTACGCGTGCGGAACCATGACCCAACCTTTCGTGGACTGTGCGCTCGAACTTGCCCGCCAGGGCATTGAGGCCGAGAACATAGAGCAACTCCTATGTTTCGTTGGCGAAGGCACCATTCACCGCCTTTGGGAACCGCTCAAACTCAAGCAAACACCGCCCAACGGTTATGCCGCAAAGTTTTCCACCCCATTCTGTGTTGCTGTCGGCTTTCTCGACGGTGCCGCCGGGTTGAAACAGTTTACCGACGCGCGAGTAGCTGAAACCGCCGTGCGGGCGCTCGCGGCGAAGGTGCTCTACGAGATCGATCCCAACGACGCGTATCCGCGCAACTTCACCGGGCGGATCCGCGCCCGGCTGAAGGACGGACGCGTGATCGAGGTGCGCAAACCCCATATGCGCGGCGGCAAAAACGAGCCACTTTCCGACGAAGAATTGCTTTCTAAGTTCAACGCCAATGTAGCGTTCGGGAACGTGCATGCGCATATTAGGCAACATGCGCTAGATCGGATTGACGCTCTAAGCCTAAGCCGCAGCACGTGCTAAATCAGGAAAAGTGATGCTGACCCACAAGATGGACATTGCCAGTTAGCCAAATCCATCTGCGGGATGATCGGCCTCTACACTCGAGTCAAATCCCCCGGAATGTTATCGAAGAGCTAATGAGATCTGGCGCACTAATCGGCGACAGATTTCTGAAACATCAAGGGGTATCCTAACATCCTCCACCAACTGCTGACCACCAGCGTAGATAAGAGCCGCCACTTAGCTTGGCCTTAACGGCAGTCAGCGGAAAACATATACGGAAAACATGTCAGACCGCCCGAAAACCCGGGACCGGGATGTCCGATGCAGGCCAATGCTGCAAGGCGGGCGGTAAGGGGACGTCTTTAACTCGGACCGCTGACAGTGGCTTCAGATCCGCCACATCGAACCCGTTTGACGCAATAATTCCTGTAGGAAGCTGAAGTTTACACCGGTTAGACTTCTACGGCGTGTAGAAGCGCGAAACGCCCAAAATGTTGACGGCTCGGCGCAAAGTGTAGGCGAGTGCCGTCAAGCTGAACTCAGCGTTTACGCTGACGAGACCGCGCATGAGGAATGCGCCCTGGTTCATCCGTTGCTTGATCGATCCGAAGAGGTGCTCGACCATCTCTCGCCGCTTGGCGAGATTTCAAGTCGGGCCGCAAGGCGTTCGGCCATGCGCTCGAGAACAGCCTCGTTTTCCGAGCGATCGATGCTTCTCCGGGAGCCTGAAGTGCATTCAGGCTTCCAGGCACAAGTCTGGCAAGCCCTTAAATTGGTGTAGCGGATGGAGACATGCTCGTCCCTGCTAGAGCGGTTATAAGGCTCAAGGCGCTCCCTTGCTGGACCGACGTAGCAATCTGCCTCTAGATCGTAGCGAACTCGTCTCTGTTGCAATAGCAGAAGGCAATCGCAGAGCCGCGCTACGGCTGTGCCACATAGGGCACAACGCCATGATCCTCGCAGGCGGCGATATCCTCGCCTTTGTTGTAGCCCTTGTCAGCGACGGGCGGCGTTGGCCGTTTGCATTAAAAAGCCGAGGTGACCACCGGAAATGGTGACGTTCTGCGCAACGATCAGCTTGTGGCCGGCATCAAAAGCGACCTGCCATTGTAGCCGACACCAACCTTGGGGTGCATCGTCATTTCTCGTGCATCGGGATCAGTCAACGACAGCTGGCTGTCACCGCTCGCCACAAGATCGGCGAGCATCGCTTGGTGCAACTCGCGCCGTTTACGCATACGCGCGATCTTCGCTTCGAGCGTGGACACACGACCCGCGGCGCCTGGTGCTTCAACTTCAGCCCGATCGGCAACATCGAGTTATCCCAGGTACTCCTCGATCCGCTCGTCTGCGAGCTGAATCCATTTGGCCAGCTTCTGGCACGTGAAGTTCCGCTTTCGGCTGTTTGAACCGCCCCGGGTTTACCGGAGGCTCCAACTTCCAAATAGGATGGAGCCATGACGAGCAAAACGACGAACAAGTTTTCCCCTGAGGTGCGCGAGCGCGCGGTGCGGTTGGTGTTGGATCATGAGGCTGACCATTCCTCCCGCTGGACCGCCTGCCAGTCGATAGCGGCGAAGATCGGCTGCTCGGCGCACAAGCTGCTGGATTGGGTGAAGAAGGCGGAGGTCGATGCCGGCAAAAGGGCCGGTTTGCCGACGGACACTGCCGAGAAGATGAAGGCTCTGGAGCGGGAAAACCGGGAGCTTCGTCAGGCCAACGAGATTCTGCGCAAAGCGAGCGCTTATTTTGCCCAGGCGGAGCTCGACCGCCCATTCAAACGATGATCGCGTTCATTGACGATCACCGCGAGGCGCATGGGGTCGAGCCGATCTGCAAGGTGCTGCCGATCGCCCCGTCGACCTACCACGATCATGTCGCCAAGCGCGCCGATCCTGAGAAGCTGTCGGCGAAGGCGAAGCGGGACCTGGAGCTTAAGCCAGAGATTAAACGTGTCTTCGCCGAGAACTTCGAGGTCTATGGCGCAAGGAAGGTATCGCCTCCGGTAAACTCGGGGCGGTTCAAGCTGTCATAAGAGCTTATACGCAAAAAGGAGGTTGATCATGTTCTCACACACGACCGTTGGCACTGCCGACGTCGAGACCGCACGTCGTTTCTACGAGCCTTGGCTCAGGGTGCTAGGATTGGAGATCAAGTTCGCGGATGCGAACTGGCTAGGATGGAAGTCACCCTCGTCCGACAGACCCCTCTTCCTTGTGACGCGTCCTTATGATGGTCAACCTGTATCAACTGGAAACGGTCAGATGATCGCCTTCTTGGCAGAGCGCCGGTCTGACGTGGACCGGTGTCATGGATTGGCGATCGAGCATGCCGGACGATGCGAGGGGAAGCCGGGGCTACGACCCGCCTACCACCCCAACTACTACGGCGCCTATTTCCGCGATCTTGATGGGAACAAGCTCTGCGTTTGCTCACATGGCACCGAATGAGGCGGTCGCCAGCAGCTTTCCCATCCGTACGCCTCCGGCCGCCTCAACGGCTTCCACCAACTCACGACCTTGGCGTCGGCGATCAATCAAGGTAGCACAGCACTTGGCTCAATAGGGTAGCTTTTATAAAGCTGGCTATTTTGATCCGCCGCTTGTGCAAGTGAGCCATGCCAAGGGGTGCGGCGCATTTGACTATACCCAAAAAAGCTGACGACTGTCGCCTGCTGTGCAACTTTGACGACAGGAGCAGGCTCTCGACAACTTGGCAGCCATCGACCCCATTCTTGACGTTGATGGCCGGCATCTACATTCCTAGACGCAGACCATATGGCGAAAGATAGCGCAGACGGATGGCGCCGCTGTTTGACGAAACATGCGGCAGCGGTATGGACGATGTTTCACCCAACCCGCCCACTTAGGACACAGAAGTAGTATGCTAACTCGTGAAAGCCCCAAGGAAACGCTGCTGCGCGGTCGTCGAAATCGGCGTTTAGATCAGCTGAGCCCGAGCTTGTGCGGCCGTCCATCTTTGGCCGTTGGCACTCCTCACCTGGATGTTTGTGCCGCCCAGTCGTTCGATCCTAGACAGCAGCGGCAGCGCATCTGCTTGCCTGACGGACTGGCTTTCGCGATCGCCACCCGAGTTTAGATGCGTAATCTCGAATGACATAGGTTTTCCTTGTAAATCGAAATTTTCTCTGCACCGTTAATAGCGGAGAGATAAACAAACCACCGTCTGGTTTTTATGGTCCCTCAAGTGAAGGCTCTGGCCACACCTTTGTTCCGAAGCCATGAATAATAACCTCGTGGTACGAGAGAAAAATAAATTATTTTCAATATTCTCAACGCCCTTGTGTTATCCCAGGAATACGCGCATTCTTCGTATGTTGGATTTAGCCAAACGGCTTGGCGGTGTCGAAACCTGGGGCCGCCGTTTCTGAATTCTCTTCAAAATCATAAGCTCGACAACCGCTTAAGCTCGCTTCGGCCACTTCGTTCGGCCGATGTTTGGTCATGCTCTCAGGTATAACTAACTCAGGTCGATTGGCGCGCTGGAATCGGAGACCCCATCGATGACGAGCCGCACACGCCAAGACGTTGTTCATTTTGCTAGCGAGTTCACCTTATGGGGCTTAGACATGCCGCAACCAGCTGGGACTTATCGCGTCGACTACGATGAAGAGTCTATTGACGGCGCATCCTGGATCGCTTGGCAGAACGTCGGCACCTTCCTGCACCTGCCAGCCATCGTTGCTGGTTCGCCCACCAAACAAATGATGCCCGTCGATTTGGCGGATCTACAATCCGCCCTCAAGAAAGATCAGCAACAATGACCATTATCGCCTCCACCGGTAAACCCGCGCGCGTATCAGTTCAGAACATCCATATCTTCGAGGTCGGGCAAACCGTCCGCTTCAAGAATGTTTTCGCAATGCCGCTGATGACGAACACGTACAAGGTGACGCGCAAACTGCCGCCGCTGGGAAATGCCCTGCAATACCGCATCTCGGCAGAAGGAGAAGGCTATGAGCGCGTGACCACGCAGGACGATCTGGAGGTCGTGCTTGAAGGATCGACGATCCACAACACCCTCATCCAGAAGACGTTCGGCAACACTTAGGCATCTCGCCGTAAGCTTCTGCATGAACGGCCAGATTGAGGTAAGGGTTCGACATGAGCAACATCGTGACGCTCCATACCGACAAAAGGTGGAAGGCGGTCATTGAATACAATGGCGAGCGCGGTCTGGAAAAAGCGACACACTACTTCGAAGAAGTTTCGGAACTCCATCTGATCATTGAGCACGGGATGGACTGGAACAGCCTTGTTCAATGTGTCCTGACGCTCAATCGGACGGATGATGGAAGCGCCCAGAACATCCAGGGAAAAGTGAGAAGCAACGAAAAATGCTGAGTTAGCGGCACCCTAGTCGTACGAAACGCCAACGGCCGGATAGTAGAGCGACTCTGGGTATCCCTCGATGCCGCCGAACTCGATTACGTCGTTGCCGCCTTGGGTCCAGATCTGAGTGCCCGCTTTGAGGCGGATGCAACGGCCGGAGCGTTCGGCCTCGGCCTTCATCTCGGCTGCCGTCCGCTTTGTCATGATTTCCGCAAGGGATTGCTCGTCCTCACAGGCCCACATCGCGTTTTTCACTGTTGCAAAGGCGCCTGTCTGCCCTGCAATGGCCGGGAACTGAAATGCTATGGCAGTCGAACACACGAGAGGCGTCCATATCTTCACTGGCTTCTCCTTCAAGCGGAACAGAAAAGTGCGTTGCCGGAACTGGCACGACATCTGCCATGCCCGCTATCCCACCTTGGCAGACGGCTGTCTCGCAAGATCAACGGACATGCTCAAGGATGCAGAGAAGACGTTACCTGAAGCTGTTCTGGCCTCCAGTCTTAGGTTGGAATCTAACCCGAGATCGTGCAGCTCTGCCGCTCTTTCCAACAAACCCATTAGCGCATCTCTCTTCGCTGCGGCAATGTCGGGCAACTCCAGTCCTGTTTCATCGACAAGCGAAGCATCGGCTTCGTGGAAGTCGAAGTAGTATCTAGTCATCAGTTGTCTTTCCTTTCCAGTTTTGAGGTCAACAGCGATATCTGCTCGGACCGAGGCGCTCTAGCACCTATGTTAAAGCCGCCGCTAAGAGACGGGGCTTTCGACCGTTCGCGGATCAGCCCAGCATGGATCATCAGGGTTATAAAGCTGCGCCTAGCTCCGTTTAGGCCGTGCTTCGACCCCAGTTATTCATCAGCGTAGTTGCGCCTCACTCGGCCCTCGTAAATCCGAGGCGCGTCGAAAAGACCGGCCTCGGGAAGGCGTCAGGGTCGATCGCGCTGCTTTCTTGGGGTGTTTGACGCGGGCATGCCAAGGAAGGTCGACGCGTCAGTAAGTGGAGGCTGCGCGGCCGTACGATCCGACCGGATAATAGCTTGGAAGGTCACGCCTACCACTCCCCACATGAAGCCGATCGAAAGCGGCACATAAGGGCGGTGGACGATCGTCTCAGCAAGATAGAAAAGTGCGAAGCCCAATCCATCGCTCGCAAATCCCGCGACAAACGTGATGCCCCAGATTGCCACCGCTATTACGAACCATGATGCCAGATAGACCCCGGGCGAACGCAACTCACGTTTCCGCAGCAGCGCATGAGTGGGCAGTCCAATCAACAGCATGGCTACATAGCCCACCGCAGCACCTATGCCTGCTGCCATGGTGATCCACGCGCCACGTCCCACATTCTCCATGAAATCGGATGGGGACGAAAACACCCCCGCGTATGCAGCCAACAGAGCTGGACCCCAGAGCGGTGCTATCAGCACTGCGGTCGCAAAATGTTTCATGCCGCTCCTTCATCAAGACATGCTGCCCGATGACAACTACGCTCGCAAACGGTCAGGCGCCGCCCGAAGCCTGAAATTCATCCGCTAGCGGCTACGGTTCCTTGGCTCCCCTAAACCTGTCGGGCAAAAGACCGCGAGATCAAGTCGTCGGCATTCGATGAACCGGCGAGAAGCGGCTGGACGTAGCCAACCCTTTTGTAGTCGCTCAGCCAATTTAACTCTCACTTCTGAGCGGAAAATTCTAGCACAGAACCCCTACTGCCTGATCCATTATAAGATCCTGCTTCTACCTCGCGTCAGACCGATTAATCAAACCTGCTCGAGCTTGACGACTGAACTCAAAGCCTAAGTACGTGATCAGCAATGCTCTCTAATAACGACGTTCGCGGTGTCGGCTAATCCGAACGCAAGCCCGGATTGTGTCAGAAATCATGTGGAACAGGACTAAAAATCAAAGGTTAAAAAGCGCTCTGGAGATGGCCACGCGGCTACGAGATGGAACGTCGAAGTTGATCGACAATTTCGAGGCTTTGGACCAGCACCACGAGGCGCTTTTTGCAGTTGAGATCTCGCGTCTGCGGCAGCGTTGGACGGAGGAGGCACAGTTGGTCGCCAGGCTTGAAGGCGAGGTGTCAGCAGACCGGTCACCTGGTTGAAAGTCTATACAGTGCCATGAGATCGCAGGTCCCGACTTCCACTCGGCTCAGGATTTGGGGCCTTAAGTCTCTCGCGCAAACGTGCGCATGGCGCCCATCACCTGTGAAGGGTCAATAGGCTTGGCGAAAAATTTCGTACGAGCAGGCAACTGGATGCGTGCCCCGTCGACTCTCGACGCGGTCAGGACGATCTCGATCGGAGGCCATCGGTCTCGGATGGCCGCGGCGATCTTAATCCCGTCAACCCCCCTGGGCATATCCAAATCCATGTAGACGATGCGTATGTCAAAGCGCGTCTCCAGAATCGCAATCGCGTTCTCGACGCTGGTGGCTTCTACCACCTGAAAGCCGTCATCTTCCAGCATGTCTATAACGTCGATACGAAGAACCGGCTCGTCCTCGATGACGAGCACGATCGCCCGGTCAGTCGCCGGTGTCTCCATTGAACTGTTCGCCATTTGGGTCACGCCTGCTGCATCTGCGACAGCGATGCACTCATCGCAGCCTGGAAGCCCTCTGGTTCGTAACTGAGCTCGACGCCGCCTGTTCCAATCAAGCCCATACGAATGATGCGTGAGCCAAACCCGCGGCCGCTTGGTTGAGACGGTGCTGGCCCATCCCGCTCACGCCAAACAAGATGGAATTCGTCGCCCTCACCATCCCGAGGACAGACCTTCCACTCGATCTCCACCCTTCCCTGCGGTACCGATAGAGAGCCGTATTTGACCGCGTTGGTGCCAAGTTCATGCAGCAGTAGCGACAGAGAGAGCGTTGCTCTAGGCCCAATCTGAATGTTGCGTCCTGTAAGAACAAAGCGGTTACCAGCCTCAAAGACCTGAAGGACGGCATTTGCGACATCCTGCAAGCGAGCTGACGACCAGCTTTGCTGCATCAACACGTCATGGGCATGCGATAATGCGCGCAGACGCTGGCTAAGAGCGTCAACGGCATCGCGCTCCGAAACAGCCTTCAGCGTCTGGGTAGCGATTGCCTGCACCATCGCAAAAGTGTTTTTCAGACGGTGCGACAGCTCCCCGTTGAGAATCCGCTGGGTCTCCTCAGCCTGAATGCGAGCAATGGCCGCGTGAGCTCGGTCACCGATTTGCCGCACGAACTGCAGTTCGTCCGTTGTCCACCTGTGAGGCGTCCGTGCGTGCGCAAACACGATCAGAACGAGACGCCCGCCTTCCATGATGGGAAGGTTCAACAACGATCGCGTTCCGATTGCTGCGAATGAATGCAGGTTCTCGCGAGTCCTTGGATCGCTTTCGACATCCTCAATCTCGACAGTGTCGCCGCGTTTCAGGTCCGCGATGTATGAACCGAACGAGCGAAAGTCGTGCTTGCCAGCCACGCTTGTGACGCCCGGCGCGCACCAGTCTACAGGAACGTCTACTGTCTCCGATAGCTCATCAACCGGGCCGAAGCCGACGCGTTCAACGGCGAGCCCTGATGCCACGCATTGGGCCGCCGCCAGCGTGATGTCAGACACGCTGCGGACGTCCCTGAGCTTGTCACCGAGCTGCAGGAGCGCGGCTTGACGGCGCTCGTGTGCGATACGGTTAGTGACTTCCAGGAAGATCACCGTGAAGCGGTCGGAGCCGATCGGCTGCGCCACACCATCGTACCAGCGGTCAAGAACGCCAACTTGCCGGGTAAAACGCACCACCTTGCCAGTTTCCACGACATTGGCAAACTCGTTGACCCATTCATCCTCGATGCCAGGAAAAATCTGGCGGATGGTGCGCCCGATTGCGCTTCCTTGCGGCATGCCGACAAGATCGTACCAAGCGGCGTTGACCTCCTCGTAGCGCCAGTCGAGGATCTGCCCCGCAGCATCCCGGACGACCCGGCCGAGAACGAAACCTTCCTGCAAACTGGCAAAGAGGGTCCGCCACCGGCTCTCGGAAATTCGAACCTCCATCTCCTTCTCGACCGTACGTGCGATCGAGCGCAGGCGGCGCATGTCCGCGTCGGACCAGGAGCGGGCTTTGCCGTCGATGGCTGCCAGTGCACCGACCACTTCTCCATCGGGCAGGGTGAGCGGCACGCCCAGATAAGCGACCACACCGATGTCGCCAATGGCTTGATTGTGCTTCAGCAGAGTGTCGAGACGGGCATCGGGCACGACAAGCGGCGCGGCCCGGTCAACAACGTGCTGGC
>DCDI01000203.1:402-36155 GCA_002316345.1 Phyllobacteriaceae bacterium UBA1059 | reverse complement strand
GAAGACGTGGCCGCGCGTGTGACCAAGGACAACCTCCAGCCGCAGCCGCGTTCCGGCAAGCAGGAATGGCTGGAAAACGTGGTCAATCGCTACGTGTGAGTAGCGTCACGCCGTTCTGGCAAATTTGGCTGAGCTTTGGAGATCTGCAGCGACGAGGTGGATCGCTGCCAACTTGACCTCAACCCGCAGGAACATAGTCCCGGCCGGGATCGATGCTGGCCGGGCGTCCATCAAGGAAGAGCTCGCCGATGCGAGGCGCGCTCTTGGAGAGGACCTTGCCGCTCTTGATGACGGCGAGACGTGTCGGCTTCAGCCGCAGCGCTTCGATGATATCGGCCGCCTGCAGGATGATGAGGTCGGCATTGCAACCGACTTCAAGCCCGTAGCCTTCGAGGCCCATGGTCTTCGCGGAATTGATGGTCAGCGCGTCGAAGATCTTCTTCTTGTCCTCTATGCCGCCCATCTGCGCGACGTGGATGGCCATGTGGCCGACTTCCAGCATGTCGCCGGAGCCCATCGAGTACCACGGGTCCATCGTGCAGTCCTGGCCCAGGGAAACGTTGAGCCCTGCTCGCATCAGTTCTGGCACACGGGTCATGCCGCGACGCTTCGGGTAGGTGTCGTGTCTGCCCTGCAGCATGATATTGATCAGCGGGTTCGCGATCACGTTGATCTCGGCTTCCGCCATCAGCGGGATGAGCTTCGAGACGTAGTAGTTGTCCATGGAATGCATGGAAGTGAGGTGCGAGCCGGCGACGCGACCTTGCAGACCGAAGCGCACCGTTTCGGCGGTCAGGGTTTCGATGTGGCGTGACAATGGGTCGTCGGTTTCGTCGCAATGGATATCGACGGGCAGACCGCGATCGGCCGCGATCCGGCACAGAGCTTCGAGCGACCGGCGGCCTTCGTCCATGGTGCGTTCGAAATGCGGAATGCCGCCGACGATGTCGAGGCCCATGTCGAGGGCGCGCTGCAGGGACGTCTCACCGTCTGCCGCACGGTAATAGCCGTCCTGCGGGAAGGCGACGAGTTGCAGCTTGATGTAAGGCGCAACGCGCTCGCGAACTTCGATCAAAGCCTCGGCCGTAACAAGACGCGGGTCGGACGTGTCGACATGGCTGCGAATGAAGAGAAGGCCCTGGCTGACGGCCAGATCGCAATAGCGAAGTGCGCGTTCCACGAGGGCTTCCTTGGTCAGCAGCGGCCGCAACTCGCCCCAAAGCGCGATGCCTTCCAGAAGCGTGCCGGAGGTATTCATGCGCGGCAGGCCGAGAGAGAGCGTCGCATCCATGTGGAAATGCGGGTCGCAAAGTGGGGGACTGACCAGCCTGCCGGTGGCATCAATCTTCTGACCGGCCGAGGCCGGCAGGCTCTTCTCGATCGCAGTGATCTTGCCGCCGGCTAGGCCGATGTCGATACCTTGCCGGCCATCGGGCAGATTGGCGTTGCGGACGATCAGGTCGAACATGGGAAACTCCTAGAGGCTNNCTCGCCGCGCCGATAGGGTTGCATCAGCGCCTGCGGAACACGGGCACGCCTAGCCATCAGCGCAAGCGCCACGATGGACAGGATGTAGGGGATCATCAGGAAGAGCTGGTAGGGCACAGCCCCGCCAAGCACGGTTTGCAGGCGCAGCTGGAAGCCATCGAAGAAGGCAAACAACAGGCCTCCGAGCAGGGCTCTCAGGGGACGCCAGGAAGCGAACACGACCAGCGCGATGCAGATCCAGCCGCGTCCCTGCACCATGGTCGGGAAGAAGCTGTTGAAGGCGGACAGCGTGAGGAAAGCACCGGCCATGCCCATCAGCGCGCTGCCGACGATGACGGCGCCGTACCGCACAACCATCGGGTTGATGCCCTGCGCTTCAGCCGCGTGCGGGTTCTCGCCGGTCATGCGGATGGCGAGGCCCAGAGGGGTGCGGAAGATTGCATAAGCGAGGACGAGGGCGAGGATAATCGCGAAATACGTCGGGGTCGTTTGAGAGAAGAAGGCCGGGCCTATGAAGGGGAGGTCGCTCAAGCCCGGGATAGCGATCGGCTGGAACGGCGTGATGGTGGGCGGGGTGCCGGCCACCGGTACGGCCAGGCGGAAGACGTAATAGCTGAACGAGGAGGCAAACAGGGTTACGCCGAGGCCGGACACATGCTGCGACAGGCCGAGCGTCACGGTCAGCAGCGAATGCAGCAGGCCGAACAAGCCGCCGGCTAAGGCTGCAATCAGAAAGCCGGTCCAGAGATCCGCGCCGTTGTAGACCGATAGCCAGCCGATCATCGCGCCGAAGGTCATGATGCCTTCAATGCCGAGGTTCAGCACGCCGGCGCGTTCGCACAGAAGTGCCCCCAGCGTGCCAAGGATCAGCGGCGTGGCGATGCGAAGGACTGCCGCCCACAGACCCGCCGAGGCGATGATGTCGAAAGCGGCACTCATCGGCGGATCCTGTATTGCGTAAAGAAAACGGCGACGAGCATGGTCAGCAAGGACAGAGCGACGATGACGTCGGCGATGTAGCTGGGAATGCCGAGGCTGCGGCTCATCCCGTCGGCGCCGACGAACATCGTGGCGGTGAACAGGGCTGCCAGCACGACGCCGAGGGGATTGAGGTTGGCGAGCATCGCAACGACGATGCCGGAATAGCCGAAGCCGGGCGACAGTTCGGTGGTCACATAGCCTTGCACGCCCATGACCTCGACGGCGCCAGCGAGGCCCGCGAGACCGCCGGATATGCAGGCGACGATGACGAGGGTGCGTCCAAGCGGCACGCCCGCAAAGACCGCGCCTTCCGGGTTGAGACCGGCGGCACGGGACTGCATGCCGAACACGGTTCGCGATTGCACGAAGGCAAGCACGAAGGCCAGCGCAACGGCGATCCCCAGGCCTAGGTGAAGGCGTGAGCGGGCCAGGAGTTTCGGCAGCATGGCGGCATCGGCGACCGCTTGCGACTGCGGCCAGCCGAAGGCCATGGGGTCTTTGAGTACGGTGTCGATCAGCATCGAAACGAGCAGCACGGCAACGAAGTTGAGGAGCAGGGTCGTCACCACCTCATCGACGGTGAAGCGCAGCCGCATCCAAAGCGGCACCAGCAAAAGGATCATGCCGGCAATCGCGCCCAGCAGGAGCAGCAGAGGGATTTGCAAGATCGCCGGAAGATCGCCCAAAAACTGTGAGCTGGCCCAGGCGACGGTGATGGCGCCGAGATAGAGCTGTCCTTCCGCGCCGATGTTCCAAAGGCGCGCCCGGAACGCTACCGCCGCCGCAAGGCCGGTCAGGATCAAGGGGGTGGCGCGGGTCAGCGTTTCGGTTGCCGAAAGACGCGAGCCGAAGGCGCTTCTCAGGATCAGCCAATAGGCTTCCAACACCGGAGCGCCTGCGATGGCGATCAGGATGCCAGCCAGAACAAGGGCGGCGGCGATCGCGATTAGGGGTGTGGCGATCACGAGCGCGATCGGCCGGTGTTCTCGCCGCTCAAACCGCATGCGGCACCTCCGTCGTCCATTCGCCGGCCATCATCAGTCCAAGTTTGCGCGCGGACGCCTCTTCGGCGGCAATCGCTGGTGAAAGCCTGCCGCCGACGATTGCCTGGATGCGGTCGGCCAAGGCCATGACCTCGTCCAGGTCCTCCGAGATCAGAAGCACGGCCGTGCCTTGCCGCCTGGCTTCGAGGATGCGCTCGTGAACCGCGGCGACGGCCCCTTCGTCCAGGCCGCGGGCCGGTTGCGCGGCGAGCAAGATGCGCGGGCGATCGATCAGGTTACGGCCGAGGATCAGCTTCTGCATGTTGCCGCCGGACAGCAGACGGATACGGCTTGTCGGAGCGCCGCCGCGGACGTCAAAGCGGTAGATGATCGTCTGAGCAAAAGCGATGGCCGCCTTGCGATCGACGAGGCCACCTCTGGAGAAAGCCTTGACCCGTTCGAGGATGGCGTTTTCCCAGATCGCCATTTCACCGATGGCGCCTTCCTTGTTTCGGTCTTCCGGAATGCGGCCGATGCCAGCTGAAACGACATCGGCGACCGACAGGTTGTCCACGGCTTTGCCGTAGAGCAGAAGGTCGCCTTCCGTCTTTGACCGGGTGCCGGAGAGTAATTGCGCGAGCATGTGCTGGCCGTTGCCGGACACGCCGATGATGCCCAACACTTCGCCAGCATGAAGCCGAAAGTCGACGGCCTTCAGCTGGTCGACGCCCTCAGACCGAATCGTCACGGCGGCGGCTTCCAGCACCAGTTCGCCGGGTGTGGATGGTTCGCGCACGGGACGGGTCACCGTGCGGCCGACCATCAGTTCGGCCAGTTCGGACTTGCTGGTTTCAGAGGTCTTGCGTTCCGCTACGTGCCGACCGCCGCGCAGAACCACGACGCGGTCTGCGGCAGACATGACCTCGTCCAGCTTGTGAGAAATGAAGATGAGCGACAGGCCCTGCGCGGCCATGTCCTTCAGCGTCGCGAACAGCCGCTCGGATTCCGTCTGGGTCAGAACGGCCGTCGGCTCGTCGAAAACCAAGATGCGGGCTTCGTTGTAGAGCGCCTTGAGGATTTCGACGCGCTGCTGCTCGCCGACAGACAGGTCGCCGAGACGGGCGTCGGGATCGACCTTAAGGCCGAAGCGTTCGGAGATCGCCAGAAGCTTGGCGCGCGCCTCGCTGCGGCGCAATTTTGGCGACCACAGGCTTTGCGTGCCGGTTATGACGTTGTCCAGCACGGTGAGGTTAGGTGCCAGTGCGAAGTGCTGATGGACCATGCCGATCCCGGCACGAATAGCCGCACGCGGTTTGCCCTGCGGCAGCTCTTGGCCATCCACCAGAACGCAGCCCTCGTCGGCCATGTAATGGCCGAACAGGATGCTCATCAGCGTGGTCTTGCCAGCGCCGTTTTCGCCCAGCAGCGCGACGATCTCACCCTGAGCGAGCGATAAAGAAATGTTGTCGTTGGCAAGCGTCGGTCCGAACCGCTTGCTGACGCTGACGATTTCAAGAACCGGTTTGCTCATGCGTTATCAATTTGCCACGGGGAAGCGGTGCTGCCAGCGCTCCTCTTGCTCTAGACGTGCAGCAAGCGCAAGCAGGAGCAGGTCATGACCCATGGGCGCCATGATCTGGATCGGCAGCGGCAGGCCGTTTGCATCGGCGCCGAAGGGTAGGGTGATCGCAGGGAAACCCGTTATGTTGGCCAGTGCTGCAAGCGGCGCAAACGCGGTCATGCGCCTGATCTGCAGTTCCGTCTCATCATGGTCGAACGGGAAGGAGCCAAGCGGAAGCGGCGCGCTGGACAGCATGGGCGTGAGGAGGCAATCGACATCCTCGAAGATGTCCCACAGCGCGCGGCTGGCGTGGATGCCAGCGTCGAGCGAGGCCCACAGTGCCTGGCCGGATAGTGCCTGACCCCTGCGGATGAAGGCGCGGGTGAGGCGCTCGGCTTTCTCAGCATCGAGCTCTGCCGCATCGACATAGTTGGCGAGATTGACGGCGATGATGTCGCCAAGCGCCGTGCCGCTTGCGGAGACGGCTTTCTCGACTTTGCTCCAGGCGATCGGAACAAGGGTGTGGCCATCGGCTTCGAGTGACGTTGCCGCAGCTTCGATCGTAGTGGCGCGTTGGGGATCAATGGGGAAGGTGGTACCAAAGTCGGTGAGCACACCGATGCGCAGCGCGCCTGTCTGTGCCGCATGTAGATGCGGATCGGCAAAGGGTCCGCGCGCTGCACCGCTGGCAAAGTGGAAAATCGTGTCGAGATCGCGAACCGAGCGGCAAAGAGCAAGCTCACTGACGATGCCGCCGAGGTGATTGCCAAAGCCTGGCCCGCCGGGCATGGCGCCACGTGTCGCCTTCAGTCCAACGAGGCCGCAACAGGCCGCTGGCACTCGGATCGATCCGCCTGCGTCGGTGGCATGTGCGATCGCAACGATACCGGCGCACACAGCGGCAGCCGCACCCCCGGAGGAGCCGCCTGGGGTCCGGGCGGTATCAAGCGGATTGCGGCACATAGGACCGGTCGCTGGCTCGCTGGACAGCGACAGGCCCAGTTCCGGAACGGTGGTGAGGCCGAAGAAGCAAAGGCCTGCGTTGCGAAGACGCGCGGCGAGATCGGAATCCAATTGGGCCGATTGCCTGTCGATCATGTCGGATCCGGCCGCGACGGGAAGGCCGCTGAACGGTCCGCCGAGATCCTTGGCTAAGCTGGGCACGCCGAGGAACGGACGATCGCCAGCCGCATCCTTGGCAAGCAGCGCGTCCGCCGCCTTAGCTGCGTTCGATCCAAGGTCTCGGTCGAGGTGGACGATCGCGCCGAGATCGGAGCGACGCTCAGCAGCAGCGAGTGCCGCTTGCATGGCTTCCATGGCACTGAGGCGACCCTCTCGGATCGCCTCAGCCAGTGACGTGGCATCATCATTCATTGCGAGCGCGTTATTTTGGCTCGTCCATGATCCTTGGCACTTCGAACGTGCCTGCCTTGATCTCTGCGCGCTTGGCTTCCATCGCGGCTTCCGCTTCGGCGGATGCAACACCCTTCACGAACACGATGTCGCTGCCGCCTTCCTTCATCAGGCCATAGGCGGTGTAGTCGCGGCCAACCGGCTTGCCGGCTGCGACGTCTGCGATGGCCGCATTGAGCACCGGGCGGAAGCCCCACAGCGCGTTGGCGAAAACGGTATCCGGGTAACGCGGCGTGTAGTCGATGAGGGAGCCGACTGCCTTGATACCGCGCTCCTTGGCGGCGTCGGCCGTGCCGATCCGCTCGCCAAACAGAATGTCCGCACCGGCTTCGATCTGAGCCAGCCCAGCTTCGCGCGCCTTCGGCGGATCGAAGAAGGTGCCGATGAAGGTGACGAGATGCTTGGCTTCCGGGTTCACCGCTTTCACGCCTTCACCGAAGGCGTTGATCAGCATGTTGACTTCCGGGATCGGCATGGCGCCAACGGAACCGACCACATTGGTCTTCGTCATCTTGCCGGCCAGCATGCCTGCGAGATAGGCACCATCGAAGTTCCAGGTTCCGAACACGCCGAAATTGTCGCCGGCTTCCTTGCCGCTCGAACCCATGACGAAGGCCGTTTCCGGGTAGTCGCCAGCCACCTCACGCGCCTGCTTCTCAACCGGGAAGGTCTCGCCAATGATCAGCTTGGCGCCCTGCTCAGCGTACTCGCGCATGGCACGGGGATAATCCGGGCCCGATACGCCTTCAGAAAAGACATACTCGATCGCGCCTTCGGACGCAGCGTCCTGCAGCGCCTTATGCAACACCGAGTTCCACGCGTTCTCCACTGGTGAGCCGTGGATGCCGGCGACCTTGATCGGCGCTGCGGCGCGAGCGGACGGGATCCAGGCGGATGCGCCGAGTGCCAGGCCGGAGGCGAGCACCCCGCGCCGAGACATAAGGATCTTGCTAGACATGGTTTGTTCCCCAGCATGGTTTTGCCGAGATCGTTAGATAGAGCCTATAATGAAGTCAAGGATGTGCAATGCTTATCATTTAAGCAACCCACAGCTGATGTCGGATATCAAATTTGGCAGATCAGACTCACTTAATTGGTCGATTGCCAACTGCTCAACCTAACGCGCGGTACTCCGACTTAATGAGGTCCACATTGTGGATCTTTGCAATTGCGAAAATTCAATCGAAAACAATAATTTAAGAAATCCTCTTGCAAGCTGTTTGCGGAGGCGATCTGTATTCTGGACTGATTGCAGCTGTGAGGACGGCTGAGATCACGACTATGTCGCACTGGGAGGAGCGGCTGAGATCGAATGGCGTTTTACGCCTGATCTCCGCCGGTCGACGACAGGGGAGGATGATCATGAGTACAGCCGCTGTTCCGGCAACGGACGAGTTCACCGTTCCGTCCGAGTCGCTGGAAGCCACGCCCGGCTCCGCTTTCATGCGGCCGATCGAGGCAATCGCGGCAGTGCTGCTGATTGCGATCATCGGCATGCTTTTGACCGGCGTCGTCTCGCGCTATTTCTTCAACCGACCCATCGTCTGGGTCGATGAAGCCTCCTCCATTGCCTTTCTTTGGCTGGCCATGCTCGGTACCGCGATCGCGGTGGATCGCAGCGAGCATCTGCGGCTCACGTTGTTCCTGTCGCGTATGCAGGAACGGCGGCGCGAATTCGTAGAGACGTTCGGCGTTGTCCTAATGGGGGCGTTCCTGATTGTTCTCCTACCACATTCCTATGAATATGCGGTGGGCGAAATGGACATCACGTCGTCCGCCCTCAACATTCCCGTCGGATACCGTGTCTCGGCGATCGCTGTTGGCATGGCGCTGATGCTGGGCCTGTTGGTGGTGCGGCTTTTCCGTACGTCGCGGCTGGTCGACGTGCTGGCGTCAGCCGCGTTCGTCATCGCAATCTGCGCCGTCCTTTGGTTCCTGTCGCCGACGCTGAAAGGTCTGGGCGACGCCAATATCGTGATCTTCCTCGTGGGCGGCGCCGCACTCTGCCTGGCGCTCGGCGTACCGATCGCCTTCTGCTTCGGCATCGCGACGCTGCTGTTCCTGTCGTTTACGACGTCCATGCCGCTGGTTGTCATGGTGAGCCGGATCGATGAGGGCATGTCGAGCCTGATCCTTCTTTCCGTGCCGGTCTTCGTGCTGCTTGGCTGCATCCTGGATGCCACGGGCATGGGCAAGGCGATCGTCGATTTTCTCGCGTCACTGCTCGGCCATGTGAAGGCCGGCATGTCTTATGTGCTGCTCGGCTCGCTGTTCCTGGTGTCCGGCATTTCCGGCTCAAAGGTGTCTGACATGGCAACCGTCGCGCCGGCCTTGTTTCCGGAAATGAAGCGGCGGGGCCACAAGCCGAGTGAGATGATCGCGCTGCTGGCGACCGGTGCCGCCATGGCCGATACCGTGCCGCCTTCGATCGTGCTGATCGTGTTGGGTTCGGTTGCCGGGGTGTCCATTGCAGCCCTCTTCACCAGCGGCTTTGCGATCGCCATGGTGTTGTTGGTCGCGCTCGCCATTCTGGCCCGCTTCAAGGCCCGGCATGAAAGCATGGAAGGCATCAAGCGCGCTTCGGGAAAGACCATCCTGAAGGTGGCGCTGCTTGCAGCACCCGCCCTCGTTCTGCCTTTCATCATCCGCAGCGCAGTGGCCAGCGGTGCTGCGACTGCGACGGAAGTCTCGACCATCGCCGTGCTTTACGCCTTCGTCATCGGCATGGTGCTTTACGGCGGGATTTCGCCGCGCCGCATCTACAGCATGCTGGTGGAAACCGCCGCGATGTCGGGCGCTATCCTGCTGATCCTGGGAACCGCGGCAGCCATGGCTTGGGCGCTGACGCAGACTGGCTTCGCTTTCCATCTGCGCGACGCGATGAGCAACCTGCCGGGCGGCTGGTTCACCTTCATGCTGCTTTCGATCGGCCTCTTCATGCTGCTCGGCTGCGTGCTGGAGGGCCTGCCGGCAATCGTACTGCTGGCGCCGATCATGTTTCCGATTGCCCGCGCGCTGGGCATCAATGACATCCATTATTCGATGGTGATCGTGACCGCGATGAATATCGGCTTGATGGCGCCGCCGATCGGCGTTGGCTTCTATATCGCCTGCAAGGTCGGCAATGTGTCACCCGACGAAGCGATGGTCGCGATCTGGCCCTATATCGGCGCGCTGGTTCTCGGGCTGCTGGCAATCGCTGCCGTACCCTGGTTCTCGCTCGCCTTCCTGTAAGGCGCCGAGCCTAGCGAACAATCTGCCAAGTTCAATCAAGGAGGAGACTGAACGACATGATCATCAATCGCCGCACCATGCTGTTGGGGACGGGTACGCTTGCATTGGGTGCAGCATTCCACACCCGAGCCAACGCTGCCGAGTTCACGTACAAGTTCGCCAACAACCTGCAGACCACGCATCCCCTCAACATTCGTTTGAAGGAAGCCACGGACAAGATCCTGGAAGAAAGCGGCGGCCGGCTGCAGATCAACGTCTTTCCGTCGAGCCAGCTTGGTAACGACACGGAAACACTGACGCAGCTTCGATCCGGCGCGACCGAGTTCTTCTCGCTGTCGCCGTTGATCCTGTCGACCTTGGTGCCGAACGCCGCGATCTCGGGCATCGGCTTTGCTTTCCCGGATTATGCTGCCGTTTGGAAGGCCATGGACGGCGAACTCGGCGCCTATGCGCGTGCCGAGATCGAGAAGAAGGGCTTGGTGCCCATGGAAAAGATCTGGGACAACGGCTTCCGCCAGATCACCAGCTCGAGCAAGCCGATCAACACGCCGGACGATCTGTCGGGCTTCAAGATCCGTGTTCCGCCAAGCCCGCTCTGGCAGTCCATGTTCACGGCCTTCGGCGCGGCTCCGACCACCATCAACTTCGCGGAAGTCTACACTGCATTGTCCACCGGCACGGTGGATGGCCAGGAAAACCCGCTCGCGATCGCTTCCACGGCCAAGCTCTACGAAGTCCAGAAGAATGTGGCCATGACCAACCACATGTGGGACGGCTTCTGGTTCCTGGCCAACAAGCGCTCTTGGGAAGCGCTTCCGGAAGACCTGCGCGAGATCGTCGCCAAGAACCTCAACGGCAAGGCTGACGAGCAGCGCGCCGATACGGCCAAGCTCAATGACACGGTCCGCGAAGAGCTGACAAAGCTCGGCATGACCTTCACCGATCCGGACAAGGCCGCATTCCGCGCCAAGCTCAAGGATGCCGGCTTCTATTCGGAATGGAAGGGCAAGTTCGGCGATGAAGCCTGGGGCATCCTGGAAAAGGCCGTCGGCACCAGCCTGACCTGATCACTGCGCGACAACGGTCTCCGCTTCGATCTGAGGCGGCGGCCAACTTTCCTGGAAATGAGGACCAAGTGGCAGACCGCTTGAAGAACAAGACCGCCATTGTGTTCGGCGCCGGGTCCGCCGGGCCGGGTTGGGGCAACGGCAAGGCCGCCGCAGTGCTTTATGCCCGCGAAGGTGCTGCCGTGGCCTGCGTCGATCTGGATGTGGCGGCGGCAGAGGAAACAGCTGGCATCATCAAAAACGAGGGTGGGCGGGCTATCGCGATCGCGGCCGATGTCACGAAGCTCGCCTCGATCGAAGACGCCGTGGCGCAGGCGCGTGTCGCCTTTGGTGCGATAACTGTCCTGCACAACAATGTCGGCGTGACCCACATGGCGGGTCCGGTCGAGTTGGATGAGGTGCNNGGGAGGTCGAGTTGGATGAGGTGCGCTTTCAGCAATCCGTCGACCTCAACCTCGGCTCCGTTTATCGTACGGCGAAAGCCGTCATTCCACAGATGCTGGAAGCGGGCGGCGGGGCGATCGTCAACATTTCCTCGCTGGCCGCCATGCGGTGGACCGGCTATCCCTATTTTGCCTACTACGCGACCAAGGCCGCCGTGAACCAAGCCACGGTGGCGATCGCCATCCAGTATGCCGGGCAGGGCATTCGCGCCAACTGTGTGGTGCCCGGCCTGATCGATACGCCGCTGATCTACAAGCAGATTTCATCGCAATATGCTTCCGCCGAAGAGATGGTCGTGGCGCGCAATGCCGCCCTGCCAGGAGGCAAGATGGGCGACGCGTGGGACATTGCGCATGCCGCGCTGTTCCTGGCGTCTGACGAGGCCAAATTCATCAATGGCGTCTGCTTGCCGGTCGATGGCGGGCAGAGCTGCACGGTTCCGGTGCCGCATTGAGTGAGGCGAGCGACATCACCGGCTCGCAGAGCGTCGACCGGGCGCTGAAGCTGCTGTCGCTTGTCGGGCGAAGCTCGGAAGAGGGCATGTCGCTCAACGAGATCGTCAGCCGCAGCGGCTTCAACAAGGCGACGACGCGGCGTCTGCTGCTCGCTTTGATGCGCGCGAAGATGGTCGATCAGGACGAGGTGGAGCGCCGCTATTACCTCGGAGAGGAAGCCTATGTGCTGGGCTCCTTCGCAGCGCCGCGCTTCGGATTACTGGAAATGTCGATGGAAAGCCTGATCCGCATTTCCCGACAAACGGGCGATGCCAGTTTCTTGTCGATCCGCCGCGATACGCATTCGATCTGCCTACACCGGGAAGAGGGTACCTACCCCATCCGCACCCACGCGCTGCTGAAAGGCTTCGAGCATCCGCTGGGGATCGGCGCCGGCTCGCTCGCGATGCTTGCCACCCTCGATGATGCCGAGGTGATAGAGGTGCTGGCGCGCAACGCGGATGAACTCGCCACCGGCTTCGCTGAAGTGCCCTTACCGAACATTCGTGCAGCACTCAACCGCACGCGCATGAAGGGCTATGCCGTTAATCCCGGCATGATCTTCGCCAATTCCTGGGGCATTGGCGTGGCGCTAAGCTTCCCGGATGGCCGGCTCGCCGGCGCCATCAGCCTGGCTGCCATCGACAGCCGTGTGCAGGAGCCACGGCAAAGCGAATTGGCTTCCATTCTGCGCGAAGAAGCAGCGCGCATCGAATGCAAATTGGCGCGCATGATCGACCGGGAACGGGCAGACAAGCGGCCTAAGGCACGAAACGCAGCACCGCAACGACTTGCAGGGAGAAGGGCATCGCTATGAGCAAGGCACAGATCGTGGGCTGGTCCCATTCGCAGTTCGGCAAGACCGAATTTTCTGACACGGAAGCGCTGATGGCGTCCGTTGTCGCGCCGGCGCTGGACCATGCGGGCGTTGGAGCCGAAGACGTGGACGGCATCTTTGTCGGCGTCCTCAATGGGGGCTTTTCAAAACAGGAATTCCAGGGCGCGCTGGTCGGCATGGTGGAAGGCAGTCTGGCCGCCGTTCCATCTGTGCGGCTGGAAAACGCCTGCTCGACCGGCTCGTCGGCGATCTACACGGCCATGGACTTCATCGAGTCCGGACCCGGTCGCATCGCGCTGGTCGTGGGTGCCGAAAAGATGACTGCGGTGCCCACCGAACGCGTTAGCGACATCCTGCTCGGCGGCTCCTATCGCAAGGAAGAAGCCGATGTTGAAGGCGGCTTTGCCGGCGTTTTCGGCCGCATCGCGCAGAACTACTTCCAGCGCTATGGCGACCGTTCGGAAGAACTCGCGATGATCGCGGCCAAGAACCACGCCAACGGCGTCAACAATCCCTATGCGCACATGCGCAAGGATTTTGGCTTCGACTTCTGCAACCAGGTTTCGGACAAAAACCCGCGCGTGGCCGGACCGTTGCGGCGCACCGATTGCTCGCTCGTTTCCGACGGTGCCGTGGCGCTCGTGCTGGCGGACGAGGAAACGGCGGCCGGTTTGAACCGCGCGATCGGCTTCCGAGCCCGCGCCAATGTCAACGACGTGTTCGCGCTCAGCCGTCGCCGCGACGTGCTGGCCTTCGATGGGCCACGCGCGGCATGGCGCAAGGCTCTGGAGCAGGGCGGCGTGACGTTGGACGATCTATCCTTTGTGGAAACGCATGACTGCTTTACCATCGCCGAACTGATCGAATATGAGGCGATGGGGCTCGCACCGCAGGGCGAGGGCTACAAGGTCGTGCGCGAGGGGACGACCGCCAAAGGAGGACGGCTGCCGGTCAATCCTTCAGGGGGCTTGAAGTCGAAGGGCCATCCGATCGGCGCGACCGGCGTGTCCATGCATGTCATGGCGGCCATGCAGCTGATGAACGAGGCGGGCGGCATTCAGGTGCCGGACGCCAAGCTCGCCGGCGTGTTCAACATGGGTGGCGCGGCCGTTTCGAACTTCGTTTCCATCCTGGAGCGCGTGAAATGAGCGTGCCCGACGTAAACCTTGCGGATGATCCGAAGGGCGGTGTGACGCCTTGCACCACCCGCGTCATGAACCTTGCTACCTTTCTTAGCCAGCAAGCACGCCGGCTTGGCGATGGCGTCGGCTTCGTTTGGGCGGATCGGCAATGGTCCTGGCGCGAGATGGAAGCGCGCGTCAACGCCATGGCCTATGCACTCGTGCACGAGTTCGGCGTCAGACAAGGCGACCGCATTCTGGTGCAGTCATCGAACTGCAACCAGATGTTCGAATCCATGTTCGCGGCCTTCAGGGTCGGCGCGGTCTGGGTACCGACCAACTTCCGCCAGACGCCTGATGAAGTCGCCTATCTTGCGCAATCCTCAGGCGCATCGCTGATGATCTGCCAGGCTGCTTTTGCCGGACATGCTGAAGCATCATGGAATGCCAGCCCAGCCTTGCAGCAATTCATCGCCATCGGCGAGGCAGGCTTCGGTGAGGATTATGACGCGATCGTCGCGCGCAATCTCGGTCAGATGGTCAAGGCTGCCGCTGTCGATCGCGACGATCCCTGCTGGTATTTCTATACGTCCGGCACCACGGGCCGGCCGAAAGCTGCCGTCCTGACGCATGGCCAAATGGCTTTTGTGATCAACAACCATCACGGCGATCTTTTCCCCGGCACCACGCATGAAGACCGCTCGATCGTGGTCGCGCCGCTGTCGCATGGCGCCGGCGTGCACCAGCTGTGCCAGGTCGCGCATGGCTGCACCACGATCCTGCTGCCGACGGAGAAGTTCGACATCGACGGGCTGTGGCGGCTGGTCGAGCAATGGAAGGTGACGAATCTCTTCACCGTTCCGACCATCGTTAAGATGCTGGTCGAAGACCCGGCGGTCGATCGCTACGACCACTCCTCCTTGCGCTACGTGATCTATGCGGGCGCGCCGATGTATCGTGAGGACCAGAAGCGCGCGCTCAATAAGCTCGGCAAGGTGCTGGTACAGTATTTCGGGCTAGGCGAAGTCACAGGCGCCATAACCGTGCTGCCGCCGATCATGCACAGTGCGGAAGACGGCCCGCATGCGCGCATCGGCACCTGCGGCTTCGAGCGTACTGGCATGCAGGTCGAGATCCAGGACGACCAAGGCAACGAGGTCGCGCAGGGCGAAACCGGTGAAATCTGCGCCATCGGACCGGCCGTCTTTGCCGGCTACTACCAGAACCCGGAAGCCAACGCGAAAAGCTTCCGCAATGGCTGGTTCCGCACCGGTGATCTCGGCCACATGGACGAGCAGGGCTTCGTTTACATTACCGGTCGCGCTTCCGACATGTACATCTCAGGTGGCTCCAACGTTTATCCGCGCGAAGTCGAGGAAAAGCTGCTGCAGCATCCCGCAATCTCAGAGGTCGCAATCCTCGGCGTGCCTGATCCGGTGTGGGGTGAGGTCGGCGTTGCCGTCTGCGTGCCACGCGCAGGTGAGCAGGTGGAGGCGGGTGAATTGGCGGCTTGGCTCGACGGCAAGGTCGCCCGCTACAAGCTGCCGAAGCGTTATGTTTTCNNGTTTTCTGGCCGGAGATGCCGAAATCCGCCTACGGGAAGATCGCCAAGAAGCTGATCCGCGAGGAGCTGGAAAAGCGTGGCGACCTCAACGAAGCGCCGCAGCGGCTGAGCGCCTGAGGAGGATCAAGCATGACAGTTCAGTTCAAAAGCGTCGTCGTGACCGGCGGCGCTTCCGGGATCGGCTTTGACATCGCCGGTGTCCTGCATGCGCGCGGCTGGCAGGTGCATCTGCTCGACCTGAAACAGGATGCTCTTGATGCAGCCTGCGACAAGCTCGGCATTTCCGGCGATCAAGGCCACGAAGCCAACGTCACGGATGAAACGGCAGTAGATGCCATCATTGCACGTGCCGCAGATGGCGCCCCGCTTGGTGCGGTCGTCAACTGTGCTGGCATCGGCCAGGACACACCGGCCGTCGACATGAAGGTCGAAGACTTCCGCCGCATTATCGACGTCAATCTCACCGGCACCTTTATCGTCGCGCGTGCCGCTGCCCGTTACTGGCTGGCCAACAGCATGCCGGGTGCAGTCGTCAACATCGGCTCGGTATCCGGCCTGCTCGGCAATAAGGGCCGAGCGAGCTATGGCTCGTCAAAGGCGGCCGTTAGCCATCTCACGCGCATCCTTTGTACCGAATGGGGCGCCGACAATATCCGCGTCAACACGGTCGCACCGGGCGCCGTCAACACGCCGCTTACCGACCTCCACCACACGCCCGACGTGCGTCAGCAATGGCACCAGCGCATTCCGCAACAGCGATACGGAACGACGCGCGAGATCGCCAATGCCGTCGCATTCCTCGTTTCGGATGAAGCGAGCTACATCAACGGCCAAACCCTTGCGGTGGACGGCGGCTTCGTATCGGCCGGCCTGATGGTGCGCGAATGAGCCTGCGTTCCATTCATCATCCCGGCACTCCGGACCAGCCGCGTATGTTGGCAGAGACCTGTTCGGTGCGCCGCCTCAACCTGCGCTTTGCAGCCGGCGTGCCCGTGCTGGAGGCCGTCGCCCAAGCGCTTGCTTCTGAAGGGATCGACAGCGCCGTCATCGAGATCGAAGGCGGCAGCTTTGCGCCTTTGGTCTACGTCATACCGGCGCCGAGTCCCGACGACAGTCATGCGGCGTGGTACAGCGATACGCGGCAACCGGATGGCGTGGCGCTCGGGGAAAGCCTCGTCATGTCCTTCGGCCGCCGACAAGGCAAACCCTTTATCCACTGCCACGGCATCTGGGTCCACGCCGACGGCTTCCGCGGCGCCGGCCATCTGATCCCGCATGAAGCGATGTTTGCCGAAGAGGTCGAGGCAACGGTCTACGCTGTTTCCGGTGCGATCTTTGACCAGCAACAGGACGCGGAAACGAACTTCACGCTGCTGACGCCCGTGCCAAACGGCGTAGTTCAGCCTGATGAGGACCGGGGTGTTCTGCTTCGCATCAAGCCCAACACCGACATCCATGCAGCGGTGGAGGATGCAGCGAAGTCCGCGGGCATAACCAGCGGCACGTTGCATGGCATCGGCAGCCTCGTCGGCTGCGACTTCGCCGATGGCACCCATATGGCCTCTTATGCATCGGAACTTTTTATCCGCGAAGGGCGGGTCGAAGCCGGTAGAGCAGCGCTTGACATCGCCATCGTGGACATCGACGCCGCGATTTTCGAAGGCGAAATCACGCGTGGCACGAACCCGGTCTGCGTGACTTGCGAGTTACTGATCGTTGAGGGGTAAGCTCCACGTAGAGACGGACGGTCTCAAGCCACATGGTAACCCATTGAGCGAAGATCAGCTTGGATCTATATAACCGCGTAGGCCTAAAAGCGGGAATGTCATGCACACGACGCTGACGATTGATGACGATGTCTTGGCTGCGGCCGAAGTCATGGCTGAACAGCAGGATCGCAGCCTCGGTGAGATCATCTCAGATCTTGCACGCCGCTCATTGCGGCGGCCGGCCTTCACAGGCGAACGCAACGGTGTACCGCTGCTGACACCACGTCCTGACGCAGTTCCCGTTACCCTGGAGATGGTGAACGATCTGCGCGACGAGTTGCCTTGACGTATCTTCTCGACGTGAATGTGCTTATCGCGCTCATTGACACCTTCCATATCGCGCATGAGGAAGCGCAAAGGTGGTTCCAGACAAGCGGCGCTGCATCTTTTGCGACCTGCCCCATTACGGAGAACGACGTAATACGCATTCTCAGTAATCCTCGCTATCCCAACAGGCAGGGCTCACCGGCTGAAGTCGCAAAAGCCGTTGGCAAATTCCACACATTACCCGGTCACCATTTCTGGTCCGACGATGTAAGCCTGGTTGGGGCTCATCACGTAGATCCCGAAAATATCTCCACGCCTGCGCAAGTCACCGACACCTACCTGCTTGCACTTGCCAAAGCGCATGGCCGGCAGCTCGCCACCTTTGATCGTAAGCTGTCGCCGGCTGCGGTGAAGGGCGGCAAGTCCGCCCTCCACCTGATTGCTGGCGGCTAGGTCGGCAGCTGGTCACATTACTCGTCAGGCCGTCAGCTGCGTCACGAACTTCGTGACGAGATAAGCCTCGATCGCCTCTGAGCCGCCTTCCGTGCCGTAGCCGGAGTCGCGCACGCCGCCGAAGGGGACTTCCGGCAGAGCGAGACCCAGATGGTTGATCGTGGTCATGCCGGCATCGATCCGCAGGCCAAGCGCCTGACTTGTTTCAGCCGAGCGCGTGAAGGCATAGGAGGCTAGACCGAAGGGGAGGCGGTTGGCTTCGTCGATGGCTTCGTCCAGCGTAGAGAAGCGGTTGACGATGGCGACCGGGCCGAACGGCTCTTCGTTCATGATGCGGGCGGATTTCGGCGCGTTGGCGATGATCGTCGGCTCGAAGAAGTTGCCCTTGTTGCCGATGCGGCGGCCGCCGGTCTTCACTTCCGCACCCTGCTGGACGGCGTCGGCGATCAGCTCTTCAAGCGCCGGAATGCGACGGTCGTTGGCGAGCGGACCCATCTGGCTGTCGGCTTCCATGCCGCTGCCGACGCGGATCGACTTGGCGTAATCGACAAGGCCGTCGAGGAACTGGTCGTAGGCGTTGTCCTGCACGAGGAAGCGGGTTGGCGACACGCAGACCTGACCGGCATTGCGGAACTTGGAGCCGCCCAGCACCTTCGCTGCCTGAGCGACATCCGCGTCATCGAAGACGATTGCCGGAGCATGGCCGCCAAGCTCCATCGTCGCGCGCTTCATGTGCTGGCCGGCGAGAGCCGCCAGATGTTTGCCGATTGGGGTCGAGCCGGTGAAGGAGATCTTGCGGATCACCGGATGCGGAATGAGGTATTCCGAAATCTCGGACGGCACGCCGTAAACAAGGTTCACCACGCCGGCGGGAATGCCAGCATCCACGAAGGCCTTCAGGAGGGCTGCGGGCGAGGCCGGCGTTTCTTCCGGTGCCTTCACGATGATGGAGCAGCCAGCCGCGATGGCGGCTGACAGTTTGCGCACGACCTGGTTGATCGGGAAGTTCCACGGCGTAAAGGCGGCGGCAGGACCAACCGGCAGCTTGATCGCCATCTGCGTGACACCAGCGGTGCGGGCGGGGATGATCTGGCCGTAGGTGCGGCGGGCTTCTTCGGCGAACCAGTCGATCACGTCGGCGGCAGCCAACACTTCGCCCTTGGCTTCGGCCAGTGGCTTGCCTTGTTCCATGGTCAGGATCGGCGCGATCTCGCCGGCGCGTTCGCGCAGCAGCTCGGCAGCCTTGCGCATCAGCTTGGACCGATCAAATGCGCCGACGTCGCGCCAGATCTCAAAACCTTTCTGGACGGCAGCCAGAGCGGCGTCGAGATCCGCGCGGCTGGCATGAGCGACCGTGCCGATCACCTCGCCATTCGAGGGATCAACCACATCAATGGTCCGGCCTTCGCTGCCGTCGCGCCAAACGCCGTCAATGAGAAGCTGGGTGTTGGGATAGGCTGTCATGCTCTTGTCCTTCCAGAGTTCGGTTGGCCCGGTTTGATCGGCTTCGTTCTCGCTGATGGGCCGGCGCAGAAGTGATCCCGTTCTTCGGGGTCATGCTGCTTGATGATGCGCGACGCTTCTATGACGCCTCAGAGCCGAGGCATCAACCGAATGGAACACCAACGCAACCCATGCTGGCTCAGCGCGAACGACTTATCTATGGTCCAGGCTGAAGAATGGAATGCGACGCTTCAGGGAGGAAGTCATGAGCAAACCCGCCATCAGCCGTTTTCCGGTTCCGGAACTCAGCGAATTGCCGGACGATATCCGCGAAAGGATCGTCGCCGTGCAGGAAAAATCAGGCTTCATACCGAACGTGTTCCTCACGCTAGCGCACCGACCGGACGAGTTCCGGGCCTTCTTCGCCTATCATGATGCGCTCATGGACAGGCCAAGTGGCCTGACCAAGGCCGAGCGCGAGATGATCGTGGTGGCGACGAGCAACGTGAACCAGTGCCAGTATTGCGTTGTAGCGCATGGGGCCATCCTTCGCATCCGCGCCAAGAGCCCGACCATCGCCGATCAGGTTGCGATCAACTACCGCAAGGCCGACATCACGCCGCGCCAGATGGCCATGTTGGATTACGCGCTGAAGGTCTCGCAGCGCGCCCATGAGGTCGGCGACGCCGACATTGCTGCGTTGAAGGAGCACGATTTCACGGATTCAGATATCTGGGACATCGCGGCCGTGGCCGCGTTCTTTGCCATGTCCAACCGGCTGGCCAACGCGACGAACATGCGTGCAAACGACGAGTTCTATGCGATGGGGCGGTGAGACACAGCCACCTCTTGACGCTATGCGGTAGCACATCGAGCACAATGACGCATGTACCATGATCCAAAATTATCCGATAAGAGAAAAATGTCTCTCAATGTACAAGCACTCTGGTAGCTCATACGACCGGATGCTACGTGTGAGGCTCCTAAATTATAGAAGATGACGCAAGCTTCTCGCCGATGGCTCTAAGAACTTGCAAGTTAAAGGAGCACTCGGCGAAGCATGAATGTCGACCTCGATAGTCTTCAGCTTACGCCTGCCGCCTTCGCATCGCCACCGCCGAAAATCGATGTCGGTGCGCGTTTGCAGGCACTACGCAAGGAGCGCGGCTGGACGCTGCAGCAGGCGAGCAAACATTCCGGCGTGTCCACTTCGGCTTTTTCGAAGATCGAGCGAGGTGAGTTATCTCCGACTATTTCGACGATGCAGCGCATTGCCAACGGGTTCGGCATGGACGTTCTAACCATGCTAAGCGACCCGACAGAACCTCCGAGCCTCCTTGGGCGCCGTAGCGTGACGCGCGCTGGGATGGGCCAGCCGCATCTGTCGGGAAGCTGCGAGAACAAGCTGCTGTGCTCGGACCTGAAGAACAAGCGCATCACGCCGATCCTCACCAAGGTGGTCGCTCGCTCGCCCGATGAGTACAAAGTTTGGCCGAAGTCAGACGCTGAGATTTATATCTGGGTCCTGAAGGGCACGGTAGTCGTCCATAGCAAGCTCTATGAGCCGCTGGAGCTGGGCGAGGGCGACTCGATGTATTACGACGCTAATACCGAGCATGTCTGGACCTCGAAAGGTCCGGAAGATGCGCAGGTGCTCTGGGTCCTGACGGCCTGAACGGACCTCAATGCGACCGCAGAACTTTCATGATTATCGCGCCTTGGCGCGGCGCAAGCTGCCGAAGGGTCTGTTCGAGTACATCGACCGCGGTACGGAGAACGAGATCGCCATTCGTGCTTTGCGCGAGAGCTTGGATGCGATGAAGATTGCGCCTTGTGCGTTGACCGGCCACGGTGCGCGCGAGTTTAGCACCACCCTCTTCGGCAAGCGCCATGCTTTGCCCCTAATTATCGCGCCGACAGCCTTGGCGGGCCTGGTCTCTCACGATGGCGAGACGAAACTGGCGCGGGCGGCAGCCACAGCCGGTATTCCCTTTTGCGTCTCGACGCAGTCGATCACCGCCGTTGAAGACATTCGTGCCGGCGCACCGGGCGCCGACATCTGGTTCCAGCTTTACATGTGGCGCGACCGGGCTCTGACGCAGGCGCTGCTTGATCGAGTTTGGGCAAGCGGCGTCACCACGCTTGTCGTGACAGCCGACACTCCGACCGGACCCAACCGCGAGTACAATGCGCGCAACGGCTTTGGGATGCCGATGAAGCCTTCGATCCGCGTGGGGCTCGACATGGCGCTGCATCCGGGTTGGTTGTTCGGTGTCATCCTGGCGTACCTGCGGACTACCGGTATGCCGACTTACGGCCACTACCCGGCCGAACATCGCGTTGCGATCACAGGGGCGCCGAGCGGCGAAGCCGTGCAACTGGAGCACCGTTTAAATTGGGATGATCTGGTAGCTCTACGCCGGGAATGGCGCGGTGAGATCGTAATTAAGGGGCTTCTTTCAGTTGCCGACGCTCTGAAAGCAGCCGACCTCGGTGCCGATGCGGTTGTTGTGTCGACGCATGGGGGGCGCAACCTCGACTCAGCGCCACCGACCGCTCGTATCCTGCCGGACATCGCGGAAGCCGTGGGTCAAAGACTAACGGTACTCGCGGACAGCGGCGTTCAGCGCGGCAGTGATGTGCTCAAGTATATCGGGCTTGGCGCCAAGGCTGTTCTAGCCGGTCGGCTTCCGCTTTGGGGACTAGCGGCGGGCGGAGAGGCCGGGGCGGATGCCATCCTCGCCATGCTCAAGCGAGAAATGGATTTGACCATGACGATGCTGGGACTGGAGCGGCCGAGCGAAGTCGCACCACATATCGTTCGCTAGGTAGCGGGGTATTATGCCGCTTGGATGAGGGCAGCAGCACCTTTATAGGTCTGACTAGCTCAAGGAGGCGGACGATTTGGGTGGCTTCTCGACCTTCCACAGCATCTTCACGCTTCTGGCGCTTGCTATCTTTGCCGTGCCCGTTTTCCTTGCTGTGTCCAGCGCACGCAAAAAGCCCGAGCAAGGCTTTGCCGGCTGGCTGATGCTTTTAGCGATCGGCCAAACGTTGTTCCTGATCCAGTCCGTTCTTTCCACGATCCAGATCCTCCCGCTGCCCGGCACCTATGATGCAAGCGTAAAGGGCGCCACGATTGCCTACGGGGTGGAAACCGCTTTGTATTTGGTGGCGCTTGCCATCGTCATTGCGACGACGGTCTGTATGTTCAAACGCAGGCGCACCTTTCCAGCTTGGTTCACGGTGCAATGGGCCGCAACGTTTCTTCTTGTGGTGCTAGACGTTGCCTGGGTTGCAACCTGGTTCAACATGTCGCTTGCAAGCGCTTGGGTTGAGTTCAACCGCGACCTGATCGCAGCAGGGATCATGGCCGCGCTAGGGGCTGTATGGGTCGGTTATGTCTGGCGTTCTAGACGCGTGAAGAACACCTTCGCTCATTAGCGACGATGGTGTTCGGGTTTGTGCATGGAACGTGCGTGGCGGCGTCAACGCCACACACAAATCCTGTGGAGCAGCGTCATTCGTTACGCGTGTGGAAGTGGCTCAGGAAGGCGCGTGTTGCTTCCTGCTTAGGATTGTCGATGAGCTCGCGGGCGGGGCCTTCTTCGACGATCACGCCATCGCGCAGGAAGATGACCTTGTCTGCCACTTCGCGGGCGAAGGCCATCTCGTGCGTCACGATGATCATCGTCATGCCCTCGGCCGCAAGATCGCGCATCACTCCAAGCACTTCTGCTACGAGTTCAGGATCGAGCGCCGACGTAGCCTCGTCGAACAGCATGACTTCCGGCTCCATCGCCAATGCACGAGCGATTGCCACGCGCTGCTTTTGGCCACCGGACAAACGGTCGGGGTAGGTGTCCGCTTTGTCAGCCAAGCCGACCTTGCCCAGCAGGGTGCGGGCAAGTTGCGCGGCTTGTGTCTTGGGCATGCGCTTCACGACCAATGGCCCTTCCATGACGTTCTGGAGAACGGTCTTGTGGGGGAAGAGGTTGAAGTGTTGGAACACCATGCCGGTGTTGGAGCGGAAGTGCGCCTGATCCTTGGCCCTTGGCATCTTGGAGCCGTCATCGAACACGAACGTGTCGTGGCCGATGCGGATCCGGCCGCCGTTTGGAATGACCAGCAGGTTCATGCAGCGCAACAGCGTCGATTTGCCCGACCCGGAAGGGCCGATCAAGGCAACGACGGAACCTGCATCGACCTTCACATTGATATCGCGCAGGACGATATTCGAGCCGAATTGCTTCTTGAGATTGGTGATCTGAATCTTGGTGTTGTCGGGAGTAACTGTGCCGGTCATGTCAGTGGCTCCGCTGCAGCTTCTTCTCGCTGCGCTTCACGATGGCTGTCAGCGGTACGAGGACCACGAAGTAGATCACGGCGATGACGGTATAGACTTCAAGCGGACGGAACGTGTCCATGGTGATAACCTGACCCTGGTAAAGGAGGTCGGGCACAGCCAGAACAGATACCAGCGACGTGTTCTTGAACTGGATGATTGACTGGTTCATCAGCGGCGGGATCATCTGCTTGATGGCCTGCGGCAGAACGATGCGCTTCATGACCTTGGCCGGCGTCATGCCGAGCGCCAGCCCGGCTTCACTCTGGCCGGGATCAATCGCAATGACGCCGCCGCGAATGACTTCCGCATAGAACGAGCCACCGTACAGCGACAGCGTCATGACCGCCGCCGTCATCGCGCTGAGCTCGACGCCGGTCAGTACCGGCAGAGCATAATAGAACCACAGAAGCTGAACCAGCAGGGGAGTGCAGCGGAAAATCTCGATGTAAGCCCAAGATATCCAGCGCAGGATAGGATTCCTTGATAACTGCATAAGGCCGGCAAGTAGGCCGAGCAGCAAGCCGAGAATGATCACGCCGGCGGTGATGGCGATGGTCATTAGGGTGCCGTTCAGGAAGAGCCAGCGATAGCTCCAAAGAATATTGAAGTCCCAGGTATACATCGTCGCCCTTCTTCGAACGCTTCCCTGCACGGGAGCAGCGCCGTTGCTGATCGAGTCTTGGCTAGACTGGACCGTCCGATCCGTCTGGATAGGCGGATGGGACGGTCCAGGAAGACGCCGGCAGTCAAGCCGGCGCCATCGTATTGATGCTTAGAAGGTTACGCCTTCCGGAATGTCGTCCAGCGTGACGTCGACAGCCGCGAGGCTCTCGATCACGGCGCTCCGCACCAAGCCGAGACCCTGCGAGTAAACGATCCAGGTGTTGAGGAAGTCCTTGAAGGTCCGGTCCGTTTCGCGGCGGATCGCAGCGTTGGAGGTTGAGCCGAAGACGGGCTTCGGCACGATGACCTTGCCAAGTGACGGGTCGCGCTTGACCGCACGCACGCCGCCCATCCAGAAGATGCTCTGCGCCTGAACGCGACGGCTCTTCAGTGCCAGCGTTGCTTCGTCGAGTGTACGAAAGCGGCGGATGGAGGCATTCGGTGCGAGACGCGACGCGACCTGGTCATGCGCCGAGCCATTGTCGACTGCGATCTTCACTTCCGGCTTGTTCAGGTCTTCCCAGGTGGTGGGGTTGAAATCTGGCGCGCAGATCATAACCAGCGCGCTGTTGTAAACCGGTACCGAGAAATCGACGGCGAGCGCACGCTTCGGCGTCGGGTTCATGCCGAACATGACGTCAATCTTGCCGGTCTGCACGTCGAGGATGGCGTTGCCCCAGGTTGTTTCTTGGATCTCCAATTCGACTTCCATATCGGCGGCGAGCGCCTTTGCGATTGCCACGAAATGGCCGGCCCATTCACCAGAGGCCGGATCTTTCATCGTCCAGGGTGCGCCGGTGGCAACGCCGCCGATGCGCAGCTTTTTGGAGCTCATGATACGCTCCCAGGTGGAGCCTTCCTGCGCCGACGCAGTCGTCGCGGACGCGCTCAGCATTGCCGCACCGGCCAGACCGCCAGCCATCAAACCTGCAAAGTCCCTACGAGATACCATTGTCGTCCCCTTTTTCGTTGATCGCCTTTTTGTTGATGAAGGCGAGCTTGCCAGGATGGCGAGTTCAGTTGTGACGCGGCGGTGTGGTTCCCGCTGGCGTGAGCAGCACACCGGGATTCATCCGATTGTCAGGATCAAACAGCGTCTTGACCTGCTGCATGAGGCCATAGCGAACGGGATCGCAAAGGCGCGCCAGTTCCTGCGTCAGTTTTCGGCCGACGCCATGCTCGGCGCTGAATGTGCCGTGGAAACGCGCGCCGACATCATGGATCGCTGCTTCGACTTCCAACGCGTAGGCTTCCTTGTCTAGAAGCGAAGCCCAGAACTCATGGCTGAACATAAGAATGTAATGAACATTGCCGTCGCCCAGGTGGCACACGACTTCGGTGAAGGCATTCGGGTAGTTGGCCGCCGCAGCCTCATCGGCTGCCGCGATGAAGGCCGGCACATCGGATGTGCGCACGGCAACATCATGAACGACGCCGACGCCTTCCTTCTTGTTGGCTTCCGACACGGAATGGCGGACATGCCAGATGTCTTGCGCCTGTTGCTCGGAATTGGCGACTACAGCATCAAGGATGCCGCCATTCTCCAGACCGCTTCCCAGCAGACCTTCGAGGATGCCGTTCAGATCGGTCGAGCTATCCACGCTCGAAAGCTCGATCATCAGCGACCAAGGCGGTATGCCGCCTTCAAACGGGATCCGAATGCGTTCGCAATGTTTAACGACGAGCTCGAACTGCGACGCCGAAACAAGCTCGAACGCCTCTATGTAGGGACCTGCTCGATCCTGGAACGCTGCCAACAGTTCGACTGCGGATTGCGGTGAAGCAACGGACACCCAGGCATGCGCCCGGTTCGGCATCTCAGGATGTAGATGTAGCGCGGCCCCGGTGATGATGCCGAGCGTGCCTTCCGCGCCAATAAAGAGGTGGCGCAGGAGGTACCCGGTATTGTCCTTGGCGAGCGCCGCTAGGTCGCGCAGCACTGTGCCATCGGCCAGAACCATTTCGAGGCCCGCGACGAGATCACGGGTCGGTCCATACTTCACAACGCCAGTGCCGCCGGCGTTGGTCGAGATCAAGCCGCCTATCTGAGCGCTGCCTTCGCTACCAAGATAAAGCGGGAATTGGCGGCCGATCTCGGCAGCGGCCGTATGGATGTTGGCAAGCACGACGCCCGCATCGACCGTCATCAGATTGGCAGCGCGATCGATTTCGCGGATGCGGTTCATCCGCTGCAGCCCCAGCACAATGCCGAGCTTGGCCAGCTTATCGGTTTCTGGAACCGCGCCGTAGCATAGACCAGTGTTACCGCCTGATGGAAATACCGGCTGCTCTTCCGCCGCCGCAAGTTTCATGACTGCGGCCACTTCTTCGGTCGAAGATGGGAGAACAACGCACAGCGCGTCGCCCGTTCTGCGATTGCGCCAGTCGGTGAGGAAAGGAGCCATTTCGCCACGATCGACGATCAGGCCTTTCTCGCCAACGATTTCGCGCAGTTTCTCGATCAAGGGCGTATCCGTATCAGGCAAGAGCGGCCGCTTGGGCTTTCTTCACGGCGTCTTTCAGCTTGGCGACCGTATCAGCGTTCGGAGCTTGCAACGGCAAACGCACGCCACCTACTGGCATGCCGGCCAGTTCCATGTAGTGCTTCAAAGGGCCGGGATTGGTTTCTAAGAAGATCGTCTCGAGAACTGGATCTACCTTGTTCTGGAGGGACAGCGCTTCCTTCAGCTTGCCATCTTGAGCAAGCGCGAAGATCTCGAGCCAGATCTTCGGATAGATCGACGCCGAGGCAAGAACCCCACCCTTTGCGCCAAGCGCAACATGGGTGGCAAAAAGCGGCTCTTCGCCGGAGAGCACGGCAATCTTGTCGCCGGCATACTTAATGGTCTTGATGAATTCCGGCATGTCATAGGACGAAAACTTCATGCCGATAATAGTGCCGTCTTCCGCCATCGCCTGAACGCCTTCTGCGGTCATGGCGACCGTGGTACGCCGCGGGATCTGATAGAGCATCACCGGGATGTCGACCTGGTCGCGATAGGCCATGAAGTGATCGCGCATGCCGTCCTGCGTACCCGGCGCGTAGTAAGGGGTCACAGTCATGACGGCAGCTGCACCGGCCTGCGTGAAGTCTTTTGCTGCATCGACCGCATCCTTGAAGCCAGTCGACAACACGCCAGGAATGACTGGCTTGTTCCCGGCTTCCTCGACACAGGCTGTCACGATCGCCTTGCGCTCGTCGCGGGAAAAGGCAGTGTATTCGCCCGTGCCACCAATCGGCACGATGCCCGAAGCGCCGGCATCCAGCTGAAAACGGACGAGCTTCTTCAGCCCGGCAACGTCGACAGCACCGTCCGCCGTGAGCGGCGTGACGATAGCGGTATAAAGACCATCGAAGTCATTGCGGGTGAGAGCCATCAACTGAAACCTGTCTGCATGCTGCACTGCGAGGCGTTCAAGCCTCCGGTTCGACAGCTGCCAACGTTTTCAGGCGTCCTCGGCGGCTGTGATCAACTTCTTGCAACGGTATCCACAAAAGTTCACCCGTCAATAGGCAAGTTAAAAAATTCCACTATCCGATAATTTTTGGTCACATACGTATCAGCAAGCTTCAGCAACCGGGATGTGCGCTCTATGTGCCGCCTCGTAGCCGAAAACTACCGCTGGCATGAGCAAGAGGAAAATCCGGATCGGTTCTGTAAATGCCCGGGCGATGGTACTAAGATGCCGGGAACGAACTGGAGCTTTACAATGTACAAGCACATTCTCATTCCGACGGATGGATCCGAACTGTCGACGCGTGGCGTGACTTGTGGCCTCGAACTGGCGAAGGCGCTTTCGGCCAAGGTGACGTTCCTGCATGCCATCGAGGTGTTCACCTCCGTGTTCAGCTCGCCGGACGGTCAGTGGATCGGCGGGGCCGAACTGGTTGGTCAGCTTGAAGCCGCACAGGAACAAAGCGCCAAGAACGCGCTGGATGCCGTAGCCAAGCAGGCGGCGGAAGCCGGTGTTGCGGCTGAGATCGTGTCTTCGCGCGAACTGACGCCCTCGGATGCGATTATTCAAACCGCTGAGGAGCACGGCTGCGATCTGATCGTGATGGCGTCACATGGCCGTCGCGGTGTGCGGCGCATGATGTTGGGCAGCCAGACCGCCGAAGTGCTGGCGCGCTCGCAGGTCCCCGTGCTGGTGATCCGCTGACGTCGCGAGCGAGAAGCGGCGGAAGGGAACGCCTATGAAGACGCTCGTCTTTGGATCGAAGCCCTATGACCGCCGCTTCCTTGAAGCCGCAAATGCTGCGCATTCACATACGCTGACCTTCTTCGAGCCACGGCTGGATGAAGCCACGGCAACGCTGGCGGCCGGCTTCGATGCGGTCTGCGTGTTCGTCAATGACACGGTGTCGCGACGCGTGCTGGATATCTTGGCCGAAGGCGGCGTGAAGGTGGTTGCGCTGCGGTGTGCCGGCTACAACAATGTCGATCTGGCCGCAGCCGAAGACCTTGGCATCGCCGTGGTGCGCGTGCCGGCTTATTCGCCCAATGCTGTGTCTGAGTTCACCGTCGGCCTGGTGCTGGCGCTCGATCGCAAGATCCATCGGGCATGGGCGCGGGTGCGCGAAAACAACTTTGCCCTGGAAGGTCTGATCGGCCGCAATCTGGAAAGCCGTACCATCGGCGTGATCGGAACCGGGCGGATCGGCGCGCTGGTTGCGCGCGCGTTCAAGCTCGGCTTCGGTTGCGAGGTGCTGGCCAGCGATCCCTATCCTGATGCTGAACTTGTCGCCGCCGGCATTCGCTATGTCGAGCCCGAGGTTGTCCTTGGTAACAGCGACATCGTTTCCTTGCACTGCCCGCTGACCCCCGGCACACGCCATATCGTCAATGCGAAGGCGATTGCGGCGGCGCGAGACGGGCTGCTGATCGTCAACACCAGCCGTGGGGCGTTGATCGATACGCGCGCCGTGATCGATGGATTGAAGAGCGGCAAGATCGGCGGCGTAGCGCTTGACGTCTACGAGCAGGAAGCTGATCTGTTCTTCGAGGATCTGTCGAGCGAGATCATCCAGGACGATGATTTCCAGCGTTTGCTGACCTTCCCGAATGTGCTGGTTACCGGCCATCAGGCCTTTTTGACCGAAGACGCGCTGCGTGCCATCGCAGACACCACCCTTGGCAGCCTGAGCGATTTCGAGAGCGGTCGACCGCTTTTGAACCGCGTCGAGGCCGAGCAGGTTCGTCCTCCACGCATCGAAACGGCTTCGACCAAAGAAGCGTGATGCTGTCGATAGGCGGCTCTTGCCGCCTGCGACAAAACATGATTTACACCGCGTCAACCACAGGGGTGCTCCGTATTGTCGGGGCTGAGACCGCAGCGTCATGCCGCGAAACCCTCAAGCTGATCTGGATAATTCCAGCGGAGCGAGGCGGATCATGTTTTCTGGCGCACAAATTTCCTTGTACCCGATGGCGGACGATTTCGTTCGCATCATCCTGGGCAGCCTTTCGGCGCTCGATCCCTATCGCGATCGCTTCCGGATCGAAACCGACGACATCTCGACCTTGCTGGTTGGACCGCCGGAAGAGCTATTTCCGGCCATGCGCGATCTGCATGTCGCGGCATCGCGCAACGGCGTTCATTGCGTGCTCCATGCCACCGTGTCGCGCGGATGCCCAGGCGAGCCGGATGATCCGATCTGCACACCCATTCAGGGTCGCGCGTCCGACACGCCACTTGTTGAACGTATCGCGGATGCGCTGAAGGCGGCACAAGGAGCCGAACTGATCGGCCAGACCGTTGCGGCGCAGCTGTCGCTTTATCCGCTCGGCGCCGGCCACCACATGGACGAGATCTATGGCTGCATCGATTTCCTGAAGCAGTCGGGCGTGTTCGGCAAATCCAAGAATTTCTGCACGACCCTGCGCGGCGATGCAGGGCCGGTTTTCGCTACGCTCAGCGAAGCTTTCCTGCGCTTTGGCTCGCCGGAAGGCCATCTGGCGCTTGATCTGACGGTTTCGGCAAACAGCCCGACTTCCGCCTGATCGCTTTTTCAGCAGCCTCATCATGTCTGAAAAAGCATCCTTCGTGGCCCGCACGGGGCCGGCTGCGCTTGCAATAGCCGCGCTGCTGCTGGCTTGGCAGCTTTATGCCGACCTGTCCGGCATCAGCGCGACGACCTTGCCGTCGCCGACCCGTGTGGCGCAGCAGGCCTGGATCCAGAAGCGGGCGCTGTTCGACAATGCCTTGCCGACGATCAGGGCGACCGTGCTTGGGTTTGCTTGTTCGCTGACGACGGCCTTTATCTTGTCGATCCTGATGGATTTCTCGCAGCCGCTGCGGCGGGCTTTGTTTCCGGTCTTCATCATCAGCCAGACCCTGCCGCTGGTAGCGATTGCGCCACTTGGCGTGCTTTGGTTCGGCTTCGGGCTGGTGCCGAAGATCATGCTGGTGGCGCTGGTGACGTTCTTTCCGATGCTGGTGGCCTTGGTGCAGGGCTATGAGGCGACGGAGAAGGAGATTGCGCAGCTGCTGCAATCGATGGGGGCGAGCCGCTGGCGAACCTTTTGGCTGGCACGATTGCCTTCGGCACTGCCCTTCTTCTTTGCGGGTCTAAGAATATCAATTACTTACGCGGTGGTTGGTGCGATCTTTGCGGAGTATGCGGGCGCGGCGAAGGGATTGGGGATTTATATCCTCAACGCCAAGAACAATTTCCGGCCGGATCTGGTGCTGGCGGCGGTGGGTGTCAGTGCGACGCTGACGCTGGTTTTGTTTGGGATAACCGTGTTGGTCCAAAGACTTGCGATGCCTTGGCTCCGGTTCGAACAGGAGCCGGGGCGGTGAGCGCGGTGCGGCTTCAACTGGAGGATGTCCGCAAGAGGTTCGGTGAGACCGAGGTGCTGGACGGTGTCTCGCTGCATGTTCGGGAGGGCGAATTCGTTTCGATCCTTGGGCCTTCGGGAGCCGGCAAGTCGACGATATTTCGGCTGCTTACCGGCGCAGAACGGGCGAGTCGCGGCGCGATATCGGTGAATGGCGCGCCGCTTGAGGGCCGAAACGGCGATATGGCGTTCATGCCGCAGCGCGACGCGCTGATGCCGTGGCGACGCATCCTCGACAATGTGACTCTCGGGCTCGAAGTGCAGGGCATGACCCGAAAAGCGGCCCGCGCGAAGGTCATGCCTCTGCTCGGCGAGTTTGGGCTGGCCGGGTTCGAGAACCACTACCCCGCACAACTTTCCGGCGGCATGCGACAGCGGGCGGCGCTTCTACGTACGGTTGTGCAGGAGCGCAACATGCTGCTTCTGGACGAGCCCTTCGGCGCGCTCGATGCGCTGACGCGCACGAGCATGCAGCGCTGGCTGGAGGCGATGTGGAAGCGGCATCGCTGGACGGCTTTGCTCATCACGCATGATGTTCGGGAAGCCGTGTTTTTGTCGGACCGCATCTATGTCCTGTCAGCACGACCGGCGCGGGTGTTGCACGAATTCCATGTTCCGCTGCCGCGGCCACGCGATGGGTCTGCGCGCCGACTTCAGGAAGCCAGCGCCATCGAGGCGGCTGTGCTGGATACGCTTTTGATCCGCGAACAGGCTGGAGGGCCTCATCCATGACCATCATCAACCGCCGCAGCACGCTTCTGCTTGGTCTGGCCGCAGGTGGTGCCTGGGCTTTGCCGGCGAGGGCGCAGACCAAGACGAAGGTGACGGTCGCGCTGGACTGGACGCCCAACACCAACCACATCGGCCTTTATGTTGCCCGCGACAAAGGCTTCTATGCCGAAGCCGGGCTTGACGTGGAGATCTTGCCTTACGGAGACACCAGCGCAGGCGCGCTGATCAGCAACGGCGTTGCCGATTTTGGCGTCTCGGGCGCGATCGGCTTCTTCACGCAACGCGCTGCTGGTGCGGACCTGAAGGCCGTCTATGCCGTCGTTCAGACCGAAACGGGGCGGCTGGTCTTCAATTATGATCGGCAGGACATTCAGCGCCCGCGCGATCTCGAGGGCAAGACCTATGGCGGCTTCGGCAGCAACTGGGAGAACGCGCTGATCAGCACGATCATCCGCAATGATGGCGGCAAGGGCACGTTCGAGACGGTGACGCTCGGCACCTCGGCCTATGAGGCGCTTGCCAATGGAGCGGTCGATTTCACGCTCGAAGTCTATACGTGGGAGGGCGTGAAGGCAGAGCTGGAAGGGCGCAAGCAGCGGGCGTTCCGCTATGCCGATTTCGGCGTGCCTGACCAGCACACGACATTTCTTGCATCAAGCGCCAGGACGCTCGAAGCCAAGCCCGAAGCTGCGAAGGCGTTCGTTCAGGCCACGCAGCGCGGCTATGCTTTTGCGGTCGAGAACAGCGAGGAAGCGGCCTTCATCCTGGTTGAAGCAAACAAGGACATGCTGACCGATCCGGCGTTGATAAAGGCCTCGCTGAAAGCTCTGGTGGACGGACACTATCTGGCGCGACCGGATGGAACGGTCGGCGCGATCGATGCGGCCAAGACAGAAGCGATGGGCGCATTCCTGTTTTCGGCCGGCATTTTGCGCGACGGCAATGGTGAGCCGTTGAAGGTGCAGCCAGACTTCGCGGACTATTACACCAACGCGTTCCTCGCCGATGCCTGAGTTGGATCGGGCCAAGCGGATGCGGCTGAATGCGGTGCTCTACGGGCTGGGCGCGCATGAGGCGGCGTGGCGGATGCCGGAAAGCGATCCGCTGGCAGTCACCAAGCTGCCCTTCTGGATCGATGTTGCGCAACGCGCCGAAGCGGCTGGCTTCGATGCGCTGTTCCTGGGCGATGTGCTGGCCCTTCAGGCCGGAGCGGACAAGCATATGTCGGATGCTATGGACCCGATCGTGATCATGTCGGCGCTGGCCGCCGTCACCAGCCGCATCGGGCTGATCGCGACGGCCTCGACGAGCTTCGACCATCCCTTCCACCTTGCCCGCCGCTTCGCCTGTCTCGACCATATCAGCGGCGGGAGGGCAGGGTGGAACATCGTGACCTCCTCAAACGTGCTGGAAGCCCGCAACTTCGGGCTTGATGCGATGCCTAATCACGCCGAACGCTATGCCCGCGCCGCCGATGTCGTGGACGCCTGTTTGAAGCTTTGGGACAGCTGGGATGCCGATGCCAAACTTGGCGATCAGCAACGCGGCCAGTATCTCGATCCCGCTAAGATCCGGCGTGTCGATCATCAAGGGCCATACGTGCGCACGGCCGGGCCGCTCAACGTGCCGCGCCCGCCTCAGGGTCGTCCGTTGCTGGCACAGGCTGGATCGTCGGAAGCCGGTCGCGCTTTTGCGGCTGCACGGGCGGATATCGTCTTCACCGTCCAGTCCGATCTGACGGAGGCACAGGCGTTCTACCGGGACATGAAGGCGCGTGCGGTTCAAGCGGGACGTGATCCCCAAAGCCTTTGCATGCTGCCGGGCATCGTGCCGATTGCGGCTGCTACGACAGATGAGGCCGAGGCGCGGCTCGCTGAGTTGAACAGCTTTGCCGTGCTGGATCACCTGGTCGCCAAGGGCTCCGAGTTTCTCGGGCTCGATCTCAACAAGCTGGATCTGGACGCGCCCTTGCCGAGGGGGATGATCGATGCGGGTGCCAATCAATCCAGCCAAAGCCGGGTTGCGGTTCTGGTCGGGATCGCCGAGCGCGAGAAGCTGACGGTGCGCCAGTTGCTGGCAAGACTGGCGAGCGGGCGTGGGCACCTGCTTGCGGTTGGAACCGGCGAGGCAATCGCCGATGTCATGGAAGAATGGTTCAAAGCCGGCGCAGCGGATGGGTTCAACGTGATGTGCCCGGTTCTGCCAGGAGACCTTCAACGCTTTGCCGAACACGTCATGCCGGTGTTGCGCGAACGCGGCCTCACACCTTCCTCACTTGACTTCCCCGTGCGCCTCACTCACCCTGACCCCATGACCACGGCCGACTATCTCTCGCAGCTTCATCGGGTGTGTCCTATCGCGGGACACTGACCCCCGGCCCCGGTCGCGTCGCGCCCCGGCCGAGGGGCATCGTCGAGCCACTGCAAGCTGCGGTGTGCCGCGAGACTTCTGCGACAACCTTTTCCACTGACGACCCCATGCCCGGCATGCACCTCAAGCTGCTGGGCCGAACCAAGGATTCGACCATGTCCACCAGCCGCCCGGGCAAGAAGCCCGCTATCCAGATCACACAGACCGACTTCGACAAGCTGTCGCTGCTCGCCGAAAGTGCCACCTATGTCAGCGAGGCGGTGCTGGACGAGCTGACAGCCGAGCTCGACCGAGCGCGCATCGTTCCCGACAACAAGCTGCGCGACACCGTCGTGCGCATGGGATCCCGCCTGCGTTATTCCACCAACGGTGAAGGTCGCGACGTCACGCTGGTTTTCCCCGGTGAGGCCGACATCGCCGAAGGCCGCATCTCGATCCTGACGCCGATCGGCACGGCGCTGATCGGCCTGTCCGAAGGTCAGTCGATCGAGTGGGTGGCCCGCGATGGCCGCAGCCATCGCCTGACCGTCGAGAGCGTGGGTGCTGCGGCAGAGACGCAAAAGGCCGAGCCGCAGGCGTCCTGAGCAAAGCCACCATGTCCAGCCGATTGGCTCTGACCGGAGGGTGTCTCCTCGCAGGATCGTAGCCCCTGTGCCGCGCGCGGCCAGGGGGTTCTCCAAGCATGTCATGCAACCGCTTCCAGCAGGGAGCCCGGAGATCGACAATGTCGAACGATGCCTGTGTTCTTATAACGAGAGATTTCGCCCTTCTCGAACAGATGCTGAACCGCTGCCTTGGCCGCGAAGACCCAATGCGTGCGCTGCTTACGCGCAAGCTGGACGGCGCAATGGTCGTAGGCGAGGACGCCGTGGCGGACGATGTTGCCACGCTGAACAGCCGCGTCAGCTTCCGTGCCAATGATGGCCTGCCGCAATCGCGTGTGCTTACCCGCGATTACCAAGGCGGATCGGTCGGGCTCACGCTTGCCGTTACGACGCCGCGCGGGCTGGCCCTGCTCGGCTTGACGGTGGGGCAAAGCTTCATTCTGACCGGCAACGACCGGTTGATGCTGGACGCAGTTCTTTACCAGCCGGAAGGTGCCGCACGGAACCGGGCACTGTTTGCAAGCGCACCTGTTCTTCGCCAGCGGCCCAAGCTGCGGCTAATCCAAGGTTCGGGCGGCATTGCTGCACCCGTGCAGCATTCCGGACATCCCGACGATCCGGGTCCGTCAGCCGCCGCCTGACGAAGGCTGCCGATCCGAACGTTCAGAAGGAATTTGACAGCAACGCTGCCATTTCCCTGGGTCACGTACAAATCAGTCGACGCATGCGAACAAGGCGCTACCTTTCTTGTTAGGTGCTCAGGTCCTGAGCCTTCCCAGCAACCTTTAACCGGAGTTCACCGGTGAACGGCAGCAAACTTCTTCGCGTTCTTGGCGCACTCGTCGTGCTTGTTCTGCTGGGTATCGGCGGTTTCGTCGCCTATGCCTGGGAACGAGAGATACCGGCGGCCGAGCCACCCGCAGTGTCGAGCTTTGATCCTGAACTTGTTCAGCGCGGCGCCACGCTTGCGGCGGTCGGCAACTGCAATGTCTGCCACACCAAGGAAGGCGGCGAGGTCTTTGCAGGAGGCTTGGCGCTGCCGACGCCGTTCGGCACGATCTACTCCACCAACA
>DCDI01000203.1:0-353 GCA_002316345.1 Phyllobacteriaceae bacterium UBA1059 | reverse complement strand
ACCTGATGACGCGAAAGCCGGTGCAGGCGGAAGCGCAAGCCAACGATCTTCCGTTTCCTCTCAATATTCGCCTCGCAGTAGCCGGCTGGAAGCTCCTGTTCTTCCGCGAAGGTGTTTATCAGCCCGACACGGCGCAGAGCGACGAGTGGAACCGCGGCCATTATCTGGCTGATGGTCTTGGCCATTGCGGTGCGTGTCATACACCGCGCAACAGCTTGGGCGCGGAAAAGAAGGACGAGCTGTTTGCCGGTGGCGAGGCGGAAGGCTGGACGGCCTATGCGCTGAACCAGAACTCGCCGTCGCCTTTGCCTTGGGACGTCGACGCGCTGACGCATTACCTCGCCAATGGTTGG
>DCDI01000200.1:1088-15785 GCA_002316345.1 Phyllobacteriaceae bacterium UBA1059 | reverse complement strand
GCCGAACTCATGGAACAGCGTGCGCGCTTCATCCAATGAAAGGAGTGCTGCTTCACCCTCGGGCGGGCGTGCAAAATTCATGACATTGTAGATGATCGGCTTGGAGCCGCCGTCCATTTTATAGCCGCTCTGCAACGCGCTCATCCAGGCGCCGGAGCGCTTGGTCGGGCGATTGAAATAGTCCGCCAGGAACGTGCCGCGCTGCGTGCCATCCCCGTCCAGCACGGCAAAGGTGCGCACATCCGGGTGCCAGGCCGTGACACCCTTTTGCTCGCGAAAACCGATGCCGAACAGCTTTGTCGCGACGTCGAAACAGGCGGCGATGACGTTTTCCAGCTGCAGATACGGCTTCAGCTCCGCTTCGTCGAAGGCAAAACGCTGCGCCCGCAGCTTTTCGGCGTAATGGCGCCAGTCCCAGGCAGCGATAGGATGATTATGCCCCTCGCCGGAAGCAATAGCTTCCAGGCCTTCCTGATCGACAGCCGCCTTTTCCAAAGCCTTCTGCCACACCGGCTCAAGTAAGGCCTGAACGGCCGCCGGCGTTTTCGCCATGGTTTCTTCGAGCTTCAGCGCGGCATAGCTTTCGTAGCCCAGCAACCGCGCCTTTTCCGCGCGCAATTCCAGCGTCCGGCGAACCACTTCGCTATTATCCGTCGCGCCACCATTCTGGCCCCGCATGGTGAAGGCGCGAAACGCCTTTTCTCTGAGGTCACGGCGTTCGGAGAAGGTGGTGAAAGGCTCGTAGATCGAGCGCGAAAGCGTGACGGCGTAGCGTCCGGCTTCACCGCGCGAGCTAGCTGCCTCAGCCATCGCGGCCTTCAGGAAGTCCGGCAGACCGTCGAGATCGCCGGCATCCAGGAACATCACCCAGCTCGATTCGTCGGCCAGCACGTTTTGGCCGAAGCTCGCGCCGAGGCTGGCCAGTTCCTCGTTGATCTTGGCTAAGGCAGCCTTGTCTTCGTCCCCCAGCTTGGCGCCGGAACGGACATAACGGCGCCACGTTTTTTCCAGCACGCGACGCGTTTCAGGGTCGAGATCGAGCTCGTCACGCCGGTTAAACAGGTCGTCAATGCGGGAAAAAAGGCGCGGATTCATCGAAATAGCGGAAAAATGGCGCGCCATACGGGGAGATATCGCACGCTCAACGCCCTGAATCCGCTCATTTGTATGCGCGCCGGCCAGCATCCAGAACACAGCCGAGGCCCGATCCAGCGCATCGCCGCTCAGTTCCAAAGCCTGCAACGTATTCGCGATCGTCGGCGTCTCGCTGTTGCCAGCGATCGCCTCGATCTCGGCTTCGTGGGCACGGAGTGCCGCTTCGAACACCGGCTCGAAATCCTGATCCTGAACGCTGCCGAAAGCCGGCAGATCGAAGGGACCGGTCCAGCGAGTGAGCGGGTGGGTGCCGAGATCGATGGTCATGAGGTGAACCTGTGCTTGGAAACCGCGCAGTGCCGTAAAGGCGCCGTGACTTCGATGTAAGCGGGCTGGCACGAGGCTGCAACCGCTTGACGAGTGACGCCGCAGATAATAAGCAGGCCTTATTATCCTTCAGCTTACGAAATCATTATGGCCCGCACCCTCGATCCCGACTCGTTCGGGTTCCTCGTCACCGATCTCGCCCGCCTCCTGCGCAACGAAGCCGACCAGCGTTTCAAAGACGCTGGATGCGACATGACCCATGGCGAGGGTCGCGTGTTGGCCCATGCGGCCCGCGCTGGAACCGTACGCCAGAACGTGCTGGCCGAGCGCATGGGCATCGAAGCCATGACGCTGTCCGGCCTGCTCGATCGTCTGGAAACCCGCGAACTGGTCAAGCGTACCCCCGATCCCGCCGACCGACGCGCCAAGCTGATCTCCGTCACCGAAGAGGCCGATGCGCTGCTGGACAAGGTCCAGCAAGTGTCAGCCGGTATCCGCACAGACCTCGCGGGCGAGTTTCCCGATGCAGACTGGCAGCAATTCACGATCATGCTCAAGGCCGTGAGGGACCGGCTTCTGACCATGCGGGCGGATGGGCAGGCAAACGCCGCATGAACGTCCAGCCGCATTTCGCCACGACCGCGCAACCCCTCATGAGCGAGCGCCGGGTGGCGCTGATCGGCGCGATCCTGGTTGCCATTGGCCCGACGTCCATGGCGCTGTTTACGCCGGCTATGCCCGAAATCGTGCAGGCGTTCGGCACCACCGAACAGATGGTGAAGCTCACGCTGACGCTTTATTTCGCGGGCTTCGCTTTCGCCCAACTGATCTGCGGCCCGCTGTCGGATGGCTGGGGCCGCCGTCCCGTCACCATCGCCTTCATGGGCATTTATTGCGTAGCCAGCGCGGCGGCCTTGTTTGCGCCCAGCATCGAAGTGCTGATCGTCTCGCGCTTCGTGCAAGGGGTAGGTGCGGCGGTCGGCATAGCAATCTCACGCGCGGTGGTACGCGATCTGTTCACACGCGACCAGTCCGCCCGCATCATGAACCTGATCGGTCTGATCCTCGGCATTGCGCCCGCCGCCGCACCGACGCTCGGCGGGTTGACCATGGAAGTCTTCGGCTGGCACGCGATCTTCATCCTGATGTTTGCCGCCGGCGCAGGCATTGCAATCACCGTTTACACCTCGCTGCGCGAGACCGTGGTGCGTGATCTCTCTCGCGTGCAGCCGAAAGCGCTGGTCCGCTCCTATGCGACGTTGCTGAAAAGCCGCTACTTCCTGTATTCGGCCATTGTGGTCGGCGGCACCACCGGCGCGATCTATGCGCAGGCGACGGCCCTCCCCTTCATCCTGATGACCCGCGTCGGCCTGACGCCGAGCCAGTTCGGGGTCGGCATGCTGATGCAGTCCGGCTTCTACTTCATCGGCAACATCGTCGTGCGCCGGTTGATGCGCCGCATGCATGCCGTAGCCCTTGTTCCGGTCGGCCTGTGCTTTACGGCAATCGGCATCACCACCTTGTTTTATCTCCTCACCTTTACCGAACCGACCTTTCTGAAGGTGATGGGCCCGATCGCTTTTGCAGCCTTTGGTTTGGCCTTCATCATGCCAGCCATGACCACGGCCTCGCTCGCGCCCTTCCCCCATATTGCGGGTGCAGCCTCCGCGCTGGCAGGGTTCTTCCAGATGGGCTCCGGCATGATCGGCGGCTTGTTGATCGCCGCCTTCCCCGATCCGGTCATGGGTCTCGCCGTCGTGGTGCCGGTAATGGGTGTCATCAGCATCATCTGCTGGTTCCTGTGGCGCCGTTTGCCCGAACCAGCGCTCGCCAGCGTTAAGACGAATGCCGTGACGCCCGACGGCCCGCAGTCGTAAGGCGTCGGGTCAGCCGCGCAGGAGATACAGGACGAGGTAAAGGATTGCCCCAAGCAACAGGATGACGCTGATCGCGCGTCCGATCCGCATGCCCCACACTTCCACCCAGTCATCTTTATCCGCATCGGCTGCACCGAAATGATCGCGCCCACGCGCTGCCGTGCGGCTGACGACCTTCATGGCCGCACCGTCGCTTTCGGCGCTCATCCGCTCGAGGATGCGCCGCGCTTCGCGTGCTTGTTCGTCGTCCCTCGACATCGCCATTTCACCCTTTGCGCTACGCCCATCGTCAGCATAGCGATGCGCGCACAGGAACCAAGCTTGTCGCGCACCTCTTGTCTCACGGCCACGATGGAGCATGTAAGAAGCGCTGAAACCGTTTCGCGAGGCTTTTGATGATCCGCGCTCTGCCCCTGCCGCGCCCGACTTTCTCGGTGCCGGCGCTGCTGCTTGCTTTGCTCATGCCGCTGCTCGCTGGCTGCGGCATCAACACGATCCCCACCGAGGAAGAGCAGGCAAAAGCTGCCTGGAGCGAAGTGCAGAACCAGTATCAGCGCCGCGCCGACCTCATCCCCAACCTCGTGGAAACCGTGAAGGGCTACGCCCAGCAGGAGCGCGAAGTGCTGGAAGGCGTGATCAATGCCCGTGCCCGCGCAACACAGGTCCAGGTTTCGCCCGAGATGCTGCAAGACCCCGCTGCGATCAAGGCGTTCCAGGACAGCCAGGCCAATCTCAGCGGCGCATTGTCTCGTTTGTTGGCCGTGGTCGAGAACTATCCCGACCTGAAGTCGAACCAGAACTTCCTGGCTTTGCAGGCGCAGCTTGAAGGCACGGAAAATCGCATCGCCGTCGCCCGTCGCGATTACATCGAAGCCGCACGCGTTTATAACACCACGCTGCGGACCTTCCCGAACATCATCTGGGCGAAGATCTGGTACACGGACGCCAAGCCGTTCCAGGCCTTTACGACCACGGAAGAAAACCAGACGCCGCCAAGCGTCAACTTCGGAACGGGCGCCAAGCCGGCCAACTGACGCTTGAGCCGATATGATCGCCTTGCGCACCTTCGTCATTCGACTGTTCGCCGCGTTTATGCTCGCGGCAACGGCCAGCGGTGTTGCGCAAGGAGCCGAGCTTCCGGCGCTGACCGGGCGCGTGGTGGATCAGGCGGGCGTCATCGATCCCGCGATCGAAGCTGAGATCACGCAGACGCTGGCCAACTTCGAAGCCCGCTCCACCGATCAGATCGTGGTTGCCACCGTCGCCAGCCTCGACGGAGAAGCGATCGAACCCTATGCCAATCGCCTGTTCCGCGCCTGGAACCTGGGTCAGGCAGGTGAGAACAACGGCGTGCTGCTTCTGGTAGCGCCCAACGACCGCAAGATCCGCATTGAGGTCGGTTACGGTCTGGAAGGCACGCTGACCGACCTGCACTCCAAGCTGATCATCGAAAATGTTCTGGTTCCGGCTTTCCGCGCCGGCGATTTCGGCCTCGGGATCCAGGCCGCAACAAACGACATCGTTGGTGTGCTGAGCGGCAACGCCGCTGAGCTCGAAGCGCGCTACAAGCGCAACGCGCCGGATACGAGCGGCGATGATGCCGGGATAGGCATCGACCCGCTTCTTCTCATCTGGGGCGCAATCATCTTCTTCTCGTTTGTTCTGCCCTTTTTGGCGCGGCAGTTCGGCCGCAAGATCGGACCTGGCCGCTACAAATGGCTCGACATGACCTTCGGGTCTTCTGGCTCCGGTCGCAATGGCGGCGGTGGTTTCGGAGGCGGGTTCGGTGGTGGCTTTGGCGGTGGCGGCGGCTGGTCCGGCGGATCATCGGGGGGCGGTGGTTTTTCCGGCGGTGGCGGCTCGTCGGGCGGCGGCGGCGCGTCGGGGAGCTGGTAGATGATCCCGCATATCAATGCTCATGATCACGAACGGGTCGCTGCGGCGATCCGCGAGGCCGAGGCCCAGACTTCTGGCGAAATCTACTGCGTGCTGGCGCGCCAAAGCGGCGATTATTTCTATGCGGCCGGCTTCTCAGTTCTCTGCGCGATGGTTGTTGCCGATATCGCTTCCGCCATCATCCTCGACCATCTCTGGGTCTCCCTGCGCCTGCCACTGTTTGCGGCGCTGGAGGGGGCGGCAGTGCTCACCGTGCTTGGCCTGCTCTGGTTCTTCCCCTCGCTAAGGCTGCAGCTCGTGCCACGCCGCACGCTCTATCGTACCGCGCATGACAATGCCTTGCGCCAGTTCCTGTCGCGCAACGTGCATCGCACACAAGGCCGCACCGGCATCCTGATCTTCGTGTCGCTCGCCGAACATTACGCCACCGTACTGGCCGACGAGGGCATCGCGAGCGGAGTGCCGCAGGAAGCTTGGAACGCCATCATCGCCGATCTCGTCAAGGCGGCAAAGGCCGGGCAACTCGCTGATGGCTATGTGCAGGCGGTAGCCGCGGCAGGCCATCTGCTCGCCGCTCACTTCCCGGTTGGGACCGACGACCGCAACGAACTCGACGATCATCTCGCCGAGATCTGACGGCCGTTCCAGCGTCGAAACCTGCATCTGAGTCCTGCGCGCCACAGCTGCGCAGTTTTGCCGCAACATTCGATTGCACCAGCGCGAAGCCTGCTTGGCGATGCGCATCGTCGCGTCTATGGTTAAGCAATCATGAAGACGGTGACGATCGACATCCGCCGCGCAGAACCACGCGATGCCAATGCCATCGCGGAGGTGCATCGCGCCGCGTGGCAGGGCGCTTATGCCGGGATCATCCCGCACAAGGCGCTGACTTCCATGATCGGCCGTCGCGGCGGCAACTGGTGGGCCAATGCAATCAGCCGCGCCGCTTCCGTTCTGGTGATCGAGATCGGTGGCGATATCGCCGGTTATGCCACGATCGGCCGCAACCGTGCCCGCGATCTGCCGCAGCAGGGCGAGATCTACGAACTCTATCTGCGTCCGGAATGCCAGGGCATCGGTCTCGGCAGCCGCTTGTTCACCGCCGCGCGCCAGAAACTCGCCGACCACGGCCTTCATGGCATGGTGGTCTGGGCGCTGGAAGACAACGACGGCGCGCTGTCTTTTTACCGCGGCATCGGCGGGCGCGACATCGCCGAAGGCGTCGAAGTGTTCGACCAGAAAGCGCTGCGCAAACTGGCTTTCATCTGGGATTAACGACCCTAAACGATGAAAGCGGGCTTAGACGATCGGCCTTGCCCTTTGTTATTCCTGCTTATAGCCTGTTAACCGGCTGCGCGTTAAGCGCTTTGTGATCAATCGGAGAACGACCCCTTGCGTATCGATGCCATCCCCGTGGGCAACAACCCGCCGGAAGACGTCAACGTCATCATTGAAGTGCCGATCGGCGGCCAGCCCATCAAGTACGAGATGGACAAGGACGCCGGCGTGCTGTTCGTTGACCGCTTCCTCTACACCCCGATGAGCTATCCTGGAAATTACGGCTTCGTGCCGCATACGCTGTCTGGCGACGGCGATCCGATCGACGTGCTCGTTTGCAACACGCGCGGCCTTGTGCCGGGCTGCGTGATCAATGTGCGCCCGATCGGCGTGCTGATCATGGAAGACAATGCCGGCGAAGACGAGAAGGTCATCGCGGTGCCGTCGCCCAAGCTCACCCGCCGCTACGAGAACGTGCACGACTACACCGACCTGCCTGAAATTACCCGTCAGCAGATCGAGCACTTCTTCACGCATTACAAGGATCTGGAACCCGGCAAGTGGGTCAAGATCGGCGGCTGGCATGATGCCGCGCGCGCCCGCCAGATGATCGTCCAGGCGATCGAACGCGCCAAGTCGGTCGAAAGCTGAAAGCTGACAGGGCTGGCTTGCGTTGGCCCTCTTCTACCGCATCACGAACGGCTTGGCGGCGAGTGTTTCCGCCAGGCTGACAAGCCGGTCGCTCAGTGCGCCGGCCTCCCCTTCGATCGCGATCACCTTTTGCCGGCTGGTATGGCCGCGCGCGATCGACACGCTGCTTTTCGGCAACCCCATCCATTTCGCAAGCAAACCGCAAACCGCCTCGTTCGCGGCGTTTTCGGCTGCCACGGCGCGCACCTTGATGCGCAGCCGCATGTGGTTGTCGTCGCGCGCAACCGGCGCTTCGATCATGTTGCGCGACCCGCCGGGCGAAACCTGGGCGTGAACCAGCACGCCGTTCCGCCCGCCTTGCAGCCAGTCAGTATCCACTAACCGCTGGCAGCACGGTGTAGACCAGGAAGACTTCCAGAAAATACAGGATGATCAGCACGATGATCGGTGAAATGTCCACGCCGCCGAGATCCGGCATCATGCGGCGGATCGGTCGGTAAACCGGCTCGGTCAGCCGATACAGCATCGAACCGATCGAGTTCACGACGGCATTGCGCGAATTGATGACGTTGAATGCGTAAAGCCAGGAAAACACGGCGGACAAGATCACGATCCACCAGACGATTCTCAAAACAAAAAGTAGCGTAAGCACCAGGGCTGTCATGCCGGTCTCCTTTAGGCGCCGCAGATGTAGCGATTGCGCTTAACAGGAACAAGCCTTCGCAAGCCCAACAGCGCCCGACCCGCATCATCGTGATCGGCCGCTTTCGGCGGTTTCCCGCTTGCTTGACAGGTCCTCGAGCCGGGTCCTAGATGCTTATGGTCGGTGGAACGGGGCTGTAGCTCAGCTGGGAGAGCGCGTCGTTCGCAATGACGAGGTCAGGGGTTCGATCCCCCTCAGCTCCACCAACCATCTTCTCCCGATATTCCGATAAGCGCAGCGCTCACTCCCCGCATGTTGCCGGGGTGCCGCATGCCCGGTGCAATCACGGGCCTCTTGATCCAGATCAAGGCGTAGCCCGACTGGCGCAGCTAGGTTTCCCAGACACTTGAAGGTTTGGGGGCTTCCATGACGACCGAAACGCGCATCGCCTTGATCATCTACGGCCTCGCCAACGCGGTGGTTTTTGGAACGGGTGCGATCACGATCCTGTCCATTCCCTCGTTGCAGGAACAATGGCCTTACCTTCTGCCGATCGTGGTTGTGCTCAGCCTTGTTCTGGCCTGGCCGATCGCCAAGGCCATCGCGCCGAAGCTGCGCTCTAAATATGGAAAGAACGGACGGTGAAACAGCCTGACCCGGACAGTACCGCGGGCGCTGGGGGATCCTCGTCGCCACTCTGCCCAACCTGCGTCGAATGGCGATGCGGCGTTGGCGGTTTGCTGACGGCCGAAGAATCCCGCCAGATCGCGGCAGTGTCCACCCGCCGGCATGTCAGTCCCGGAACGGAACTGATGTCGGCACTCAACCTCCACGAAAGCTGTGTGGCCCTGTTGCGCGGCGTGGTGAAGATATCGCGGCTTTTGACCGATGGGCGCCAGCAGATCGTGTCGCTGAAAGCAGCGCCCGATCTCCTTGGCTCGCCTTTCGCGCCACCCGGCGAGGTGTCGGTGCGCGCGGTCACGGAAGCAGAAATCTACTGCGTGCCACGCCCGGCCCTGGAATCGATCGTGCTGCAAAATCGTGTGCTGGAACACCGCCTCCATCTGCGGGCGCTTGAGGACCTCAGCGAAGCGGAAGCCCTGCTCTTGACGCTCGGCCGCAAAACGGCGCGCGAGCGAATCGCGACCTTCCTGCTCGACATGGCCGGCCGCTTCCGTTCAGCCGAACTCGGCAAGCGCTGCGACTGCGGCCTGGCAATCAGCGAACCCGGCGTGGTGGACCTGCCGCTGACGCGCGCCGAGATCGGCGATTTCCTTGCGCTTACCTTTGAAACCGTCAGCCGACAATTCGCAGCGCTTCGCAAGGATGGCCTGATCGAATTCACGGATGCGCGCCGCGTGTCTGTCAAGGACAGGACGCGGCTCCGTGTCGCAGCTGGGTGTTGAGCTGGAATGACCGCTTGGCCGCCCAGCTTTGATCCAGATCAAAGCAATGTCTCACCTAGGTTGATAAGCCAGCCTGAATACTTATCGGAGAGCCTCACATGGAATTGATCAAGCCAGGATTGCTGTTCCTGGCGGCCGTCGTGGCAGCCATTGCCTCCGGCCTTGCCCATGACACCCAGTTCGCCGTCCATATGGGGCTCTTCGCCGTTATCGGCCTGGGCCTCGCCATCTGGACCATCACCAGCTCCGATCCGACCGGCCGGCCCAAGCCTGTAGGCCTGGATGATGGCATCTATATGGACGGACCGATCCGTTATGGCGTGATCGCCACGGTGTTCTGGGGCGTCGTCGGATTTCTTGTCGGCGTCGTCATCGCGGCCCAGCTGGCGTTCCCCGATCTCAACTTCGAGCCGGTGCTGAACTTCAGCCGCCTGCGCCCGCTGCACACTTCGGCGGTGATCTTCGCGTTCGGCGGCAATGCGCTGATCGCGACCTCCTTCTATATCGTCCAGCGCACTACGGCTGCCCGGCTTTTCGGCGGCGGCCTGTCCTGGTTCGTGTTCTGGGGCTACCAGCTCTTCATCGTGCTGGCTGCGACCGGCTACCTGATGGGTGTTACCCAGTCCAAGGAATATGCCGAGCCGGAATGGTATATCGATATCTGGCTGACCATCGTCTGGGTCTGCTACCTGATCGTATTCCTCGGCACGATCGTGAAGCGCAAGGAGCCGCATATCTATGTGGCGAACTGGTTCTTCCTCGGCTTCATCGTGACCATCGCGATGCTGCATGTGGTCAACAACCTGGCCGTGCCGGTGTCGTTCCTCGGTTCGAAGTCCTACCCGGTCTTCTCCGGCGTGCAGGACGCCCTAGTCCAGTGGTGGTACGGCCATAACGCGGTCGGCTTCTTCCTCACCGCAGGCTTCCTGGGCATGATGTATTACTTCATCCCCAAGCAGGTCGAACGCCCGGTTTACTCCTACCGACTGTCGATCGTGCACTTCTGGTCGCTGATCTTCATGTATATCTGGGCCGGCCCTCACCACCTCCATTATACCGCGCTGCCTGATTGGGCGCAGACGCTGGGCATGGTGTTCTCGGTAATGCTGTGGATGCCGTCCTGGGGTGGCATGATCAACGGCCTGATGACGCTGTCGGGCGCCTGGGACAAGCTGCGCACCGATCCGGTTCTGCGCATGCTGGTGATCGCGGTGGCCTTCTACGGCATGGCGACCTTTGAAGGTCCAATGATGTCGATCAAGGCGGTGAACTCGCTGTCGCACTACACCGACTGGACCATCGGTCACGTTCATTCCGGCGCACTTGGCTGGAACGGCATGATCACCTTCGGCGCGATCTATTACCTCACGCCGCGGCTTTGGAAGACCAACGGCCTTTATTCGCTGCGCCTGGTGAACTGGCACTTCTGGCTCGCCACCATCGGCATCGTGCTCTACGCCGCCTCCATGTGGGTTGCCGGCATCACGCAGGGCCTGATGTGGCGCGAATACAATGCGGAAGGCTACCTGGTTTATTCCTTCGTGGAATCGGTTGCGGCCATGTTCCCCTTCTACGTCATCCGTGCGCTCGGCGGTTTGCTCTACCTCACCGGCGGCTTGCTGATGGCCTACAATGTCTACCGCACCATCAGGGGCGAACAGCCTCAGGCGATCGCGGTGGGAACCGTGCAGCCCGGCGGCCTTCAGGCCGCCGAATAGCCGGCAGTTCAGGATAAAATCATGCTAGATCCGATTTCCAAGTTCCTGTTCCGCCACCACCACAAGGTGGAGCGCAACGTGTCGATCCTCCTGATCTTCTCGTTCCTGATCGTCACCATTGGTGGCATCGTCGAGATCGTGCCACTGTTCTACGTCGACAACACGATCGAGAAGGTTCAGGGCGTGCGGCCTTATTCGCCGCTCGAACTGGTGGGCCGCAACGTTTATGTCCGCGAAGGCTGCTACACCTGCCATTCGCAGCAGATCCGTCCAATGCGCGACGAGGTCGAGCGTTACGGCCACTACAGCCTTGCAGCGGAATCGATGTACGACCATCCGTTCCAGTGGGGCTCGAAGCGCACGGGGCCCGACCTCGCCCGCGTCGGCAACCGCTATTCGGATGAATGGCACGTCCGCCACCTGAACGATCCGCGCTCGGTTGTGCGTGAATCGATCATGCCGCGCTACAGCCACCTGGCCAATACCGACGTGCGTACGGACGACATCGCCGACCACCTGCGCACCAACCGCATCATCGGCGTTCCTTATACGGATGAGATGATTGCCGACGCCAAGGCCGACCTGATCGCCCAGGGTTCTTCCGAAGGCGACACCACGGCGCTTGCCGAACGCTATCCCAAGATGCAGGCACGCGACTTTGACGGCAATCCCCAGCGACTGACCGAGATGGATGCGCTCGTGGCCTATCTCCAGTCGCTCGGTACGATGGTGGACTTCACCCAGTACGAGCCCCTCAGCCACGAAAATCTGAGGTAACGCGATGGGCGACACACCCAACCTCTATGAAGCGCTTCGGCATTTTGCCGATAGCTGGGCGCTGGCTGCGCTGACCCTGGTTTTCGCAGCCATCCTGCTCTGGATTTTCCGCCCGGGATCGCGCCGCAACTATCAAAATCAGGCCGACATTCCCTTCAAGTACGACCGTGAGGGCCGCAAAGATGACTGACATCGGTGCAGACAAGGGTTTTCCCCGCGTCCCAGGCTCCGAGCCCTATCGTGGCGAGGTCGATCAACCGACCGGCACGCCTACGACAGGTCATGAGTGGGACGGCATCAAGGAACTGAACACGCCGATGCCGCGCTGGTGGCTGTGGGTGTTCTACGCCACGCATGTTTTCGCGCTGGCCTACATGATCCTCTATCCGTCGATCCCGCTTTTGCGCGATGGAACCACCGGCTTGCTCGGCTGGCACTCGCGCTCGGAAGTGGCGCAGGATCTGTCGGCGGCTGAAACCGAACGTGCAGCGCTCTACGCCCAGATCCGTGATCTGCCGGTGGAAGAGATCGTCAAGAACGACGAGTTGCGCGAAACCGCGTTCCGCGGCGGCTTCTCGGCCTTCAAGGTGAACTGCGTGCAGTGCCATGGTGCGGATGCTTCCGGCAGCCCGGGCTTTGCTAACCTGCAGGACGATGACTGGCTGTGGGGCGGCACGCTGGCCGACATCCAGACCACCATTACGCATGGCGTGCGCTTTGCCGGGGACGAGGAAACACGTTACTCGGAAATGCCGGCCTTTGGTCGCGATGGCATCCTTGAGCGTCCGCAGATTCAGGCCGTCGCCCGTCACGTTCTGGCACTCAGCAAGTCCGGCGAGGAAGACGCAGAAGGCGCCGAGCTTTATGTGCAGAACTGTGCGTCCTGCCATGGCGAAGGTGGCGAAGGCAACCGCGAGATGGGTGCGCCCAAGCTCAACGACGCCGTCTGGCTTTACAGTTCGGCTCTGACCGACATCGAGCGCCAGATCAATTCGCCGCGCCATGGTGCGATGCCGGCCTGGGGCCAGCGCCTCGATCCCGCAACCATCAAGCAACTGACCGTGTATGTTCACGAGCTCGGCGGCGGTGAGGCTTCAACGGAAGAAGAAGCCGCGACGCAGTAAAGAACCGTCATGCCGGGAAGCGACGTTTCGTCACTTTCCGGCATGCTCATCCCTGGTGTCACCTTGATCCAGATCAAGGTTGGCTTCTCTGTCGAGGCGTAGAACGCCACCATGGCTACCTTGCTCGACACCATTCACAGCGACCCGCGCGGCACCGCAGTGCCCGTGGAGAACGCGACCCCCGTCAACAATCACGAGTTCCGCGCCGACTACGAAGCGCGGCGCAAGATCTTCCCGTCCCGCGTCCAGGGTTTTTACCGGCGCCTGAAGTGGATCCTTGTCGCCGTACTGCTCGGCATCTACTGGCTGACGCCGTGGATCCGTTGGGATCGCGGGCCGAACGCGCCGGATCAGGCGGTTCTGCTCGATCTCGCCCATCGCCGCTTCTACTTCTTCACGATCGAGATCTGGCCGCAGGAATTCTATTACGTCGCCGGCCTGCTGATCATGGCAGGCCTCGGCCTCTTCCTCGTCACCTCGGTGGCCGGCCGCGCCTGGTGCGGCTATGCCTGTCCGCAAACCGTCTGGACAGACCTGTTCATCCAAGTCGAGCGCTGGGTGGAAGGCGACCGCAACGCCCGCATGAAACTCGATGCCGCGCCCTGGAACCTGACCAAGTGGCGCAAGCGCTTGACCGTCTGGGCCTCGTGGATCCTGATTTCGGTGGCAACCGGCGGCGCCTGGGTGTTTTACTTTGCCGATGCGCCGACGCTCGCCCGCGAGATCGTCACGCTTCAGGCTGCCCCGACCGCCTATTTCACCATCCTCACGCTCGCCGCCACCACCTTCTGGCTGGCCGGTTTCATGCGCGAACAGGTCTGCACCTACATGTGCCCCTGGCCGCGCATCCAGGGCACGATGCTCGATGAAAATTCGCTGATCGTCACCTATAATGACTGGCGCGGCGAACCTCGCTCACGCCATTCCAAGAAGGCGGTGGCGCAGGGGCTCGATGTCGGCGATTGCGTGGATTGCAATGCCTGCGTCGCCGCTTGTCCCATGGGCATCGACATTCGCGACGGTCAGCAGCTTGAATGCATCACCTGCGCGCTGTGCATCGACGCCTGCGACACGGTGATGGACAAGGTCGGCCGGCCGCAGGGCCTGATCTCCTATTCCACGCTGGTCGACTTCGAGCATCATACCCAGACCACGAAGGCGCAAGGACGCGAAGCCGCCAAGGCGGAGCAGAAGCGCGTGTCGCTCGCCCGCATGGCCACCCCGCGCACCATTCTCTACTTCGCGCTGTGGGCCGCGATTGGGCTCGGCATGCTGTTCGTGCTGTTTACGCGCGGCCATCTGGATGTCACGGTGCTGCATGATCGTGCGCCGCTCTACACCACGCTGTCCGATGGTTCGGTGCGCAACGGCTTCACGCTCAAGCTTGCCAGCAAGACACTGGAAGAGCGTCCGCTCGAACTTCACCTCGAAGGTCTGGAAGATGCGGTGATGTGGACGGCCGAAAACGAAACGCGGGCCCGTTCGCTCTCCGTGATCGTTCCGCCGGATGCGGAATNNAGTGCGACGCCGGATGACTTCACCTTCGTGCTGACCGACCCGGAAAGCGGCGAGACGGTCGCATCCAAGGCACAATTCGAGGCGGGAGCCAAACGATGAGCATCATCCCTCGCGAAGGACACCCTTTCACCGGCTGGCATATGCTGGGCGTGGTGTTCCTGTTCTTCGGCACCATCATCGCGGTCAACATCGCGATGGCCTATTGGGCGGTCAGCACCTTTCCCGGCCTTAACGCGCATAATTCCTATGTCGCCAGCCAGAACTACAACGTTCTCCTGAAGGACGCGGCCGCGCAGGATGAGCGCGGCTGGAAAGGCAAGCTGACCGTGGATGAAGGCCGCCCATTGCTGACGCTGAACGATCGGACCGGCTCGCCGATCAACGGCC
>DCDI01000200.1:0-1001 GCA_002316345.1 Phyllobacteriaceae bacterium UBA1059 | reverse complement strand
AGGCGGCTACCGCGCCGACCAGGCGCTGGAACGCGGCCGCTGGCTAATGGAAATCGTCGCGCGACAGGGTGAGGAGCTGTTGTGGCGCCAAACCAAGTCCATCACCATCGAGTGAAAGGCAGATAGACCGTGAGCGCCACCACCCTGTCTTCCCCCTCCCGCCTGATCGATCCGTCCTTTATCCGCACGGCCAAGGACGGCACCCGCAGCCTCGACCTGCTCGTTGACGACATGCATTGCGCCGGCTGCCTCGCCAAGGTCGAGCGCACCGCCAATGCCGTGCCGGGCGTCGCTCACGCCCGCGCCAACCTGACAACCAAGCGACTGGCGGTGGATCTGGACGCCGGTGGATCGCCGGAAGCCGTGCTCGAAGCGCTGCACAAGGCCGGCCGCTCCGCACGTCCCTTCGATCCCGGCGTCTCAACTGAGAACAACAGCGAAGCGAGCGAGCTGATCCGCTGCATGGCGGTGGCCGGCTTTGCGTCCATGAACGTGATGCTGTTGTCGGTGTCCGTGTGGTCGGGCGCGGATGGCAGCACGCGCGACCTGTTCTACTGGCTCTCGGCGATGATCGCGATTCCGACCGTGATCTATTCCGGCCGGCCCTTTTTCCGCTCGGCCTGGAAAGCGCTGCGCCACGGCCGCACCAATATGGACGTGCCGATCGCCATCGGCGTCACAGGCGCCACCGCGCTGTCGCTTTATGAAACGATCACCAGCGGCGAGCACGCCTGGTTCGACGGCTCGGTCGCCTTGCTGTTCTTCCTCCTTGTCGGCCGCGTGCTCGACAACCGAATGCGCGATGTCGCGCGTGGCGCTGCAGCGCGGCTGCTGACCTTGGCGCCAACGGTTGCCAGCCTCGTGCTTGAGGATGGCCGCGCTCGCGACATTCCGATCAGCTCCGTGCGCATCGGCGATATCCTCCGTGTTCTGCCCGGCGAACGCGTGCCCGTCGACGGCGTCGTGACATCGGGCGCCAGCGATCTCGACCGCGCTCTGCT
>DCDI01000094.1 GCA_002316345.1 Phyllobacteriaceae bacterium UBA1059 | reverse complement strand
GCGTGTTGTCGGCCGGCCTCGGCCAGGCACCCGGGCGCCAGGCGGCGATCGCCGGCGGCGTTCCGCAATCCGTGCCGGCTTCCACGCTCAACAAGATGTGCGGCTCGGGCATGAAGGCCGCGATGTTCGCAACCGATCTCGTAGCAGCAGGCAGCGCCGATATCGTGCTGGCCGGCGGCATGGAAAGCATGACCAACGCGCCATACCTGCTCGACAAGGCGCGCGGCGGTTATCGCATCGGCCATGGCCGCGTCATGGATCACATGATGCTCGACGGCCTGGAAGACGCCTATGATCGCGGCCGTGCCATGGGCACCTTTGCCGAAGACACCGCGCAGCACTACCAGTTCACCCGCGAAGCCCAAGACAATTACGCGCTGGAATCGCTGGCGCGCGCCAAGCGGGCGATCGAGGAAGGCCGTTTCCAGGCCGAGATCGTGGCGGTGGATGCGTCCACGACCGACGAACAGCCCGGCAAGTCGCGTCCCGAAAAGATCCCGCATCTCAAGCCCGCTTTCCGCGACGGCGGCACGGTGACGGCGGCGAACTCCTCGTCGATCTCGGATGGCGCCGCAGCCCTGATCATCACCCGTATGTCCGAAGCCGACAAGCGCGGTCTGACCCCGCTCGCCACCATTCACGGCCATGCCAGCCATGCGCAGGAGCCGAACTGGTTCACCACCGCGCCGGTGTTCGCCATGCAGAAGCTGTTGGACAAGGTCGGCTGGAGCAAGGACGAGGTCGATCTGTGGGAAATCAACGAAGCCTTCGCGGTGGTGCCGATGGCCGCCATCCGCGACCTTGGCATTTCGCATGATGTCGTCAACATCAATGGTGGCGCCTGCGCGCTCGGCCATCCGATCGGCGCATCGGGCGCGCGAATCATGGTGACTTTGTTGAATGCGCTGAAGGCAAACGGCCTCAAGCGCGGCGTGGCATCTCTGTGCATCGGCGGCGGCGAAGGCACCGCCATGGCGGTCGAGCTGGTCTGACCGGCAGCGCTTGAGCGCATGGCGTCGGATAAAGCGCAAACAGTTGGACAGGGTGAACTCGCACTAGGCCCCCTGTCCGACTACCTGAAGGCGGGGCGGCCGGATCTGCGCGGCGAGCCTCGCGCGCGCCATATCTCGGGCGGGCAATCCAACCCGACCTTCTTTTTGTCCTTCGACAATCGCGAACTGGTGCTGCGCAAGCAGCCGGCCGGCCAGCTTCTGCCGTCCGCCCACGCGGTCGATCGCGAATATCGCGTCATGGCCGCGCTCGCCGACCAGGGCGTGCCCGTGCCGCGCATGGTGCTTTACGAAGAAGACCCCGCACTTCTCGGCACGAAGTTCTACGTCATGGAGCGTCTCGACGGCCGCGTGTTCCATGACAGCCAGTTGCCTGAGCTGGCGCAAGGCGACCGGGCCGCAGCCTACCACGACCTCGCAACCGTGCTTGCCCGCCTGCATTCGGTTGATGTCGCGGGTGCCGGCCTGTCCGACTTCGGCAGATATGGCAGCTATTTCGAGCGCCAGATCGCGCGCTGGACCAAGCAGTGGCATCTCTCGAAAACGCGTGAAATCCCAGACATCGATGCACTGGCCGCCTGGCTGCCGCAGAACATTCCGGCCGATGACCGCACCACGATCGTGCATGGCGATTACCGCATCGGCAATGTCATGCTGCATCCGACCGCGCCGGAGATCGTCGGCGTGCTGGACTGGGAACTGTCCACGCTCGGCCACCCCTTCGCCGACCTCGCCCATACGCAAACGCTGTGGTTCATCACGCCGGAGGAATATGGCGGCGTGATGGGGATCGACTTCGCGGCTCAAGGCTTGCCGACACGCGAAGCGTTTGAAGAGACTTATCTTCAAGCCGCCGGCATCAGCGAAGGCCTGAAACCCTTCCATCTCGCTTTCGCCCTGTTCCGCTTCGGCGTGATCTTCGAAGGGATTGCAGCGCGCGCGTTAGACGGCAGTGCCGCCAGTACCAACGCGGCCGAAGTCGGCAAGCTGTCGAGCGTGCTGGCAGCGCGCGCCGCGGATATTCTGTCGGGCGATCGCAGCTGGAAGGGTTGACCATCGCTGACCCGGTGTTTCTGGTGGCTCTGACGCAACGGCAAGGATTCGAAGTCGGCCCATGAAACGCATCGTCTCTGCTCTTCTCGGGCTCATCCTGCCCACCCAGGCGCAGCCGCAAACGCCTGACGATCCCGATCTGCGCAAACTGCGTTCGATGACCCAGCTCGAAGCCGAGGCCGTGCCGACGATCGCGCATCTGCCGGCGATCGAGAGCGAAACGGAAAGCGCGCGGCGCAGCGAGCGCGAAGTGGTCGAGCGGACGATCGCCTTGGCCATCGTCGCGGTGAAAGGCGAAACCGGCGATGCGGGGCTGTCCAATTCGCTCGTGCGCCAATTCGGTGCCGATGCCTTCTTCACGCCGAAGGAACGCGCCTTCATGGCTGAAAGCGATCCGGAACAGCAGGACCGCGTCAACTTCACCTGGCGCTATGAAGGCGTGAACGTCCTGCTTTGGGCGCTCGGCATCTTCGAGGAGCTACCCCGCCCCGAAGCGATCTGCGACGTTCCCCGCATCGCCGCCACCTTGCGCGACCTCGGCACGGACGGCCTGAAGAAGCGCGCCAAGCTGCGGCCGCAACGCGAGATCCTTGATGCCGCCGACCTGATCTACCGCTATGACTGGGCCGTGGTAAACGCGCGTATCAAGGGTGAACCCGCGCCGAGCGACCTCGACGGCAGCGTCGTCCAAGAACGCCATCACGCCCTGAACTGGCTGATCGGCTATCAGGACCAGGCGTGGGACGATGTTTCGACGGATACCTGAACATGGTCGAAGGGGTTGGTGGGAAATCCAACCGTCCGCTTCCAAGTTCGAAAAATTGGAAGCGGACGAGATCGGCGCTGTGGCGGTCTTCAGACCTGTTTCATACCGCCATCGACGCAGAGTTCGGCGCCGGTGATGAAGCTGGCGTCGTCGCTGAGAAGAAACAGCGCTGCGGATGCCACTTCGTCGGGACGCGCCATACGGCCCATCGGTATCGGCGCGATCAGCGTTGCACGCACGTCTTCTGAAACGGCCGCCATCATGTCCGTGTCCGTAGGGCCAGGTGCCACGACGTTGACGCGAATGCCGCGCGGCGCGAGTTCCGCGGCCCAGGTGCGGGCATAGGATCGGATCGCCGCCTTCGTGGCGGCGTAGGTGCCGTATGCTGGAATACCAGCGGCGTCCGCGATCGATCCCATGAGAACGACCGATGCGCCATCACCCATCGCCGGCAGGGCCGCCTGCAGGCCGAACACCATTCCACGCACGTTCACACCAAAGTGCCGATCGAAGTGCTCGACGGTTTGATCCGCAATCGCTGCAGGTTCGGATAGTCCGGCATTCAGAACGAGAAGGTCGAGGCGTGCCCGCGCTCCGGTCACGGTCGCAACGACCCGTGCCAGATCCTCGGGCACGCTGGCATCGGCCACGATCCCGCGCGCGCCTCCGCCCACCTGCCGGGCAGCAGTCTCCACCTCGTCGGCGCGTCGACCTGTCAGGAAAACGGTTGCTCCTTCGCGCGACAAACGTTCGGCGATCGCCAGCCCGATCCCCTTCGCACCCCCGATCACGAGTGCGGTCTTGTTCTCAACTGTTGCCATCGCATGAGCTCCTTGTTTGGCGATGGCATCCAGATATACGATGGCTATCTAGTAACAAGAACGCACTTTGAAGAGCCTAGATATGATCGATGATACCGAGCTGGCCTGTCTGTCCGAGCAGGCACGCGGCAATATGGTCCACATCCGGCCGGTTCTGGATCGGATCGCAGACAAGTGGACGATCCTGATCCTGACCGAACTGTGCCCCCAGCCGGCGCGGTTCAACGAGATCAAGCGACGCCTGGACGGCATCACGCATAAGGCGCTCGCCGACGCTTTGAAGCGATTGGAACGCAATGGTCTTGTGACCCGGACCGTTCTGCCGACCGCCCCAATCGGTGTCGAATACGCGATAACGCCGCTCGGCCACTCGCTGCGCCAGCCGTTCGAGGCTCTTTGTGCCTGGGCCCTTGCGCACGGTCCCGACATCAAGCGAGCAAGTGCCTGTTTTGATCAGGCAAAGGCCAATCAATAGCTGCAGCGCACGGAGGCACAGACAGGTCGCGTCGGCTTGAAGGCAAGTGCGCGATGATCGTGGAAGGGCCCAAAGTTGACGGCGCAGCATCAACTGGTCAGCCGACTGTCACCAGTGCCTAAAGCTCAACGCGCCGAAGTGGCGCGGGTCGGCTCCGTGGCGGAAAGCGGTTTCGATGAGGCGGTGGACTTCGCCGATTGTCACTTGCCTTTCGTAGGAGCCCGACTGCTCCGGTTGCGGCAAGTCCAGCAGGACGATCTGGAGGTGGCTGGCATCATCGACCTCGTCCGGTATGCCTTCCACGAAGTAGAACTGCACCGTTCTGTCCTGATCATCGATCAGGCCAAGGAAGTTGCCCTCGACGCCACGAACGACATCGGACCAGATCCGACCCGCCTCGGCAAGATCGACCTCTTTTGCCTGATCAGAAGGCAATTCGTCGCCACAGTCATTCCAATATGCTTTCATCCGCCTGTCCTTGGGTGAAATGCCCGTCTGCAAGGTTTGGAAATGAGGTGCGTCCTTCGAGGCTC
>DCDI01000116.1:2490-2866 GCA_002316345.1 Phyllobacteriaceae bacterium UBA1059 | reverse complement strand
ACGAGCTGCGCACGCCGCTGAATGCGATCATCGGTTTTTCCGACATGATGATCCAGGGCATGGCTGGTCCCTTCGCGGATCCGCGTCAGGCGGAATATGTCGGGATCGTGCGGGATAGCGGTCAGCATCTGCTGTCGGTCGTCAACTCGATCCTGGATGTGTCGAAGATCGAGTCAGGCACTTATACGATTTCGCCGGAGCCGTTCCGCTTCGAGGAAGCTGTGGAATTCTGCCGCTCGATGCTGGCGGGGCAGGCTTCGGCCAAGCATGTGGCGCTGCGGGTGCAGATCGAGCGCAATGTCGGCGAGTTGTGCGGTGATCGCCGCGCGATCCAGCAGACCTTGATCAATCTCGTCGGCAACGCCATCAAGTTCAC
>DCDI01000116.1:0-2394 GCA_002316345.1 Phyllobacteriaceae bacterium UBA1059 | reverse complement strand
GGGACGGCCGTTCGTCCAGGTGCGCAACGATTGCACCCGCCACCACGAGGGTGCTGGCCTCGGCCTGTCGATCGTGAAGGGGCTGGTGGGCCTGCACAAGGGAACGCTTTCCGTGGCGAGCACGCCGGCTGAAGGCACAACGGTGACGGTGACGCTTCCGGTCGATGGACCGGATCAAACCTCGATGAACGAGGGAATGGACTGGATGGTGGATCATGGCACGCAAAACGCAGAAACCTACCGCAAGAGCGCGTAAGCAACCGACGCCGCCGCCGGCCGCCGACAGCCTGGTGCGTCGCGTCGCGGCTGCTCACTGCGCTGCAGTTGCGCGCAATCCGATGATGGTTGGGGGCACGACGGCGTTTCTGATCGCGCTGTTTTTCGTGTCGGCGAATGCGATGTGGTATCAGCCGCACTTCNNTACTTCCACAAAGGCGCGTTCTTTCCGACGCGCGACCTGCCGCAGAACGCGCTGCCGCTGGAGGGCGACGCGCCGGTTCAAAGGAACACGACCACGGGCGAGGCGGTGCCGTCCGGCGACCCTACGGTGCAGCAGGTGCAGACCGTGCTGCAGGACCTCAAGCTTTATCGCGGCAAGGTCGATGGCGCGCTGGGTACGGATACGGCCGAGGCGATCCTGACCTATCAGAAGATCGTCGGGCAGCCGATGACGGGCGAAATCGACGACGCGCTTCTGTCGCAACTCGGCGTTACCACCAGCACGGGCAGCACGGCTTCGATCAGGCCGGCTTCGACAACTCCGTCGGCTGCTGATCCGATTGCGCGCGCCCATGAAGCGGCGACCGGCTCCGTCGCGGCATCCGGCCTGCCGACGCAGGAGCGCATCAGCCGCATACAGGCGGGACTGCGCGCTTTCGGGAATGAGAGCGTGGAGATCGACGGCATGGTGGGCACCAAGACCCGCAATGCCATTCGTGAATTCCAGTCGCTGTTCGGCTTGGCTGTGACCGGCGAGCCCGACGAGGAGCTCTACGTCAAAATGCGGGAAATCGGCCTGACCAGTTAAGATCAGGCCGATCGCCGACGTCGTTTAAACGAGTTCGCCGAGCGTGGTGGCGTCGAAGTTCTTCAAGCCGGCTTCGTCCTGCGCGCGGATCTTCGTGACCCATTGCGGGTCGGCGATCAGGGCACGGCCTACCGCGATCAGATCGAACTCCTCGCGCTCCATGCGCTGCAACAACTGGCTGATGTCGCTGCGCTGCGAGTTCTCGCCCTTGAAGGCACCCATGAAGTCGCTGGACAGGCCGACCGAGCCGACGCTGATCGTGGCGGCACCGGTGAGCTTCTTGGCCCAGCCCGCGAAGTTCAAGCCTTCCGGCCCATCGACATCCGCAAATTCCGGCTCCCAGAAGCGGCGCTGTGAGCAATGGAGAATGTCGGTTCCGGCTTCCACCAGAGGCACCAGCCAATCCGCCATTTCGTCCGGCGTGTGGGCAAGACGGGTCGTGTAGTCCTGCTGCTTCCACTGGCTCAAACGCAGGATCACGGGGAAGTCCGGTCCGACGGCAGCGCGCACAGCCTTGACGACCTCCACGCCAAAGCGCGACCGCTCCTTGAGCGTTGGGCCTCCCCAAGTGTCGGTGCGCTCATTGGTGCCGCTCCAGAAAAACTCGTCGATGAGATACCCATGGGCGCCGTGGAGTTCGACCGTGTCGAAGCCGAGACGCATGGCGTCGGCTGCCGAGCGCGCGTAGGCCGCGATCGTGTCGGCGATCATCTCTTCGGTCATGGCGATGCCGTGGGGCTTGCCGGGTGCGAGGAGGCCGGAGGGGCTTTCGATCGGCCCGGGCTGTGCCCAATCCAGGCCCTTGATGACCGTGGAGCCGGTATGCCAGACCTGCGGTCCCATCTTGCCGCCAGCGGCATGAACCGTGTCGATGACAGTCTTCCAACCGGCGAGAGCGGCTTCGCCGTGGAAGAAGGGGATGCCCGGATGGTTGCGCGAGCCGGGACGGTCGATCACGGTGCCTTCGGACAGGATCAGGCCGACATCGCCTTCTGCGCGGCGGCGGTAATAAGCGGCGTTGGTTTCCCCGGGGATGCCCTCGGGGGCAAAGGTGCGCGTCATGGGGGCCATGACAATGCGGTTTTTCAGTTCAAGCGACTTCAGTTTGAACGGCTGAAACAGCACGTCGACATTCGACAAAGACATAAAGCAAAACTCCGTGAATTTACGCGGCTGAGGTATACACTAGATACCAGGTGTCAATGAGGCACCTGAGCGACACCAGGTAGGCCGGAAGATACCAGGGTCCCTTGTTGCAACGAACCGAGAGGGGAAACGATGCCGTCAACACCAGCAAATTCCGCAGGCGAGAAGAGCCCCAACCGGGTCATTCTCGATCAGATCACCGACAAGTGGTCGATCGCGGT
>DCDI01000208.1 GCA_002316345.1 Phyllobacteriaceae bacterium UBA1059 | reverse complement strand
GGTGGCTTCGGCAGGGGCGATCGCGTCCGGCGTGCCGACGTAGATCCAACGCCCGCGCATGACCATGCCGTGGAGGCGGCCTTGGGCGATGGCGCGGTCGAAATAGGTGTTGAGCGAATGCGGGCGGACTTCGGCGCCAGCAAAGATGCGAGGATGGACGATGCCGGCGCCGGCATAAACGAGGCCGGCCGGATCGCCTTTGGCGCGCGCCAATTGCCCTTCCTCATCGATAAGAAAATCGGTCGAACCGGAATGGCCGGTTACATCATCCATGGAAGCCAACATCAGCAGGATATCCATCCGCGCATCGTCCCACAGCCTAGCCAGACGGGACAGGCTTGAGGGCTGTTGGTCCAGCCAAAACGTGTCGGCATTGAGGATATAAAACGGTCTATCCCCAAGCTCGGGCAGCGCCTTGATGATGCCGCCCGCGGAATCTAGCAGTTCGGTGCGTTCATCCGAGATCGTGATGCGCGGGTATAAGCGATCGGCGACATGCGCCTCGATCTGGTCGGCGAGGTAATGCACGTTGACGACGGCTCGCTCGACACCCTCGGCCTGCAGCGCGTCCAACCCCCAATCGAGCAGCGTCTTGCCGGCCACCGGCACCAACGGCTTGGGGATCGTGTCGGTGATCGGCCGCATGCGCTTGCCGAGACCGGCGGCGAGCACCATCGCCGTGCGGGGTGCTTCACCTTGCATCGGCGGCTGCCAGAATGCCGTTGTCCTCGACAAAGCGGCGGACGGGTTCAAGCGCGGGATGCTGGAGCGCGCGCGCGAAATAGCTGCGGATGCGCGGCAGGTGCTTGAGATAGACCGGCTTGCCGTCGCGTTCGTTCAACCGCACGAAGATGCCGAGGATTTTGGCGTTACGCTGCGCGGCCATGATCGCATAGGCGCGCTCGAAGCCTTCCACGTCGAAACTGCCTTGAGCCTTTCGCGCGGCGAGGTAGGCCGCTTTGGTGGAGGCTTCCAGCGCCGGGTCGATGTCGACGCGGGCATCCATGGCAAGCGAGGCGACGTCATAGGCCGACGGCCCGATCAGCGCGTCCTGAAAGTCGATCACGCCGATGCGGTTCAAGCCGTCTTGTTCAGGCCGCCAGATCAGGTTCGGCGAATGGTAATCCCGGATGACGAGGTGCTTTTCAGCCGTTTCCAGCTGGTCGAAGACTTCTGTCCAGGCAGCGCCATAGGCAGCGCGCAGAGTGTCCGACGCCAGCTTGCCGGTGACATAAGGCAGATACCAGTCGCTTAACAGCTCGGTTTCGATCGTGAGGGCATCGCGGTCATAGGTGGGCACGGCATAGGTGCCGCCGCCGACAGGCAGCGTGGCCGGGAACGGCTGAGCATGGAAGGCGGCGAGCACCTCGGCGGCAAGGTGGTAGCGCTCCGCAACCGGTTTGCCATCCTCAAGGAAGTTGCCGTGGCCGAGATGCTCGATCAGCAGCAGGCCCTGGTCGAGATCCTCTGCATGGATCGCCGGCGCGGCCAGGCCACGCTCCCGCAAGGCTTTACCGATCGCCACGAAGGGCGTGACGCTCTCGGCGAGATGGGCGATCTGGCTGTAGGGTTTTCCGTTGCGGATCGGCGGACCGTCCGGGCGCTTCGGCGCGTCCATTAGGATGCGGATCGGCATGTCGGGCTGCGTGATCGTTTCGTAAGCGCGGGTTGACGCATCACCGAACATGAAAATGCGGTCGGCTTCCCCTTGCCCTGCTTCCGCGAGAAAATCGCGAATGGCGAGAGAGCGCTGGATGCGCGCCAACGTGGAAGCAGGTCCGTCGAACGTAATCCGACGGCCCTTATCGGATGGCTCGATGGCAACCGCGACTGGGTTGCCGGGCAGATTGCCCTCCGCACGCTCCGGCCATTCCACCAGCACGACACCACGTTCGGCCGCTTCGTCGAGACCGAGTTCGTCGAGCTCGTCGGGCGAGTCGATGCGATAGAGGTCGGCATGGAGAACTGGCAGACGGGCCTGATACTCTTGCACCAGCGTGAAGGTCGGGCTGGGCACATCGAGTTCGGCATCGCCGGCCAGTGCGCGGATCAGCGCCCGTGCCAGCGTGGACTTGCCGGCGCCGAGATCACCCGACAGCGCCAGCACGTCGCCGGCCTTCAATGCCAGAGCCAAGTCGGCGCCCAGCCTGGTCATCGCGGCTTCGCCATCCACCTGCAAGGTGATGTTTTCAGAGGTCACTCGGCCGCCTCGCGCATGCGGGCGGGGCGGCTGGGGAAGCGGCAGATCACGGTTGTGCCGCGATCACGGCCGGTTTCAATGTCGATCACGCCGCCATGCAGCTCGACAAAGCTCTTCACGATGGAAAGGCCAAGGCCAGCGCCACGACGGCGGCCGCCATTGGCACGCGGTTCGAAGCGGCGGAAGACGGTGTCCAGCACATCGTCCGGCATGCCGGGACCGTCGTCATGCACGCTGAACACTACGCTGTCGGCTTCTTCGACACAGGCCAGCGTCACGGTCGAGCCTTCCGGCGCGAAGTTGCCGGCATTGCTGAGGAGGTTGACCAGGATCTGCTTGATGCGGTGTTCGTCGGCCAGAAGCGTGCGCGGCGCATGGGTGAGGTCGGCGCGCAGCGCGATCGCGTGTTCCTTGAGCCGATCCTCCACCAATCCCACCGCAGCCTGCACCGTTTCGGCAACTGGCACTTCCGCGATATCGAGCGCGACCATGCCAGCGTCTACGGTGGCGAGGTCGAGGATGTCGTTGACGATGGTGAGCAGCACCGAGGACGACGACCCGATATGGTCGAGGTAATCACGCTGCTTGTCGTTCAACGGTCCGGTGGTTGGCTGCGTCAGGAGTTCGGTGAAGCCGATGATATTGGTGAGTGGCGAGCGCAGCTCATAGGAGACGTGCTGCACGAAGTCGTTCTTCAGCTGCTCGGAGCGCAGCAGGGCCTCGTTCTTGTCGGTCAGCGCGCGCTCGATATTGGCGCTGTCGGTGACATCCACGAAGGTAATCATCGACTGACCATTCGGCAGATGGATCAGCGCATGGCGTAGAATGGTGCCGGACAGAAGCTCGACCTGACCCTGCCGATCCCGGCGCTCCTCGTCGAAGCCGGTGACGGATGCGACAAAATCGTTCCAGGGATTGTCGGAGGTACGGGCGTCGGCGGCTTCGCGCAGCGCCGCGATATGGGTGCCGGGGGCGGCGAGATCGGTGGGGAGATCCCAAAGCTGATGAAAGGCGGGATTGGACAGGCGCACGCGCCCGTCCGGGCCGAACACCGCGACACCCTCTGCCAGATTATCGAGCGTTTCGCCCTGCACGCGCACGGCCGTGCGGTAGCGGCTTTCGAGGTCGATCTGTTCGGTGAGGTTTTCGAACACCCAGGTTGCGCCGCCGCGCGGCTGCGGATTGCCGACGACGCGCAGCGTGCGGCCATCCGGCAAATACCACTGATCGGCGATCGGCTCGACGGCGCGGTAGGCCGAAAGCACGTTTTCCTTCCAGCGCCGCCATTCCGGCTGTTCGGCAAGCTTGCGCTCAGAGCGCAGCCGGTCGAGCATCAAGGCGTGATCGGGCGCGCTTTCCAGGAAACCGAGATCGAGATCCCACAGCCGCTGGAAGGCCTGGTTGAAGAAGCGCAGCTTCTGGTCGGCGTCGAAGATGGCGATGGCCGTGTTGATCTGGTCGAGCGTATCGGAATGGCTTTTTACCGTGCGCTCATGCTCGGCGCGCATGGCCTCGATTTCGCTGACATCACAGGCGATGCCGGCAGAGCCCTGCGGCGTTGCGGCATCCGTCACGGCCACCATGCGGCGGTCGCCGCCAATCACGGTGGATACTGTCTGCTGGAAAGCGCGGCCTTGTGAGACTTCCATCGCTATCGCGGAGCGCACCGGCGTGCCGAGCAGTTCACGGCCTTCGCGCACGGCGGTGGCGGGATCAGCGGCGTCGACTGCCTTCGCATAAGCGCGGTTCACCCACTGCATGCGGCCGCCGGCATCGCGCAGCCAGAACGGCAGGTTGAGCGTATCGAGCAGGGTCAAGAGTGCTGCGCGCTCACCTTCCAGCCGCTGGT
>DCDI01000233.1:19468-19648 GCA_002316345.1 Phyllobacteriaceae bacterium UBA1059 | reverse complement strand
CGATAAGTGAGTGGCGGCTCGCTGAGATATTTGCGGCTCGCCGGGCTGCCCTGACGCTGCTCGGCAACGCGGCGGCGGACCTCTTCGCGCTCGCTACGGGCGCCGGGTTCCAGACCGTTCATCGGACGCTCGGACAAGCGGGCGTTGACCGCGACAGGCTGGCGGGCACGCGCTGCCGGG
>DCDI01000233.1:282-19455 GCA_002316345.1 Phyllobacteriaceae bacterium UBA1059 | reverse complement strand
GTCCGGGCGATAGTTCGGGTTATTCTGATTGGCGGTCGCGTCGGCGCGAATACGCGCACGGCGCTGTTCGGGCGATTCCGGCCAAGCGGTGTTGTCGGCGGAAGCGACGCTTTCCTGCGGCGGTGGCAGGTTCTTGGAGGACGGGCGCACGAGATCAGGACGCGGCTTGTAGTCGATCCGTTCCTTTTTCTCACCCATGCCCAGCGCGAACATGCCCGACACATCCTCGACGAGCTGCTCGTTGGCCGTCTTGTCCGTGCCGTAAGTGGGCGAGGACATGCAGCCTGCAGCCAAAGCGCTGGCGAAAAGAACCGGCGCTACAATCGCAGCACGTCTTGCCGAGAAGCCTGTCATATCGTCGCTTCGCCCTTCATCACCATCCAGCCAGAACCACCTCGACGAGACGGTTCTCCCGACCAAGTGCCGGATGCGGCTCCCCAGCCGCATGAACGCCCTGCATCGCGGTGGAATTCGGCGACAACAAGGCATGGTTGCCATAAAGGAAAGCGGAACGGAGAGCAACGCGCCCGCGACGCTCCCCTTCCCCCGTTTCCACAACCCGTGAGCCAAACCTCAGATCCGGCCGAGCGCCTTCAACTCGCGCAAGGCCGCCGCATCGCGCGCCGATACATCGGGATAATCGGCATCGGTGCCGACATCATCCGTGTAGCGCCAGGAGCGCGCGCATTTCGTGCCGGACGCCAAGGCCGGAACCACCGCGACGCCGGCCACATCGTCCAGCGTGAACGCGCCGGCCGGTGCCGCTTCGCTCGACAGGGTCAAGCCCGAGGTGATGGCGATCTCGGCGAGGTCCACATCCGATACCGCCGACGACAGATCGGCATCCGTGACGTGGACGATCGGAGCGGCTTCCAGCGAAGAGCCGATCGCCTTCTTGGCACGCTCGATTTCGAGCGCTGCCGTGACGACCTTGCGGACCTGACGGACCTTGCGCCACTTGGCGGCAAGTGCATCGTCGCGCCATTCGGCGGGGAGATCCGGGAACTGTTCGAGATGCACCGAGATGGCATCCGGGTTGCGGTCACGCCAGGCTTCTTCCGTGGTGAAGGGCAGCATGGGCGCCAACCATTTCACGGCGCAGTTGAAGAGATGGCGCACGACAACAAGCGAGGCCTTGCGGCGGGTGCTCGACGGCGCGTCGCAATAGAGGGCATCCTTGCGGATGTCGAAATAGAAGGCCGACAGCTCCACCACCATGAAGTCGATCAGCGCGCGAGTGATCCGCTTGAACTCGAACTCGTCATAGCCCTTGCGGACCAGCTCATCGAGTTCCGACAAGCGGTGCAGCATGAGCCGCTCCAGTTCCGGCATGTCGGCTAATTCGACGTCTTCGCCTTCGTCATGGGCGAGCGTGCCCAGCATCCAGCGGATGGTGTTGCGCAGCTTGCGGTAAGCGTCGATGTTGGTTTGCAGCACGTTCTTGCCGAGCCGCTGGTCTTCCCAATAGTCGGTGGTCATGACCCACAGGCGCAGGATATCGGCGCCGGACTGCTTCATGACATCCTGCGGAACGACTGTGTTGCCGAGCGACTTCGACATCTTGCGGCCGTCCTCGTCCATGGTGAAGCCATGGGTGACAACGGCGCTGTATGGCGCGCGACCCCGGGTGGCGCAGCTTTCCAGCAGCGAGGAATGGAACCAGCCGCGATGCTGGTCCGAGCCCTCGAGATAGACATCGGCCGGCCATTTTAGGTCGGGACGGTCTTCCAGCGTGAAAGTGTGCGTCGAGCCAGAGTCGAACCAGACATCCAGGATGTCGCGGACCATCGTCCACGGCTCATTGGCGCGGGAGCCGAGGAAGCGCTCGCGGGCACCTTCCGCGAACCAGGCATCGGCGCCCTCTGCCTCGAAGGCTTCGAGGATGCGGGCATTGACGCCTTCATCCTTCAGCACATTGCCATCCTCGTCGGCGAAAACGCAGATCGGCACGCCCCAGGCGCGCTGGCGCGACAGAACCCAGTCGGGACGATCGGCGATCATGGCGCGCAAACGCGTCTGGCCCTGTTCGGGGACGAAACGGGTGGCGTCGATGGCGGCGAGTGCGCGGGAACGGAGGGTGTCGGGCGTACCAGCAAGATTCCCCTCCCCCTTGAGGGCAGGGGTTAGGGGTGCGGGTAATGAAGCGCCGAGCGTGTCATGCCCCCCACCCGAACCTTCGGTTCNNCCTCAAGGGGGAGGTTGAAGACGTGAGACCGTAGCCGTTCAGTTCCTTGTCCATATGGACGAACCATTGCGGCGTGTTGCGGAAGATCACCGGCTTCTTAGAGCGCCAGGAATGCGGATAGGAGTGCTTGAGACGGCCGCGCGCAAACAGCGCGTTGGCAGCGATCAGGGCCTCGATGACGACCTTGTTGGCGTCGCCCTTCTTGCCGTTGTCATCGATGACGCGCGCGGGACCGCCCTCGCGATCCGGCCCGAAGCCAGGCGCGTCCTTGGTGAAGTAGCCGGCGTCATCGACGGTGAAGGGGATGGTGGTGTCGATGCCACGGGCGCGCAGCGATGGGGCTGCATCCATCCAGGCGTCAAAATCCTCGCGGCCGTGGCTGGGCGCGGTGTGCACAAAGCCGGTGCCAGCGTCGTCGGTGACGTGGTCGCCGAGAAGAAGCGGGACGGTAAAGGAGTAAGGCTCGACGCTTCCGCCCTCCTCCCCCTTGAGGGGAGGGGTNNTCGGTTCGACCTCCCCTCAAGGGGGAGGTTGAAGACAAGCCTTTCAGCGGATGTGCAAGTTCAATCGCAGTCAGTTCCGAGGCTGGAACATCGCGGATGAAAGTCAGTGCAAGCTTTGCCTTGGTCGCGGCATCTTCGGCCAGCTTTTTGGCGAAGATCAGCTTCTCGCCAGTACGGGGGCCGAAATCGTTCTCGACGGATGCGACTTCATACAGGCCGTATTCAACGCGGTCGGAATAGGCGACCGCGCGGTTGCCGGGAATCGTCCACGGCGTCGTCGTCCAGATAACCACGCTCGCGCCGTCGAGATCGGTCCCCTCGCCCACGCCGGTGGCAGCCAACGCATTCGCCGATGCGCTGTTGGCGACGGATCGCACTGGGAACTTCACCCAGATCGTGTCCGACTCGTAGTCGTGATACTCGACCTCGGCTTCCGCCAGCGCCGTGCGCTCCACCACTGACCACATCACCGGCTTTGAACCGCGGTAAAGCTGGTCGGACATCGCGAACTTCAGCAGCTCGCCGGCGATGCGCGCTTCGGCGTGGAAGTTCATGGTGGTGTAGGGGTTCTTGAAGTCGCCGATCACACCCAGGCGCTGGAACTCGGCACCCTGCACCCCGATCCATCCGGCGGCAAATTCGCGGCACTCCTTGCGGAACTCGTTGATATCGACCTGATCCTTGTCGAGACCTTTGGCGCGATACTGTTCCTCGATCTTCCACTCGATCGGCAGGCCGTGGCAGTCCCAGCCTGGAACGTAGTTGGAGTCAAAACCGCGCATCTGGAAGGAGCGCGTGATGACGTCCTTCAGGATCTTGTTGAGCGCATGGCCGATATGGATGTTGCCGTTGGCATAGGGCGGGCCGTCATGCAGGACATATTTTGGCCGGCCGGCGCCACTTTCGCGGAGCTTGGCGTAGAGGTCCATTTCCTGCCAGCGCGCCACGATCTGCGGCTCCTTGTCCGGCAGGCCGGCGCGCATCGGGAAATCCGTCTGCGGCAGATAAAGGGTCTTGGAGTAATCGAGGGTTTCAGGCGTGTCGGACATAAGAAGAAGGCCATCTGAAGGGCGGGCACTGAAAGGCCGGCGTCGAAGGATCAGGCTAACAGAAAGAGCGCGAACGAGGCCGCGCAGATATCCCGGAGCTTCCGGTGGCCTCAGGCCGCCCGGAAGGCCGGGCCAATAATTCGTATCGCAGGAGCGATCAGGGGCAGATGCGCTGGCATGAGCGCGTTCTTAGCCAAGGCTGCGGCCGGAATAAAGCGGGAAGTTTGAGCAGATGCAGCGGCATCGCCCGGCTAGCGCGATCGGAACCAATCCACCAGCGATGGATTGAGCGGCTTTACCGGGGATGTTGCTTATGCCGACCACCTTCACGCCGAACACAACGCGCTCTGGTCTCGACCCACGCACGCGCTTGTCCGTGGCTGAGCTGCGTCACCGCTGGGGCTGGTTTGTGGCTCTGGGCGTTGCGCTGATCCTGCTGGGCACCATGGCCTTCTTGAACACGCTGGTCGCGACCGTCGCGTCCGTTTATACGGTTGGCTTGCTCATGCTGATTGCCGCTGCGATCCAGATCGCACAGGCGTTTTCGGTGAAAAGCTGGTCGAGCTTCTTCTGGTGGGTGCTGGGCGGAGTGCTCTATGCGCTGGCCGGCTTTGCGGCGCTGATCAATCCGCTCATGGCCTCGGCCTTCCTCACCCTGTTCCTCGCGGCCGCCCTTGTTGCGAGCGGGGTGGCGCGGATCGGCGTCGGCTTTCAGTCGCGACCAGCCCACAACTGGGGCTGGATGGTGCTTTCCGGCCTGGTCACCCTGCTCGCGGGTCTTGTGATCGCACTCGGCTGGCCCGTGAACAGCCTGTGGGTGCTCGGCATGTTCCTGGCGATCGACCTCGTGTTCCAGGGCTGGGCCACGATTGCTCTCGGGCTCGCCCTGAAACGCGGTGTTCCCTCCGCTTAGAGTGCGAAGTCGAAGCGGTAGGTTGCCGAAACGCCGACCGTGAACTGGTTCTTGTCGCCGCGTTCCTGCACGATGCTGGAATCTTCAGCCGGGCCGGCCAAACGGCGATACTCGCCGAACAGGCTGGTTTCGATCCGGTCGGTGGTCTTCCAGGTCAGCGCGCCGCCGACGCCGTAGGACGCGACGCCCTCATCCGGCGAATAGGGCGACAGGCCGCTGACGGCAGCTTCAGAGAAGTCGACGCCATAATAGGCATCAAAATACTTCTCGTTGCCATAGGTGATGCGCGGGCCACCCGAGATGCGCAGTGCCGGCGTCAGATAGGCGAAGGCGTCGATCGCGCCGTCAGCAACCAGACCTTCATGTGCGCCGATCGCCTGGCGCACTTCGCCGCGGAAGCGGATCCACTCGGTCGGGTAGAACTCGGCGAAGCCACCGACTTCGACGCCGAAATCGACATCGCTCAGGCCCTCGATATCGTCATAATCATCGCTGTCGCGGCCGAACACCAGCTTGCCGGTCGGACCAGCGCGGAAGTTGCCGGTGTCGATGATGGCAATCGAAATGTTGTCGTTGCGCGAGGTGAAGCGCTGCTCGGTGCCCTTGCGGCCAAAGGAAACCAGCGGCTGCGCAAAGAAGCGATAGTCCTTCGAACCCTCGAATTCCGGAATGGCCAGAGCGGCCGCGCCGATGGTCAGGCTCCATTCGCCGCCGAAGAAGCTGGTGGAGGTTTCAACCGGGGCTTCCAGCTGATCGGCAGCCTGCGCATAGGCGGTGACCGCCAACAGAATTGCAGCCGTCGAACCCATCAAACCGTAACGCATGACCTACTCCTTGCCGCCTGCCATTGAGGCCTCATGGTCGAGGATTGAGGCGGCTATGGTTTCGATCTGCCTAATCAGGAGCCGAATGACAAGGCGCGATCCAAATCACTCAGCGGAGTGATGCGCGAAAGCAACGCCCTCGCTTCCGCCTCATCCTGCTTCATCTGGATCACCAGAGCGTCAAGATCGTCGAACTTTTCTTCACCGCGCAGGAAGCCGAAAAACGAGACGGAAGAGACTTCGCCGTAGAGATTGCCGCTGAAATCGAACAGGAAGGTTTCGAGCAGCGGCGCACCATCCGCGTCCACCGTCGGGCGGCGGCCGAAGCTGGCAACGCCGTCATGCAGGCTGCCGTCGGGCCGGCGGTAACGCACGGCATAGATACCGAGCGCGAGATCGGTTTCGGGCGGCAGCCGCATATTGGCCGTGGGATAGCCGAGCGTGCGCCCGAGCTTCTTGCCGTGGCCGACCTCCGCTTCAACCGTGAAGCGATAGCCCAGCAGGCCGGCCGCTTGCGCCACATCGCCCGCGCTTAAGAGCGAGCGGATGCGGCTGGAGGAAATCACTTCGGCGTTTTCATCACGGAACGCATCCACCAGCGTGACCCCGAAGCCGAGCCGCTCCCCTTCCGCCATCAGGAAGGCCGGGCCGCCACGGCGCTCCTTGCCAAAATGAAAGTCGACACCGGTGACGACGTGGCGGATGTCCAAGGCATCCCGCAGGATGGAATGAACGAAGTCCTCCGCCGAGGTCGATGCAAAGCCGCGGTTGAACGGCTGCTCGATCACGGCATCGAAGCCGAGCGCGTCTAGAAGGCGGGCGCGAAGCGGCGCAGGCGTCAGCCGGAAGACCGGACTGTCGGGGCGAAAAACGGAGCGCGGATGCGGCTCGAAGGTGAGAACCAGCGCCGGAACGCCGGATTCACGCGCGATCTCCAGGGCGCGCTCGAGCACGCTGCAATGGCCGCGATGCACACCGTCAAAATTGCCGATGGCAACCACGCCGCCGCGCAAATGCGCCGGCAGTTCGGACGGTGAAGCAATGCGGAGGATGGTCATTTCTATCGCAGCATCGGGATGACGCCGACGGGATCGGCGCTGTGCTTGGCAAGGAAGCTGCCGAGCATGGCGACATCCGGCGCATGGGACGGTCCGTATTCGCGGGCGTGGATGCCGGCCGAGACGTAGAGCACATCCACGCCATTATCGACCGCGCCCTTCACATCGGTCAGCATGCCATCGCCGATCGCAAGGCAATCGGACGCGCCGATCTCACGTCCGAGCACCTCGGACGCGGCGGCGAAGGCTGCCTGATAGATCGGACGATGCGGCTTGCCGGCGATCAGCGTGCGGCCGCCAAGCAAGCCGTAATCGCGTGCAAGAGCGCCGGCGCACCACGCCAGCTCATGGCCGCGCTCGACCACAATGTCGGGATTGGCGCAGATCATCGGCAGATCGCGCGACCGCAGACGGCGCAGCTGTTCGGCGTAGTCTTCCGGCGTTTCCGATCGGTCGTCGAACAGGCCGGTGCAGCAGATGCCGGACGCCTCGAATTCTTCAACCAGCTCGACATCGAGCCCTTCGTAGAGGGTCAACTCGCGTTCGGTGCCGATATGGTAGATGCGGCGCGGGCCGTTGCGGATCAGCTCGCGCGTGACATCGCCTGATGTGACGATGCGGTCATAGGCTTCGGCAGGCACGCCAAGCCCGCGGATCTGCGCTTCCACATCGGCATAAGGGCGCGGCGCATTGGTGATGAGCACCACAGCCAGGCCCCGAGCGCGGGCGGCCGTCAGCGCCTCGCTTGCCTCCTTGAAGCTGTCGACGCCGTTGTGCAGCACACCCCACACATCACACAAAATGGCGGCGTAGCCGTCCGAGACCTGATCGAGCGAGGCGATCATCTTCGGCGCTGATGTCATGGACTGTCCTGCAAGCATGGATAAAAGGCGCGCCGTTCGCTTAGCCCAAGGCTGCGCACCTGTCACCCTGTTCGCGTGGCACGAGGCAATCGACCTACCCTTCGCGAGACGCTTAAAAATGAAACGATCGGCCGAACAGCATCTTAGGAGCTGTCGTGCCATGACGCGCCCATGACGCGACAATCCTTTTCCTCCCTGATCAGTGACTTCCTGCAGGACACGCGCGGCAACTACGCGCTGATGACCATCATCGCCGCCGTCCCGCTGTTCGGCGCCGTGGCACTAGCCGTGGACTACAGCGAAATGAGCCGGGAGCGGCAAATGACGCTGAACGCGCTGGACGCGGCCGGTATCGCGACGGCCCAGCGCATTCTCGAAGGCGCTTCGGACACTGACGTGAGGGATTATGCGGGCAAATTCTTCAATGCCAATTTAGGCAACATCAATCCCGACCGGGCGAAGCTGACAGTTATTCTGCCGAAAGAAAACGTCAAAACCGGGACGCTCAAGATGTCGGCTAGCCTGAGCTACGATCCCGTGTTCTTCGGAACGTTCCAATCGCTGATGGGCAAGCAGGCAAGCGCGTTGTCGTTTGCAGCTGCGACTGAGGTCAAGCTGAAGAACACGATCGAAGTGGCGCTGGTGCTCGATAATTCGGGGTCGATGGACTACATCGGCAGCGGCTCCGGAAAGAAGCGCATGGTGGTGCTCAAAGATGCTGCGAAACAGCTGGTTGATACGATGGCAGCTGAAAGCGCAAAGATGAAGCAGGTGGACAAGCCGGTTCAGATTGGACTGGTGCCGTTCTCAGCGTCCGTCAATGTTGGGCCTGCCAATCGCGTCGAAGCATGGATGGATACAACCGGTGTTTCTCCCGTCCATCACGAGAATTTTGACTGGTCGTCGTTCGGCACTTCGAAGACATCCCCCAACCAGTATGTCGAAGACCTCAACGGTATGAAGTGGGCTCGCGGGAAAGATTGGGGAGTTCTCAAAGACAAGGTTCTAACGCGTTTTACGCTCTACGACACCATGCAGCGGATCGCGTCCTCGAAGACCGTTAACAACAAGCCCACCTATACCTACGCTAATCCGATCAGCTGGGAAGGATGCGTGGAAAGCCGCCCGTACCCGTATAACGTGACCGATGCCGTCGCTTCAAAGAGCACCCCGGCAACAATGTTCGTTCCTATGTTCGGCCCTGACGAAGTCGGCAACATTTGGACCGAGCAGCAGAACAGCCGAGGACAATGGTTCGTTGCCACGTTCGGTTCGAACAACAACTGGTGGGATGACAGCTCGCAATCGACAGATAGCGGCACTGCAACACAGCTTAAGCGCCAGAAGAACATGCCGAAGTATTTCGCCATTGCACCCCAGACAGCCTCGATGCCGGAAGCCCATGAAGGCCCCAACGCCAGTTGTACCACCACGGCCATCTTGCCCCTGACAGATATTAGCAATTCTACCGGCGTGACACGGGTTAAATCCGCGATCAACGGAATGATTTCACTCGGTGCGACGAACGTGCCGGAAGGAATGGCTTGGGGCTGGCGGGTTCTTTCCTCTCAGGCACCTTTCATCGGGGGCCGTTCCGAAACCGAACGCGGTAACGATAAAGTCGTCATCGTTCTCACCGACGGTGAAAATACCTACTACACACCGAGTTCACTTAGGAACAATGATAATGCGGGATTGAAATCCACGTATTCTAGCTTGGGTTATGCAGGTCTAGGGTACAACACCACGACAACGCCACGCATATTCATGAACACTTCGGTTTCGAAGTCCACTCACACCAATGACAACTATGCCAAGGCGATGAACCAGCAATTCAGTGCCCTATGCAGCAATGCTAAGGCTGCGGGCGTTGTGGTGATGACGGTCGCCCTTGATTTGAATTTGAAAGATACTGGCGAAAAAGCCCAGATTGAAGCGCTCTCTGCTTGCGCATCCGATTCCCGCTTCCGCAAAGATAGCTCGGGCAAAGCGGCCAAACTGTTTTGGAACTCAACGGGCGCCACCTTGGCTGATGATTTCAAAAGCATTGCGGACGAGCTCTCCAACCTGCGTATTGTCAGCTGATCTCATGCCCCACCATTAACTAAAATTTGAACGAACCTGCGCCAGGCGTGTCATTCGCCTTGCGCATCCGCGTAAGAACACCCAGCTAAGGAGCGCGGCCTTTCGCGGCCGGCGGTGAGTACTTTCCCTAGCCCCGCAGCCATAGCCGACCTTGACACGAAATCTTCCTTCACTTATCTCGGCGTCGCGTTAGCACTCTCCCTCATTGAGTGCTAACCGGTTCATACGAACCTACCGACATCATCCAACCGAGGAAGTATTGGATATGGCCAGCAATTTCCGCCCGCTTCATGACCGCGTGGTCGTTCGTCGGGTCGAGTCCGAGGAAAAGTCCGCCGGCGGGATCATCATCCCGGACACCGCCAAGGAAAAGCCGCAGGAAGGCGAAGTGATCGCCGTTGGTTCCGGCGCGCGCGATGAGAGCGGCAAGGTCGTTGCCCTCGACGTCAAGGCAGGCGACCGCGTCCTGTTCGGCAAGTGGTCCGGCACCGAAGTGAAGCTCAATGGCGAAGACCTTCTGATCATGAAGGAATCCGACATCATGGGCATCATCGGCTGATCAGCCTTTTTCGCTCAATCGCAACCTGACATTCGGGCCCAAGGCCCAGGAGCAAGCACATGGCTGCAAAAGACGTAAAATTCTCCCGTGATGCCCGCGAGCGTATGCTGCGCGGCGTCGATATTCTCGCGAACGCCGTCAAGGTCACGCTCGGTCCCAAAGGCCGCAACGTCGTGATTGACAAGTCGTTCGGCGCCCCGCGCATCACCAAGGACGGCGTCACCGTCGCCAAGGAGATCGAGCTGGAAGACAAGTTCGAGAACATGGGCGCCCAGATGGTGCGCGAAGTGGCCTCGAAGACCAACGACAAGGCTGGTGACGGCACGACCACCGCGACCGTTCTCGCCCAGGCGATCGTTCAGGAAGGCGCCAAGGCTGTTGCCGCCGGCATGAACCCGATGGACCTGAAGCGCGGCATCGACCTCGCTGTTTCGGAAGTCGTGGCTGAACTCGGCAAGGTTGCCAAGAAGATCAACACTTCGGAAGAAGTGGCCCAGGTCGGCACCATCTCGGCTAACGGTGAGAAGGAAATCGGCCAGATGATCGCGGAAGCGATGCAGAAGGTCGGCAACGAGGGTGTCATCACCGTCGAGGAAGCCAAGACCGCAGAGACCGAACTCGAAGTCGTCGAAGGCATGCAGTTCGACCGCGGCTATCTCAGCCCATACTTCGTCACCAACCCGGACAAGATGGTTGCCGAGCTGGAAGACGCTTACATTCTTCTGCACGAGAAGAAGCTCTCCAACCTGCAGGCGATGCTGCCGGTTCTCGAGGCTGTTGTTCAGTCGTCGAAGCCGCTGGTCATCATTTCGGAAGACGTTGAGGGTGAGGCTTTGGCCACGCTCGTCGTCAACAAGCTGCGTGGCGGTTTGAAGATCGCTGCCGTCAAGGCTCCGGGCTTCGGCGATCGCCGCAAGGCCATGCTGGAAGACATCGCGATCCTGACCGGTGGCCAGGTGATTTCCGAAGATCTGGGCATCAAGCTTGAGAATGTTGGCCTCAACATGCTCGGCCGCGCCAAGAAGGTGTCGATCACCAAGGAAAACACCACGATCGTCGACGGCGCCGGTCAGAAGCCGGAGATCCAGGGCCGCGTTGCCCAGATCAAGCAGCAGATCGAAGAAACCACGTCGGACTACGACAAGGAGAAGCTCCAGGAGCGTCTCGCCAAGCTCGCAGGCGGCGTTGCCGTTATCCGCGTCGGCGGTGCGACGGAAGTCGAAGTCAAGGAAAAGAAGGACCGCGTCGACGACGCCCTGAACGCAACCCGCGCTGCGGTTGAAGAAGGCATCGTTCCTGGCGGCGGCACCGCGCTGCTGCGCGCAACGAAGTCGATCACCTCGGAAGGCATCAACTCCGACCAGGCTGCCGGCATCGCCATCGTGCGTCGCGCTCTTCAGGCTCCGGTTCGCCAGATCGCTTCCAACGCCGGTGCTGAAGCATCGATCGTTGCCGGCCGCATCATGGACGACAACACGCCGACCTTCGGCTACAACGCTGCAACCGACGAGTATGGCGATCTGATCCAGCTCGGCATCGTCGATCCGGTCAAGGTCGTTCGTACGGCTCTTCAGGATGCAGCTTCGGTTGCCGGTCTGCTGATCACGACGGAAGCCATGATCGCGGAAGCTCCGAAGAAGGACTCCGGCATGCCTGCAATGCCAGGCGGCGGCGGCATGGGCGGCATGGGCGGTATGGACTTCTAAGCCTGTTCTCGGGCTTGTCCTGGGGATCCAGCCTTACCGACTACCCGAAGGGGCGGCAGCGATGCCGCCCTTTCTTTTTGCCTTGGCATCAGCCCGGATGAATCTCGGAACGTTTTACGAGAGGTTGCGTTTCTATCTCATCGATCCGCAACAAGGAGAGTTATCATGGCTAATAGCGATCAGGCAGCAGGTCTCGGCAAGCAGGTCAAGGGCGCCGTGAAGGACGCCGTCGGTGGCGCCACGAACAACGCCGACCTCCAGGCCGAAGGCAAGTTGGACAAGGCTGAAGGCAAGGTCCAGAAGGGCTACGGCGACGCCAAGAGCGATCTCGCCGACAAGCTGGACAAGTAAGCTTACCTTCATCGACTAAAGAAAGCCGGTCACCTCAGTGGCCGGCTTTTTTCGTTGCTGACGTGCCTGATCTGTCTGCGTTCACAGCTTCTTCTTCACTCAATCGATTTGGACCACAAGCAGCTGATGGCAGCGCGCACCTTGTTGTGCTAGCCACACGCGCGAACAGGAGATCAGACCATGGCCGACATCCGCCGTGAAAGTGATACATTCGGGCCCATCGACGTCCCATCCGACAAGTATTGGGGTGCGCAAACCCAGCGCTCCCTGGAGAACTTCAAGATCGGCGGCGAGCGCATGCCGCTTCCGCTGGTTCATGCACTCGGCATGGTGAAGCGTGCGGCAGCTGAAGTGAACATGGATCTCGGCAAGCTCGACAAGGACATCGGCAGCACCATCGTTTCAGCGGCCGACGAGGTCATTTCGGGCGCTCTCGACGATCATTTTCCGCTAGTGGTCTGGCAGACCGGTTCGGGCACGCAGTCGAACATGAATGCCAATGAGGTGATCTCGAACCGCGCCATCGAGATCCTGGGTGGTACGATGGGCTCCAAGAAGCCTGTTCACCCTAACGACCACGTCAATATGAGCCAGTCGTCGAACGACACCTTCCCGACGGCCATGCACATCGCCGCCGTGCTGGAAGTGCATGAACGCCTCCTACCGGCTCTTGAGCATCTGCAAACCGCGATCGAGAAGAAGGTCGATGCCTTCGACAAGATCGTCAAGATCGGCCGTACGCACACACAGGATGCGACGCCGCTGACGCTTGGCCAGGAGTTTTCCGGCTATCTCGTGGCGCTTGAGCTCGGAGAGAAGCGCATCGCAGACAGCCTGGAAGACGTGTATGCGCTGGCGCAGGGCGGCACGGCGGTCGGCACGGGCCTCAACGCACCGGTCGGTTTTGATACGGCGTTTGCCGAGCGCGTTTCGACCATCACCTCCCTGCCCTTCCGAACTGCTGCCAACAAGTTCGAAGCGCTGGCCTCGCATGGCGCGCTGACCGACCTGCATGGCTCGCTGACGGCGCTGGCCGCCGACCTGTTCAAGATCGGCAACGACATCCGCTTCCTGGGCTCCGGTCCCCGCTCGGGCCTCGGCGAGTTGAAGCTGCCGGAAAACGAGCCGGGCTCCTCGATCATGCCGGGCAAGGTCAATCCCACCCAGGCCGAAGCCCTGACGATGGTTGCCGCGCAGGTGATGGGCAACCAGACAGCCGTTGCCTTCGCCGCCAGCCAAGGCCATTTCGAGCTCAACGTCTTCAAGCCCGTGATTGCGCTGAACGTGTTGCAGTCGATCCGCATCCTGGCGGATGCCATGCGCTCGTTTGCGGACAACTGCGTTGACGGCATCGAGGCCGATGAGCGCCGCATCGACGACTTGATGCAACGCTCGCTGATGCTGGTTACCGCGCTTGCGCCGAAGATCGGCTATGATGCGGCTGCCAAGATCGCCAAGACCGCGCATAAGAACGGCACGACGTTGCGCGAAGAAGCCGTGGGCAGCGGCGAAGTCACCGATGAAGAGTATGATGCTCTGGTGAAACCGGAAGCGATGACGCAGCCGGGCTGATCCAGCCGCCTCTACTGTGAACACCTTCGCGACGCACGTTCTCTCTCGTTGAACAATGCGTCGCGCGTTTGCTGTCTCCCGCTGGGAGAGGATTTGCTCCAAATAGGGTGCAGTTCTTTCCCAGCGAGGCTTTCATGTCCATCGTAGTGCTTATCGGCCGCATCCTGCTGTCGATCATCTTCATTCTTTCCGGCTTCAGCAAGCTGACCGCGCTCGGCGGCACCGCCGGCTATTTCGGCGGCATGGGCATTCCTGCTCCGATGGTCGTGGCCGTGCTTGTCGGCCTGCTTGAACTGCTTGGCGGTCTGGCCATCCTGATCGGCTTCCGCACGCGCGAAGCTGCCTTTGCCTTGGCCATCTTCACCATCGCCACCGCCTTTGTCGCGCATATGAACTGGTCCGACATGATGCAGCTGATCAATTTCCAGAAGAACCTTGCGATCGCCGGCGGCTTCTTCGTGCTCGCTGGCTACGGCGCCGGTCCGATCTCGGTGGATGCGCGTCGTTAAACGGCCGCTTCCCTGCATAGTCTAAGCTTTTTTATGACGACCAAGCCCGGCCATCGCGCCGGGCTTTTTTGTGCCTGGCTCGGACTGGGCTTGCATGAAGACAGCCGGTTGATGCTACAAGGATGATGTCGAGACAAAAGCAGAACGCGCTGATGCCAGCAGCGCACCGGGGAGGATGAGCCACCCCGGCCGAGGCAACGGCTTTGTTCTCGAACTGGAGGTGACGCCATGTGGTTCATACCACTGAACGTCAGCCTTAGAATCAGAAAGACCCGGACGAGCTGGCTACTCGATGTCCGGGTCCGACTGATCTTCTAAAGCAACGGAGATCGGGTTAGCGCCCGGTCTCCACTCCAGAAATATATGCTCTACGATCGTGTCTGACAACTAACCTATCAAGACACCGCGAACAGTGCGCTCAGTTGAGACAAAGCGCCTGCATCTTGGGCTGTGCGCTCGCGCTTGGATGCAACCAAACATGCTTGCGAGCGCAGGATCACGCCGTCGCTCAGGACGCGCAGATGATTGGCCGTCAATGTCGAGCCGCTGGAGGTGATGTCGACGATGACATCGGCCAAGCCGGCCGCCGGGGCGCCTTCCGTGGCGCCGAGGCTTTCCACGATGCGGTAGACCTGGATGCCGTGCTTCAACGAGAAGAACTGCTGCGTCAGGCGCCAGTATTTGGTGGCGATGCGCAGGCGGCGGCCGTGGCGCTGGCGGAAGTCGGCGGCGACATCATCGAGGTCGGCCATGGTTTCGACATCCATCCAGACATCAGGCACGGCGACGACCACGTCTGCTGTGCCAAAGCCGAGCCGCGCTTCGATGGACACATGCGCATCCCAGTTCGCGAGGTTTTCGCGCACGAGATCTTCGCCGGTCACGCCAAGATCGACAGCACCCTGCCCTAGCTCCTGAGCGATTTCGGAAGCGGAGAGGAACAGCACGTCGAGCGACAGCGCGCCGTCGATGCGGCCGCGGTAGGAGCGCGGGTCGGTTGGCAGTTGCACATGGAGGCCGGCTTCGGCAAAGCGGGCGATGGCCTGTTCCTTGAGGCGGCCTTTCGAGGGGAGAGCAAGCGTCAGCGTCATGGCTTGCGCGCTCCTTCGATGCGGTCGAGCCAGATGGAAAAGCCGACGCCCGGAATGGCGTGTTCCGCACCCAGCATGGTCAAAAGGCGATCATAGCGGCCGCCGCCCACCAGAGGCCGGGGATCGCCCGGCGCGCTGATCTCGAAAACGAGGCCGGTGTAATAATCCAGCGGACGACCGAAGGCGGCGTCATAGGTGAAGCTCGTGCCTTGCAATTGCTGTGCAGCCAAGGCGTCGGCGCGCTGCTTGAACTGTTCCAGAGCGGCATCCAGGAAGAGGTCGCAGTCGTCGGCAAAGCGCCGCAGCGTTTCGCCAGCTTGGGCCAGAGGTTCGCNNAAAGCGCTTCAGCGCTTCGAAGGCATCGTCGGCGATCCGCACGGCGCCGAGTTCCGCTTTCTCGATCAGGCGGCGCGCAATGTCATCCGGCGTACGCCCGGCTGAGGGCGAAATGCCAGCGAGCTCCATCTGCTTTTCGAGATAGCCGGCGACAGCAGCGCGATCACGAGCGGCGACGAGGCGCGAAATCGGCTGGCCCAAATTGCGCTTCTTCGGGGGATTGGCGAGGTCGGCAAGCGCTGCCTCCAGCATATCGGCAGCACCGAAGGCGCGGGCCAGGCGCATTTGCCAGCCACGCGGCAGTCCGAGCGCTGCCAGCACGGCCTCGAAGATCGCCTGATCGCCGAGTGTCACCGTCAGCGCGGCACCCGGCAGCGCCTCGTTGAGCAACCGGCACGCATCGGCGACGGAGCGGGCGTCGGCGGTTGACGTGTCCGTTTCGCCGAGATCCTCGATGCCAGCCTGCAGAAACTGAGTTCCCCCCGCCCTGTGCTGGCGGAAAACCTCGCCGAGATAGGCATAGCGGCGCGGCGTTCCGGCTTGGCGCGCGATGTGGTCGCGGCACACGGGAATAGTAAATTCGGGCCGCAAGCACAGGCTTTCGCCGGTTTCGCTCTGCGTCAGAAAGATACGCCGGCGCAGGTCCTCGCCGGCCATGTCCAGGAACGGATCGGCCGGCTGCAGGATCGGCACTTCGGCAAGTGCGATACCTTCCGCCGCAAAGCGCGCCAGGATGGTTTCAGCGAGTGTCACGCCTGCCGCTCTTGCGCCTGTGCGGCGAGGATGCCCTGGATCTTCGCAACCAAATCGGCCTCCGGCACCGATACCTGCGCCGGGCGGCCTTCGCGCCAGGCTTCATTGTCGGTGATCTCCGCCGATAGCCGCGCGCCTTCGATCAAGTCCTTGATCTGTACTTCACCGTTCGCACGCTCGTCGCCGCCCTGGATCACCACGCAGGGTGCGCCGCGACGATCGGCATATTTCATCTGCGCCTTCATGCCAGCGCCGCCGAGATACATTTCGGCGCGGATGCCAGCCTGGCGCAGCTCGCCCACCATCTTCTGGTAGCGGCCGAGGCTTTCCGTATCGCGGTCCATGACCAGCACGACGACGGGCGCCATCACATCGGCCGTATCTAGCTTGCCGAGGTTCTTCAGCGCCGTCATCAGGCGCGAAACGCCAATGGAGAATCCGGTGGCCGGCACCGGTTCGCCGCGGAAGCGCGAGACGAGACCATCATAGCGACCACCACCGCCAACCGAGCCGAAACGCACTATCTTGCCGTCTTCGTTCGGGATTTCGGCGAGAAGCTCGGCCTCGTAGACGGGACCGGTGTAGTATTCGAGGCCGCGGACGACAGAGGGGTCGATCTTGATGCGGTCTTCGCCGTAGCCAGCGGCGCGGACGAGCTCTTCGATCTCGCGCAGTTCGAGAACGCCCTGATTGTCCTCGATCTCGCCGGTTTCAACATAAGCGAGCACCTTGGCGATCGCCGCATCATCCAGTTCGGCGCCCTTGGTAAAATCGCCCTCGCCTTCAACACCGCCGTCCCAACGGCCCTTGCCGAGCAGCAGCTTCACGCCTTCCGGCCCGAACTTGTCGAGCTTGTCGATGGCGCGCAGCACGGTCAAACGGCGGCCGGCATTGTCCTCGCCGCCGAGACCGATCGCTTCCAGCACGCCGTCCAGCACCTTGCGGTTGTTGACGCGGATGACGTAGTCGCCGCGCTTGATGCCGAGCGCTTCCATGACATCGGCCATCATCATGGTCATTTCGGCATCAGCCGCGACGCCCGGCGTGCCGACCGTATCGGCGTCGAACTGCATGAACTGGCGGAAGCGGCCGGGGCCCGGCTTCTCATTGCGGAACACCCAGCCGGCTCGATAGGAACGGAAGGGCTTGGGCAGGCGCTCGAAGTTCTCGGCGACATAGCGGGCTAGCGGCGCGGTCAGATCGTAGCGCAGCGACAGCCACTGCTCGTCATCGTCCTGAAAGGAGAAAACGCCTTCGTTGGGGCGGTCGAGATCCGGCAGGAACTTGCCGAGCGCGTCCGTATATTCAATCAGCGGCTGCTCGACGGGCTCGAAGCCGTAGAGGTCGTAAACAGCCTTGATCTTCTCGATCATGCGCTCGGTCGCGCGGATGTCGTCGGCCGAGCGGTCGCCAAAGCCGCGCGCGAGCCGCGCTTTCATCTTTTCGTTCTTGTCGGCCATGGAAGAAGTCCAGAGATCGTTAGGAAAGCCAGGAATGACTTGTTACCGGCGCTCTACCGGATGGAGCCCGTCGCTTCAAGCAAAGGACGCCCTGCGGCGTGCTTTTGGCTCGCCAGATCGTTTCAGACGGCGCCTCGCGTTCCTATATAGTTGAAAACGCAACAGGGAGGTCGATCGTGATCCGCGTTCCCATTCTTGCTCTTGCCGCGCTGATCGCGCTTCCGGCCGCACCGGCGCTGGCGCAGAACTGCCGCGCGATCGGGTCGAGCTATTTTTGTGCCGATGGCCGCTCTGGCCAGCGGTCGCCCACCACGCCTTCGCTCAACAGCCATACGCGCAACAGTCCGCTCGGCAACCAGCGCTATACCAACCCGCAAAGGCGCGCCAAGAGCCCCGACAATGCGCTTTATCCAACGAACCCGAACTCGACACGGCGTCTTGGCGACACCGTCTACAATCGCGACGGCTCAAAATGCCGGACGGTCGGCTCATCGATGACCTGCCAGTGACGCTCAGGCGACCGGGCGCTTGAAGCCGGCGCGCTTTTTTTCGATGTCTGCGCGGCAGGCGCAGCCTTCGATGTGATCGTTGACCAGCCCCATCGCCTGCATGAAGGCATAAACCGTGGTTGGTCCCACAAAGGTCCAGCCGCGCTTTTTCAAGTCCTTTGACAGCCGGATGGACGCTGGCGTCGTCGGGTTCGCGCGTATCGTTTCCCAGTCCACAATCTTCGGCCGCTCATCTGCCGGTGGCTCAAAGCCCCAGAAATAGGCGGCAAGCGAGCCGAACTCCGCCTTCATCTCGACCGCCCGCTTGGCATTGTTGATGGTCGAGGTGATCTTGCCGCGATGGCGGATGATGCCGGCATCGGCAACGAGGCGCTCGACATCGGCTTCCCCGAACCCTGCCACGACCGAGAAATCGAAGCCTGCAAAGGCGGCGCGAAAATTCTCGCGTTTGCGCAGGATCGTCAGCCAGGACAGGCCGGACTGAAACCCTTCCAGACAGATCTTCTCGAACAGGCGGTGGTCATCCGCCATCGGTCGTCCCCACTCCTTGTCATGGTAGGGGATGTAGTCGGGTGTCGAGCCGCCCCAAGCGCAGCGCGTCAAACCATCATCGCCACGCACCAAGCCAGCAGCCAGATCAGACATGACGATTCCCTCAATGTTCATGCTGCCTTTACCAAGTTTCTCAGTTCATTAGTAACCACAGCAAAGCCTTTCCTTTGCCTATCCATGTTTAACAAAGCGGATTCACCTTTTGCTTGGAATTGCCGGTGGATGGTCGGCCCGAGATGAAGGCGGTTGCCGCTCATCGCAACACGGCATGTCAACGGGTTCACCCATGCGGCTT
>DCDI01000233.1:0-229 GCA_002316345.1 Phyllobacteriaceae bacterium UBA1059 | reverse complement strand
TCGCGAACGTCCGCCGGTTGTGGTCAGCCCGGATCTGGCCGCTCCGTGGGTGATGCAGTTGCAGCAGGCGCCCGAGCGCCGGATCATCGTCGAGCGCCCTCGTGTCGTGCAGGGTTATGCGGTCCGCGTTGCGCCGGAGCCTGCACCGATGCGCAAGCGCGTTCTCCGCCGTGTGAGCCGCGAAGAACGGCGCGAGATCTATCGCGAGCCTGCGCCGCAGCCGATCGAA
>DCDI01000196.1 GCA_002316345.1 Phyllobacteriaceae bacterium UBA1059 | reverse complement strand
CGGATTGACCCAACGCGCCTTCCGCACGGCCCATCGCTTCGCCCGCCTGACCGAACCCTTCGCCTGGCTGCATGCCCATGCCGCGTAGGCTTTCCTGCAGCTGCTGCAACTCCTGTTGCAACTGCGCCTGACCTTCCTGCAGTTGTTGCAGGGCATCCGCATAGTCCTGCGGCGACATCGGCTGGCCCTGCCCGCCCTGGCCACCCTCGCCGCGCTGACCACCTTGACCCTGTTGACCGCGCTGGCCTTGTTGACCGCGTTGTCCCTGCTGNNCCTCTTGGCCCTCTTGGCCTTCCTGGCCCTGCTGACCTTGTTGCCCGCGCTGCATCTGGTCGAGACGGAAGGTCTCGTTCATCATCTCCTGCTGGCGGCGCATGATTTCGCCGAGCTTGTCCATCTGCTGGCGCATGGCGTTCTGCTGCTGCCCGCCCTGCTGCTGCTGCTGACCGGGACGGCCGGCCTGCAGATTGTTCATCATCTGCTCGAGCTGCGACAGCATCTGCTGTGCGGCATCCTTCTGGCCGGATTTCGCGAGATCCTCGATCTGGTCCATCATGCGGTCGAGATCGCGCTGGCTGAGTGCCTGCATGTCCGAAGGCATGGTCGCGTTCGGATTGGGCTGCGCGCGCTGGGCGAACTCCTTGAGGAACTCGTTCATGGCTTCGCGCAGCTCGGCCATGCGCTGCTCGATTTCCTCGTCGCTGGCGCCCTTTTCCAGCGCGTCCTTCAAGGCCTGCTGCGCCTGCTTCAAGCGCTTTTCAGCCGAAGACAGCGCGCCGTCCTCGATGGTGAGCGCCATGTCCCAGAGGTAATCGACGACATCGCGAAGCTGGTCATCGTCGCGCGCCATCTGCAAGCGCGTGCGAGCCGACATGATGCCGAGATAGTTCGATAGGACTTCGAACGTGTCTTCCGGCCGCAGCGTGATCGCGTCCATGAGTTCCAGCACGGCCGGGCGGTTGGCGGCGTCCATGGCGAGGATGCGGCGCTGCTCGATCAAGGCGCGCGCGATCGGATTGTTGAAGCGGCGCTCGGGCAGGCGCATGGGCTTAGGCTCCGAAAAGCCTTCTTGGTTGGCGCCGTCGACAGCCTTGAGCGTGACATCGACCTCCGTGCCGGCCCATGGGTGCTGGGTCAGATCCCTAACGGTCTTGCGCGCCTTGTCGCCGCGACGCGGCAGAGACAGCGGCATTTCCGGCGCGCCATAAAGAGGATGCGCGGTTTTTTCCGGCGGTTCGGCCGGTGCGATGACGGCCTGCGCGGACGCGATGCCGTAATCGTCCTCAAGCTCGTAGGAAAGCTCCAGACTGCCATTGGCAGCCTGCTTCGGCTCGTCCGAAAAGCGGATCACTGGCGGATTGTCGGGCGTGACGGCGAATTGCCAGCGGCCGAGATCGTCGCCGCTTTGGCTCAAGACAAGCTCGCCTTCCGTCACCAGCTTGGCAATGAACTGAAGGGTTCCATTCGTTTCGGGCGGGGTGGCGGGGGCTGGCGCAGATGCCGCGTCCGGCGCCGTTTTGGCTTCGCCGCCGGGCTCGATCTGGCGGGTCTTGCCGTCGACATCGGTGTAGACCAGCGCTTCTTCGCCGCTGCCCCCGGTGACGCGCACGGAAACCTGGCTACCGGCCGGAACGGTGAAAGCGGTTTGCGCGCGGTTGGCGTCCGCAGTCAGGAAGATCGGCGCCTTGGCCGTATGAGCAGGCGGCGTGACCCAGGCATCGATGCGCGGCGGAACAGGCTCGGCGCCGGGTCGGCTTTGGAACGCATCAAACAGCTGGCCGCCATAAGGACCGGCGGAAAAGGCGAAGGCGATCACTAGCAAAAGGGCGACCACAGCACGCAGACCCCAAGGGTCGCGCTCGGGCACGCGCGTGTTCGGCAGATCGCCGGACAGCGTACCGAGCTGCGCCGCCATGCGCCGCTGATGCTCGCGCCATAGCGCATTGGCGAAGGGATCGTCGGAGCCGGTCAGCTGGTCGGTCTGGGTGCGCACGGGCGCATGAAGAAGCTGGTTCGACGCTTCGATACGCCGGTCGACCTCAGTGCGGGTCGGCTGGCGGAAGAAGCGCAGCGGATAAAGCGCGACCAATGCGGCCACACAGAAGGCCAGCAGCGCGCCGATCCGCACGAGATCCGGCACCATGCGGAACAGGCCGAACCAGGACAGCGCCAAAAACAGGCCGACAACGAGCAGGATCGGCAGAACGAGCGGCCATAGGCGCTCCACCACCATCGTGGCAGCCGTCAGCCCACGCCGGCGCCTAAGCTGCGGCATGGCCGTATCCGGACCTTGCTTAAGGGGTGTCGACGCCATCAGTCCTTCCGGCGGCCACCTGAATAACGGGATCGGCCGCGTGTCCCGATCACGATAGCAGCATATGCGGCGAAGGCGAGGCGAAGCCGGCGCCGCGCACCATTATGTGACTGATTGTCCGGCTCAGGACGCCAGCCACTCCGGCACGCGGTCGAGGCCGATAAGATCCTCATAAGTCGGCCGGGCGCGGACTACCGCGAATTGGCCGCCGGACACCAGCACTTCCGGCACGAGGAGCCGCGTGTTGTAGGTGCCGGCCTGCACCGCGCCATAAGCGCCGGCGGTGCCAACGGCGATCAGATCGCCCGGCTCCAGTACCGGCAGATCGCGGTCTTGGCCCAGGTAATCGCCGGTTTCGCAAACGGGTCCGACAATGTCGGCCTTTATGCGCCGCGCATCGGGTTCGGCTTCGCGCACTGGGCGAATGTCGTGGAAGGCGTCGTAGAGCGTCGGGCGGATCAGATCGTTCATCGCCGCATCGACAATCAGGAAGTTCTTGGCCTCGCCTTCCTTGCGGTAGATGACGGATGACACGAGGATGCCAGCATTGCCGACGATCAGGCGGCCCGGCTCGAAGATGACCTTGAGGCCGAGCGGCTTCACATGCTTGTGCACGATGGCAGCATAGGCATCGGGGAGCGGCGGCGGTTCGTTGTCGCGGCGATAAGGGATGCCGAGGCCACCGCCGAGATCGACGTGTTGGATTTGATGACCGTCGGCGCGCAGCTGTTCCACCAGTTCGGCAAGGACGCGGAAGGCGTCGTCGAACGGTTCCAGATCGATGATCTGGCTGCCGATATGCATGTCGATGCCGGCGATAAGGAGGCCCGGCAGCTCGGCGGCGCGGGCATAGACCGCGCGCGCACGCTGGCGCGGAATGCCGAACTTGTTCTCGGCCTTGCCGGTCGAAATCTTCTTATGCGTGCGTGCGTCGACATCCGGATTGATGCGCAGGGACACGCGGGCGGTCTTGCCCGCAGCGACGGCGCGTTGCGACAGCAGTTCGAGCTCGGGCTCGGACTCGACGTTGAAGCAGTGGATTCCCGCCTGCAGCGCGAAATCCATCTCGGCCGCGGTCTTGCCGACGCCGGAAAACACGATTTTTTCAGCCGGAATGCCGGCGGCAAGCGCGCGGCGCAGCTCGCCTTCCGACACGACATCGGCGCCCGCACCCAGCCGCGCCAGGGTCGCAATCACCGCCTGATTGGAATTCGCCTTCATGGCGTAACAGACCAGCGCGTCGAGATCGCGGAAGGCTTCGGCGAAAACGCGGTAATGCCGCTCGAGCGTGGCGGTGGAATAGCAGTAGAACGGCGTGCCGACCGCTTGCGCGATCTCGGCGACGGCGACGTCTTCGGCGAACAGCGCGCCGTCGCGATAATCGAAATGATTCACGGGGAACGCTGCCGGGTCAGATCAGGCTGTCGAGGAAGAAGCGGCGTTCCGGCGCCGGAGCCGCAGCCGGTGCCGCCGGCTGGTTGATGCCGATGCCGGCACCCTCGCGCTTCGTTTCGTTGGCAGCCTGGCTCGGCGTTTGCAGCTCGACCGGCCTGCGGCCGCAGGCGCTGGTCGCCAAAACGGCAGCCAAGGCGGCGAAAACGAGAAAGC
>DCDI01000053.1:233-33070 GCA_002316345.1 Phyllobacteriaceae bacterium UBA1059 | reverse complement strand
AGGGCAGATGCGTGACGTTGCTCGGGCGCTCCGGCTCGGCCGGCGCTTCTTCCGGCGCAGGTGTCGCCACGATCTCGGCGCGCCGCAAGGTCAGCATCAGCGACTTGCCGCCGCCCCAGGGCACGGATTGCAGATGCGCCTGCACGGGAATCTCGTCGCCATCCTTCGTGCGCAGAACCTGGCAGCGGCAGCCATCCTCGCCATCGGCCGCACCGACAAACAGCGCTTCCAACCCACCGGCTTCCGCGATGGCGTCAAGCGAGCCGTAGCCCGTGAGCGCGAAGAACTCGCGATTGGCGAAATCCAGCCGGTCGCCGGCATGGATGATCAGCGGGATCGGCAATGCTTCCACCAGCTCGATCTCGGCAGCGCCGGGCGAGGGTGGGGCGAACGCGTCGAAGGCGTCACCGGCCTCATCGCCGGCAGAAGCTTCGTCCGTGAAGACGGCTTCGTCGCCAAGATCTTCCGAAACCGGTTCCTGTTGATCCTCGGTTTCATCCTCAAGTGCCGACGGGGCATCGGCGGGCAGAGGCTCGATGCCGACGAAAGCCGGCGCTTCCGGCTGAGGCGCTTCCACTTCCTCGACTTCGGCCTCTACGGCAAGGTCCGCCTCGATGTCTTTCTCAGTCTCTGCCTCGGCTTCAATCTCCGCTTCGGACGTTACCAGAGGAGCCTCGTTCGCCTCCTGCTCGGGCTCTTCCTCGTTGGAGCTGGCGGAAACCGCTTGTTCCGCGTGCTGCTCACGCAGGTCGACGCGAACTGCCCGGCCACGGCTGCCACCTTCGATTGCCGCGCGGGCGATGAGGTCTTGGTCATCTGCTGCGTCATAGGCAGGGAGAACGGGCTCCAGTTCGGATGCGAGTACAACCGGCTCTTCATGGGCTTCCGCCGGTGCTGCTTCACGCGCGGCAGGCTGTCCCTCGACGGGTGCTTTCAGCACTTGTTCATCGTCAGCCGCCACGTCCGAGCTGTCACCAGCTTCCGGCGTCGGCAAGTCGTCGGCCTGAGAAGCCGCAGCCGTGTCGGACGCTTGTGCTTCGGCCACATCAACTGGCGCCTGCGCCGGGGCGGCGGCGACCGGTTTTTCCATCAAAGACTGCGCAGGCTGATCCGTGTTCGCCTCGGCGGATGTTTCCGCAGCCTTCAGCCGGTGACCGATCTCGCGAAACGCACTGCGTTCGCTGGTGCTGAGCGCCACACGCTCTGCGAGCGCCTGACGATGGGCTGCCAGAGGCACGATCTTCTGGTCGGCGGTTTCAGGGCTGATTGCCTGATCGGGAGCCGAAGGAATGGGCGCCCCAGCTTCAACAACGGGAGCGCCCGCCTGCTCCGGTTGAACCGGCGTCTCGTCCTCGATCGACGGATCGACATCAGCCACGGCCGCAGCGATCGCAGCTTCTTCTGGCTCACGTGCCGCCACGGCATCGCCGAGACGCGCCACGCCAAAGCCGCGAAAACCCTCAAAGCGCCGATCGCGGTCATAGATCGGCAGAGCGGCAAGATCGACCGGAATACGCAAGGACCCCTCGGCCAGCGGCCACAGCACGGAACGCCCCGACCATGTATCGCGCCGTTCCAACAGGCCGGTGATTTCGCCATCCGCATCGAAGCCGAGATCGGCAGCCACGTCGCGGAACGATCGGCCGATCACTGTCTCGGCCTCGATGCCGAGCGCATAAAGAAACGGATCGGACAGCGCGGCGAAGCAACCTTCGGCATCGGTTCGCCACACGAAACGAACCGGCGGTGCCGGCGCGAGGACCGCTTCGGCAGTCGTCGCAATGTCTTCGACATCGGGCACGGTGTCAGCAGCAGCCGTCGCTGGTTCAGCCTGATCATCGCCAAGACCCGGCGCTACCGGATCAGCCTCGCCGATGACGATCAGAAAATACAGCGCGGGATCGTCACCCACACGTGCCAGCCCGGCCGGAAATAGGCCGGAGCCGCCGCGCAGCCGACACTTGGCGACGTGCTTGGAGGTCTGGTCGGCGGCCTCGGCAAACTCGACCAGCGCGCTTTGTTCGATGCCGGCCTGCTCGAAACCAGGCGTGGCCGCCAGAACGGCGCCCTCCGCATCCAGCATGGCGACGAACTGGCCCTGCGTGCCGAAGCCGGATACGGCGTTCTGCAATGGCGCGCCTTTGCCCGAGCGGCCCAGCCCATCGGGAAAGGCCACCAGCAGCGCTTGTTCGCCATCCGGCAGGGTCACTTCGCTGATCAGCAGTTGAGTGAGCCGCGTGGTCAAAAGCCCGTTCAGGCGGATCGATACCGCCTTGTTCTGCCCGATCTGGGGATAACCGGGCGTTGCCGCGATCTGACGGCGCGCCAAGGCCGGCAAGGGATTGTCAGCGCCGATCGCGGCTTCTATTCCGTGGAAACCAAGCGCTGCCGCACCCGGACCATTTGTCCAGATAACCTCTTCCATCGAGCGGCTGAAAATAACCAGCGCTTCGCCGGCCGCAAAGCTGCCGCGCACAGGCTCAAGCGCCACCACATCGATGAAAGAATAAAGCTGATCCATAAGGCGCTCTGCGCGAAGGTTCCTTAACGCTTTATTAATAAAGACGGATCGCCGCGAAATCCACAGCCGAAGCCCTCTGACCCCAGGCAATTGCGGTGTTGGTTAATGCTCGCGGACGGGCAGGTATTTATGCGGCGCAGCAAATATGTTGCAATGCACAATAAGCACTGCTATAGGATAAGGCATAGGCCACACAAAAAAGTGGCACCGGAATTCAGTGAAGTCGATGAAGATCTAACCGTTCCAAGGAGAGCGTCATGTCCGAGGCTGCCCGCAATACCGCTGAAAACGTAGAATTCGCCACCTTCGAAGCAAACCGCACCACCGACCAGTTCCGCACCTTCGCGGAAAAGGGCGTTGAACAGTCGAAGGAAGCTTTCGCCCGCATCAAGCAAGGCACCGATGGTGCTCAGAAGGCTTTCGAAGCCTCGTTCGAGAACGCCCGCGCCGTTTCGAGCGAGCTGTCCTTGAAGTCCATTGCCGCGATGCGCGCCAGCACTGAACTGACCTTCTCGCATTGGGAAGCCCTGCTGGGCGTGAAGTCGATCTCCGACTTTGCCGAGCTGCAGACCTCTTATCTGCGCAAGCAGGTCGAGCTGGCCGTCAACCAGGTGAAGGACGTGCAGACCGTGTCCACGCGCGGCGCCGAAGACGTCGCCAAGCCGGTGAAGGACATCGTCGAGCGCGCCTGGAGCGACCTCAAGGTCGCCTAAGGCTCCCATGCCTTCGATAGGTACCAAGACAGGCCGGCTTCCAAGCCGGCTTTTCTTTTGGTGGATTTCCTCAGGCTGTTTGCCAATCAGGCCCTTGAAAAAGACCGGGATACTCGGTAGGGACGGTCGCACTGGCCCGGCCTCCACCAGGAAGGCCGTCGGCACGCGGTTGTAGCTCAGTTGGTTAGAGCGCCGGATTGTGGATCCGGAGGTCGGTGGTTCGAGCCCACCCAACCGTACCATTTATCATCCTAAAAATGCTGCCTTGGTGATCCCGCGATCTGTGGGAGATCAACCACAATCTCATGTCTTAATCCGGATCGACGACGAGGCGCGTTCTTACCGTTATCGATGGAATGCGAGCGGGGTTGGTCTGCCTGCCGCTGAACACGTCCAGCACCTGCTGGGGACGCGCCAACGACCCTTCAAACGCACCATCCATATAAAGACCGGGTCGGAGAGATCCCTTCCCATCGAATTTGATCGTCAGCGTTTCCGATGATGCGGAGGCACGGAGGTTGGTTTCGGTGCCTTTTGCGAAGCCGGCTGGATCGTCCAGACTTAGCGATATGGCCGCTTCATCGCCATTCAAGACCGCCGTGCCTTCGAATGAAGCAGAGGCCGCATTCGGCGCCAGGATCAGCGTGCCATTTGCCTCGGACACAGCAGGGGACGCGTCTCCGTGTCGAAAAGCCCCGTCGACGATCTGCACCCGACCTATGTTTTCGGAGATGTGGATGAAGTCCGAGCGAACGGCGGTGTTCCGATCAGGACGAGGCGGTGACCTTCTATCCGGTTCTCTTGACGCTCCGGCGACTGGGACGTTGCGTTGACCAACTTCAACAAGAGGCCGGACCAGAACAATCGTCTCGATGGTCAAAGACCGTTGCCAAAGCGATGCAAAGCTCACGGGAACTTCGATGCGGTCGATCTGAAGCGATCGCCTTTCCGTGCCTGGTACTTTGATCAAAACGTTGGAGAAAACGAGGGCAAGCCTCGGAAACAGATCGATGCCTGCTTCACCCTCAACGACCGTCGATACATCGTAGGATTGTGCCAGCTTGTCTTCGACGCTCCGCCGTACCGACCGCTCAATCTCGGAAAGCCCGCGATCCATAACGAACCAGATGGCTGCGCATGCGGCGACAAGCACGAGAGCAGCAGAAACAAAGACCGTACGCTTCTTGGAAATTGGAACACCTGTTTGAGGCAAACGCATCACGATTGCTGCGTGCTGATACCGATCACGAACCAGCATTGATCACATCACTCGTACGGCGTTGGCAGCAATTCGTTGCATAGCAATCGCGTGAACCATTCCCTATGCGCTGCACGGAGAAGGCCTGCCACTTCAAGGAACACTCCCGCCATCCCCGCAGTTGTGCCACCAACGACGCTTGGAGGTTGCCTGTGATCCCGACGACCTTGCATGGGGCGATCGACTATCTGGTCGCGCTCTTTCTGATTTCGGCGCCTTATACGCTGGGCTTCGCCGATGGGGGGGCGGCGCAGTGGGCGACGATTGGACTGGGCGCGTTCGTGCTGATCTACAGCCTGTTTACGGATTATGAGCTTGGCATGGTGCGCATCCTGCGCTTCCGCGTGCATCTTGCGCTCGACGTTGTGTTTGCGGTGCTGCTGCTTGCATCGCCCTGGGTGCTCAATTTCAGCGACCGCATCTGGTGGCCGCACGTCCTCGTAGGGATCATGGGGCTGGTGGTCGCCGCCTTCAGCGCCCGCCACCCCGACCGCTTTTCCCATGTCACCGGCGGCAGCAAGCCCAATCTTGGCGACCGCCGGCTGAAGTAGCGGTCCTTAACCCGGATTCAACCAGCGCCGCACCGTATGCGCGAAGCCGAAGCGGTTGAGCCAGCGGGTGCGCTGTTTCACTGCGATGTAGCGCTGCTTCTCGGCGAAACTCCGCGGCCATTGCGTGTAGCCGGTGTCGGGTCCGGTCAGGCCTGAGCGTGCGAAAACCAGCTTCTTCCAGTCTTCGAAAGAGTAGCAGATCGCGTTGAAGTAGCGGCTCTTAAAGACGTAGTTGTGCTTGGGCATATGCAGGTCGACATCGAGCGGATGGGCGACGATGAAATTGTCGGCGAGATACTCCTCGAATTCCCGGAGAATGTCGTCACTGATGTCGTTATGATAGGCGATCGGGTAGGGCCCCCGCCCGAACAGATAGCCCAGCGTCAGCCATTGCTCGGTCGCATACCGGGAGCGGAACTCGCGCTCGCGCGGAATGGAGTGGGGCGGAAACGGGTTGCGCTCCCAATGGGTGTTGGTGCCGAAATCCATCAGCGGCCCGCTCCAGAAGGCGCGGAGATCTTCGGTGCGGCCGAACTGCATGAAGTCGCTTAAGTGATAGCAGAGCCGCTCATCGAAGCGCGGGTTTAGGCTGAACAGCGACATGATGAGGATGCGCGCCCGGCCCTTCAGGCGTGGGCCCGGATTGGCTTCAGCCCAGCGCGACCACAGGTCGACGACCTTGCGCGATGACAGATAGGCGTCGGTGCGCAGCTTGATCGCATAGGGCGTGGTGACGGCGGCCAGCCCGGCGGCTGAGGACATGATCTGGCGATTCACGTTGTGCGGCGCGCCGATCAACTTGACCGGCGGCAGCACGCCGGGATCATCGGTCAGGATCACGGCATCGAAGTCGGCATGGTCGAGCAGGGTCTTGGCGGCCGATTTCTGCGTCGACAGAATGATCTTCACGCCCGGCATGACCTCGCGCAGATAGCGCACGGAATAGCGGACATCCCAGTCGCCACCGAGCCCGCCCTGGAGCACGATGGTGACGTCCTCATTGGCGATCGTGCCGCTGACCAGAGGCTCAGACCTGTCGCTCATCGCTGAACGGCCGAGGGCAGCATGGTGGCGAGATCGTCGCCGTTGCGCACGAGGTTGATCGCGACGGCCGAAGGGAAGGGGTTCGACGGCGCGAAATCGTTCACCAGCGTTCGCGCGGCATGGTTCACGCCAAAGATGGCGGCGTGCCAAGACAGGCCGAGTTCTTGCAGAAAGGCTTCGGTTTTCTCGCGAAAACGCTCCGGGCGCGCGGTCACGAAGATGATCTGCGCACCGCGCGCGATCATCGCCTTCAAGGCCGCGACATTGCCGGGCAGTGCCTGGTCGGGATCATCCCAAAGCGGCGGGATGTATTGGCCCGCGTTCTTCAACACGACGCCGTCGAGGTCGACGATGTAAAGGCCGAGATCCTCGCGGAAACGGTTCCAGGCTTCCAGCGTGCCGACATCGACGTAATGGTCGGTGTTGATGCCGCGAAAGACGTTGTTCTGGCGGATGGCATCCAGGATCACGTGCGAAACGAAGGGCTCGCCTTCGTGGTTCGAGGCAAGGAGCCGGCGATAGGAGTCGAGGAAGACATGGGCGTCGTGAAAGCCGTAGCCGCCGACCGAAATATAGTTCGACGACACGTTCTTCTCGATAATCCCCAACAGCAGATCATTGTCGTTGAGATGCAGGAAGCTTTTCGCCGCGATATTGCGGACTTCGCCGGTCTGGCGCAGATCGGCATAACACACGCAGTCTGAAAACACGTTTTCGCGCGGCACGAACCAGCTGTCGCAATCCTTGATGAAGATCGGGCCCTGAACGTCCGCGCGCGACAGGATCTCAGCGACTGTTTCCGCCGGCCCAGCGGTCTGGTCGTCGAAGGTGACGATCTCAACGGCATCGCCGAGAGCGCGCTGAAGAGCGCCGCGTCCGCCCTTGCCGTCAAGATGTTCGGCCAGCGCGCCGATCACCACGCGCCGGCTGCGCCAATCGGCAACCGAAGCGAGGCTTTTTTCCAGCATGAGTTCTCCGGTGGGTGCGGTGAGCATCCATTTGGGCCGAAGTCCCGGAAAACGCGAAGACCGCCCTGCAATGGGAAGAACGATCGTGCCTGGCTTGGTCATGCATATGCCTCTATGGAACCGATGCGGCGCAGTCCGGAAACCACGCGCGAGAAAATGGTGGCGTCCCGCACATAAGGGAGCACGCGCAACGCCTGCAGGGCGCGCAACGACGGAAGTGCGGCGTCGAGCTCTGGAAAGAAGCCGGTCATCTGGCTGGTCACTTCTTCCGCCAGATAGCGGCTGATGGTGCGCAACAGTTTTGCGGTTGGATCGGGCCGATCATGCCACAGAATGCTGCGCAGCGACCAGCCGCTTTCGAGATCCTGGATCAGCTTGGCGACATCCATCCAGACGCTTTCCAGATTGCCGTCGAGAAGGTCGATGAAGACGATCGAGCCATTGTCGCGGATCAGCATGTTTTCGACCGTCAGATCACCATGGCACAGCGTCTGCGGAATGCCGATCCAAGCCTTCGCGGCGAGCTGGTCGAGCAGTGCGTCGAGAAATTGCGGCTCGGTCTCGTAGAACGGGCTCTTGGCGATGCTCGTTTTCAGTTCGGCGATCTTGGCGTGAAACAAGGCCGGATCGAGCGAGCCCGACACGGTTGCTGAAAGGCGGTGAAGCGGGTCGGTGAGGCGTTCAACCATCGCGGGAATGCTGGCGACCGCCTGCAGCGGGGCAAAAGACACGAAGCCATGCCCTTGGACATATTCCATGTCGTACCAAAGGAGATCGCCAGCCTCGCCCTGTTGCAGTACGCGCGGTGTCGCGATCACGCCGGCCAGAGCGTTCTGCTTCTCGATCTGCAGCCGAAAGCGCGCATTATAGGCGGGTGACGCGGACACCTTGCGCACGAAATAGCGGTCGCCATCCAGGCAGAGTGAGACCGAACAGCCGGAATGCCCCGTGAGCGTGCGGACATGCTGCGGGTTGATGTCGATGAGATGTGCGGTCATCGTTTCAGAAACTGCCCTGCATAGAGCCGACGCATCAGCTGACTGCGCTTGAGGATTTCGCGCGCCACGCGCTCCGTGCGCAGCAGCAGAGACATGCGCGGCGCGGGCGTTCCCACCATCCGGCGGCTGTTTGCGGCAACGGCGACGTCGAGATACCAGGCGAGAAATTCGCGCAGGCCGACGCAATCCTCCGCAAGCGATTTCTGCGCGCGGCCGCGAAACCGCTCGTGGTCGATGCCCAAAACTTCGGGCTCGCAGGGGATGAAGTTGTTGAACAGCATCCGCTCAGAATCGGCGATGATGTGCTCGTTGATCTCGGCGTAATGGGTCAGTCGCCGCTCGTGGCCGGAGCGCTTGAGCGCCGAAAGAAACAGGTATTGTTCGGTGGTGAACCGAAACCGGTCAAACATCCGGTACCAGACATCCGGCGCTTCGTTCAGCATGAAGCCCGACAGGCTTTCGCCGGCCAGAAGCTCGGCGTCCCAGTAACGGCGCAGATCGGCGGTCAGGCCGAACTGAAACAGATCGCTCGGATGATAGGCCATCGGAATGAAGGACCGCGCGCTGCGGGTGAACTCCTTGGAGACCACGATCCGGCGCTCGAACACCGTTCCTTCGCTCAGGCGCGTGGGAAACGCTTCTTCGAGCGAGATGAAACCGCGACCCGTGACATGGCCGTCGGAGCGGAGTTTCGCGGCATAGGGTGTTTTGACCCGAGCAAGGCCGACGCGCGTGGACAGGATCTGGCGGTTGACGTTGTTGACGATCGAAACCCCATCGGCTTCCCACAAAATGCCGCCGGGATCGGCGCTGAACACCGTCTCATCGGCGTCGATGTCGCGGGTATCTTCGTTTTCCCAGGTGCTCAGAACGATGCGGCTGCCGGGAAAGAACCGCCGTATGGAGGCTGTCGCCTCACGCGTGCTCGACCCGTCGCCCTGGCTGACCGGTCCTTGCACGACAAAGGTGATGTCGGCGTCCTGAATGGGCATGACGTTCAGCGCAGCGACTGAATGGCTGAACGCTCGACGATCGTGTCGCGCGACGCGCGAGCATGTGTTTCTTTGAGCATTTGGCAATATCCACTTACAGAATCTGCAAGTGGACTAGTTTTGGCAACCGCGCACTATCAAAAGTTAGAGTGAATATTTATTATAGATCGATGTATTACTATATTAATAGCTTCTAAATTAACTTATGTAGGTTTCTATATTAGGAAGAGAGCTGTTGAAAGGGCGAAGGGAGTGAATGTTCAGTTCGAGCATGAGGAAAGTCGTGGGTTGAGAGGGTGCATCACTCAACCCGCCTGTCAGCATGCTGGTTGAAACCCGCCAGAAGCGACCGTACCTGATCAGGACCGATCAGATCCGCAGGTGACATGGCCCGAAGAGCGCGCTGGGACGACGAACAGGATGCGCGCGCTGCAGAAGAGGCCGCGCCGCAAAGCTGTTGGCTCTGCGGACGCCTTCTCGGCAAGCGGGTTGAATGGCATCATCCCATTCCAAAAAGCCGGGGCGGCAGAACGACGGTTCCCGTTCATCCGATCTGCCACCGCACCATTCATGCGACCTTCTCCAATGTGGATCTTGCCCGGCATGTCGAAGACGGCGTGTCCCTGACGCAGGATCCCGCCATTCAGCGTTTTCTCGCCTGGATCGGCAACAAGCCGCCCGACTTCAACGCACCAACCCGCAAGGCGCGATGAAGGGGTTGATGCCGAGCCTTCGCCTGGCGATGCGCGCTCTTTCCTAATCGTGAACAAACCGCATTGAACCCTTGGATGGGGATAGGGTATGCCGGGTTATTGAATGTGGTGATTGCGATTTGGCCGGCCCGAAGAGGTTGGCGGAAAACATTGTCAGGCAGGCAGGATCAATGATGTACGGCCAACCAACCGCGACAAAGGCAATTCAGCTTTGACCGAGACCGTCAAAGGCCCGGACAACGTCGAACTGCCGTCGGACCCACTGGCCGATGCGCGACTGGCGGCGATCGTCGAATCCTCCTTCGACGCGATCATCAGCAAGGATCTCGACAGCGTCATCCAGACCTGGAATCCGGCTGCCACGCGGCTTTTCGGCTATTCGGCCGAGGAAGCGGTCGGGCGGTCGATCACCATGCTGATCCCGACCCATCTTCACGATGAGGAAACGGACATCATCAGCCGCATCAAGCGCGGCGAGCGGGTGGAAAGCGTCGAAACGATCCGCTGCCGCAAGGATGGATCGCTCGTCCATATCTCCATCACCGTGTCCCCCATTCGCGACCGAAAGGGCGTCATCGTCGGCGCCTCGAAAGTGGCGCGCGACATCAGCACATCCAAGGAAAGCGAACGCCGCATCCGGCTGCTGCTGCGCGAGATCAACCACCGCGTGAAAAACCAGTTCGCCGTGATCAACTCGATCATCCGCGAAACGGCAAAAGCCACGGCCGACCCCAAGGCATTTGAAACCACGCTGCGCAACCGCATCCTGGCGCTGGCCCGTTCGCATGATCTGCTGGTGAGCTCGGAATGGTCGGGCGCAAGTCTGGCTGAACTGATCCAGCATCAGCTCGAACCCTACGGTCATGAGGAGCAGGTCGCGCTTGACGGCGATCCCGTTCTGCTTCGTCCGAATGCCGTGCAAAATCTCGGCATGGCGTTCCATGAACTCGGAACAAACTCGGCAAAATACGGCGCTTTGTCGGGTGAATCGGGTCAGGTCTCGGTCAATTGGACCGTAGAACGGGAAGAAAACGGGCAGGAAATGTTCGTTATTTCCTGGAATGAGAGCGTTCCCGGCCTCGAAGCGGAACCGAGCCAAACGCCGCAACGACGGGGCTTCGGCTCCGTGGTTCTGCTCCGCGTCGCGCCGCAATCCCTGGGTGGATCGGCAACCATGGAACGGGGCGAGGGCCGCGTGACCTGGCGTCTCCGCGCACCGCTGGAAGGCGTGCTCGACACCCAGGACGAAGACGAGCACGCGACGCCTGCCCAAGCGTAACGCATTGATCTGACTGATGTTAGCAGGTCAGCTCGTTTTGGTCTGATGCAGGCAGTCGTGCTGCACGACGCCCTCGATCGCCTGCAACATGGACAGCGCCAAAGCCGGCCGGCTGAAACGCCGCGCCGCCTGCGCGCCATTCTCGGCCATGGTGGCGCGACAAGCCGGATCGTCGCGCAAGGCTAGGACCGCTTCAACAAGCGCCCGCGCATCTTCCGGCGGCACCGTGACGCCGACTTCATAACGCCGAACAAGATCAGCCACTTCGCCTTCGACACCAAGCACAACCGGTATGCCGGTCGCCATCGCTTCAAACAGCTTCGAGGGAATGACCGATCGGAACAGCGGGTCCCGGCGCAGATGGATGAGCGAGCAATCGAGCAGCGACCAGTAGCGGCTGACCTGATCCTTCGGCACCGTGTCGACAAACAGGATGTTGCGGAGATCTTCGGCCTTGGCACGGCGTTGGAGCTCGGCTTTCTCCGCGCCATCGCCCAGCATCAGAATGCGGACGTCGCTTTCGCCAAGGTCGCGCAACTGGCGGGCAGCGTCGAGAACGGTGTCGAGACCGTGCGCAAGGCCATGTGTTCCGATATAGCCGGCCACGAAACGGTTATTGAGGCCGAGCTTGGCTTCGAGCAACGGATCCTTCGATGCAGGCTGAAAGCGTTGGAGATCCACGCCGTTCGTCACAACCGCGATCTTGCCGGGATCGACGCCCCGCGCCGTCAAGATGCGCTTGAAGGAATGGGTCACGGCAACGATCAGCGCGGCGCGATGATACAAGAACAGCTCAATGCGGCTGAGCGCTTTGAGCAGCACGCCGTCCTGCATGGCGCCGACCACCCGAATGGATTGCGGCCACAGATCGCGCAGCTCGAACACGAACGGCGCGCGGCGCAGAACACTGACCAGCCAGGCAGCACAGACCGTGAAGAACTGCGGCGATGTTCCAACAACCACATCGATCCTTCGAACGAAGAAGGCTGCAAGCAAGGCCGTGATCATGAAGCTGAAATAGTCCAGCGTGCGGCAGACAAAGCCTTTGTTGGCGCAGATGAAGGTCCAAACGCGCACAACACGGATGTTATCGATGACTTCCGTTTGCCAAAGACGGTTGCGGTAACCGGCAAAAACCTTGCCACGCGGAAAGTTTGGAACGCCGGTGATGACTGTGACCTGATGACCAGCCTTCACCCATTCACGACAGTGCTCGAAGCTTCGGCTCGCCGGAGCATTCACTTCAGGCGTGAAATTGTCTGTGAGAAACAGGATGTGCATGTCGCACTACGCTTTCGGCAAGAAATACTCTAAAACTACTTACAAGGTACTGTGACGAACACACAGGGATTTACAAGAGCTATGTTCCTTCTTCAACAAAGATAAGGCGCAGTGTGGCGCGATTGTTGTCGCAAGCGAGGATCAAGCATTGCGCGGCAAGCGAAACGCCAAAGCCGGGGTGATGCGTATCTGGCTCGATACGGGCTAGCCCCTCCACGACCTCCCATCGCAGGACAAGGCGGCCGTTCTGCTCCGCGAAACCGCAATTTGCTTGGGCGAATAGATTGATATCTGGGGCAAAGTGGTAGCGCGCTTCCGCCTTGCGCGGTGGTCCTGAGACCTCGTCGTGGATGGTCAGCGTTTCAGCTTCGAGACGCCAGCGGCGGTGGTGCATCGGGTTGCCGGTGAGGAAGCGATAGCCATCGTGGGACGCGGTGACAGAGGTGTCGTTACCGCCTTGCACGATATGTAGGTCGTGTGGATGAGCGCGCCGGCCGACGCGAAAGCCGGACCAGACTTCGGACGAGTCGAACCCGTCGATGATCAGCGTGTTGTGGGCCGCCGTGCCCCGCTGGCGCAGCCGCTCAGGGCCGGTGCCGTATTCGGACGTGCCGCCATTTACCAGAACGCGCTTGCCATGAAGCGACAGCTCGAACGACAGGGTGTCGGCATGGGCATGACCCGGCTGATGCGCCGGCCCGACTTCCGCGGCATCAATCAACAGAACGGCGGGGCCATGGGTAACGCGAACATAGCCGCTCTGCTTGAGATGTGTCAGGCCGAAGCTCGGGGTGGTAGCTGAGGCAAAGCCAAGACGCTCCGCATAGGCGTTCAGCGCCGCTGGTGGTGGTGCGATGCTGAGCGCGGCGTCGTTGAAGAAGGCGATCTCACCGTCGGGATGAGAGAGCGCTACGAGCCAGGTCCGCATGGGATTTATACGCGCCTCGAGCAGCCCTTGTAGCGCTTGATCCGTGCCAAAGCGGCGGCTGAGATTGATGAGGGCTAGAAGGTCCTCCAGCACCAGCGCGTGATACATGGGGCTGAGTTCATAGTGCCCGCCATCCGGCAGAACCTGCTGAGGCAACTCCCGCCGCAGGAGGCGACTGCCCTGCTTGAACCAGACATCCGCTTCCGCGCCCTCGAAGAAGGCACCTGCAAAGCACAGGGCTTTGGCGTTGGCCAGAAGATGATTGCCCGAAAGGTGATGCTCCACCCGCCGCGCAAGCCAGCGCGTCTGGATGGCGAGACTGTGAAGGGCATCGGCTGGCAAGGTAAAGCCGTCCTGCGCAGCCTTGATCCAGTTGACGATGCGCAAGGATGTCGGGAAAGGCTCCCAGCCGGTGCCGTGGCCCGGCGGATTGTGCTCGAGCCAATCGCTTATCAAAGCCGTGTGCCATTCCCGCCGATCAGCCGCCCGCTCTGCATTCAGCTCATCGAAATAGTGGAGGTTGTAGCGCCAAAGCTTTGACCGTGCCGGATCATCCCAAACGGCACCCGGCTTGTTTGCGTCGAGCATGCCGGCTTCGTTGAGGAAGAGGAAGGCGTTTGGGCCTGTCATGCAGGTGGCACGCTGGGCTGGCTCTAACCAAAGGCCGACAGGCACGCGCAGAGTTGGTGCAGGGCTTAGATCTGGAAGAGGGCGATAAAGCCGGAACCAGACGCGCCCAAAGATCTGCCGCGCTTGAAGGTGCCGGATGGTGCGCCAATACTGGCTGAGCCTACCCATCTCGGTTCGGCCGCGTGCCGGCGATGATGTCGATCAGCGGCATGGATCAGCGAAGCTGTTCGGCGAGGTCGATCGTGACGGCGCTGACTTCGGCCAGTTCCTCGAACGGAATGGGAGCCGGACCGCCGCTCTGGACCGCAGTCAGGAAGGCGCTGACGCAAGATGTCTGGCCCTTGTCCTGCTGCCACAGCCGCGTCGGTTTGATGCCGCGCCAGTTGTGCGCTGAAAGCCTGCGGAAATTGTCGAGCACTGCGATCGACCCGCCGCAGAAGACTTCGAGGCGCTCCTTGGGGAACGAGCGCGCGCCGTTGGCGAGGTAGTGAATTGTGCCGAAGGCGCCGTTTGCGAAGGCGAGTTGCAGGTTTGCGGTGTCGCCGCGCCCGGTGGCCGTCGCCTGGCTGATGGGGCTGTTCGCAAGATGGCGGAGCAGGTCCACGAAGTGGCAGGCTTCGCCGATTATGCGTCCGCCCTCCTCTCCGCTTTGCGACCAATGATCCGGCGGCAGCGCGCCAGCGTTCACTGTCATGATGAAGACAGGCGGTTCGGATCGGGAGGCGAGAGCTTTGTTGAGTGCGATGACATGCGGCGCGAAGCGGCGATTGAAGCCGACGGTGAGCAAAGGCGGGCGCTCGAATGCGCGGCTTTCCCGCCAGCTTTCCTGGATGTCAGAAAGCTCGATGTGGCTCGGCGCCAGCGGCTTTTCCACGAACACATGCTTGCCCGCGCGCAAGGCGGCACGAGTCAGAGCGGCATGGCTGGAATGGCGCTTGGCAATCACCACGGTGTCGATGTCGGGATCACCGATCAGGGCCGAAGCGTCGGTCGTGGCCCTTGCAATGCCGAACTTGCGTTGGGCATGCAGGCCACTGATGCCGCTGTTGGAAGCTACCATGTCGAGCCGTGCGCCGGCCCTTTTAAGCGCGGGCAGGAGCGTGCTCGTTGCATAAGTGCCGGCACCGATGACGCCGATGCGTGGTGTGCCGATAGCGGGCAGTGACGCGCGCGACAGGATGGCTGGGGCAGTGAGCGGGGCAGTATCCTCGCCGCCAAAATCGAGCAGAACGCCAAGCGTGGGGGTATTGCTGTCGAGCAGCGCATAGGCTTGTTCGGCCTCGGCGATGGTGAAGCGGTGCGAGATCAGTGGCGCAACATTGAGCCGGCCATCGGCCATCATGTCGAGCACGGCCTCAAAATTGCGCTGCGCAGTCCACCGCACGAAACCGGCGGGGTAATCCTGACCCTTGGTCTCGTAGGCGGGATCATAGCGGCCGGGCCCGTATGAGCAGGAGACCTGGAACGACAGCTCCTTCTCGTAAAAGTCCGCACGCGACAGCTGCAGCCCGGTTACGCCGACCAGAACGATGCGGCCACGCTTGCGGCACATGGCGGCGGCTTGGGACACCGGCGCGCTGCTTTCGGTGGAGGCGGCGATGATGACGGCATCGACACCGCGCTCACGCGAAAAACGGGAGGCTTCGCGCAAGGGATCGCTGCCAGCCGCAAGGTCGATCACCTCGGCGCCGAAGCTGCGGGCCAGAGCCAGGCGCGCGGGATCGGGATCCAGGCCAAGCACGCGGCAGCCATGGGCGCGCAGGAGATGGACGGTGAGCAGCCCGATTAGCCCGAGACCGATGACTGCAAAGCTTTCGCCAAGCGTTGGTTCTGCAAGCCGGATGCCTTGCAGGGCGACCGCGCCAAGCACGGNNCACCTTGGCGGAGAGATTGGCTGACACCGCCACGATGCCGGCGTGGCCGCCGTTGGAGGCGACTCGGTCTCCAGGGCGGAAATGGGTAGCGCCTGAACCCGCTTCGATCACCGTCCCGACATTGCAATAGCCGAGCGCGAGGGGCTGATCGAGCTTCGCGCGTACGGCGGAAAGCGTTGGCAGGATGCCGTCTGTTCGCGCTTTTTGCAGAACTTGACGCACCCGATCTGGCTGCGATCGTGCCTTGCCGAGAAGGCTGGCTTTGCCGAACTGGAGCAGCATGCGCTCGGTGCCGCCCGACACCAAGGTGCGTGACGTGCGCACCAGAAGCTGATGCGGCCCGCAAGCTGGCGCGGCAGCATCGGCTACCTCGGTTCGGCCATCGCCGAGATGTTGAAGCACCACCCTCATGCGAGCGATCGTGGCTCCCCAACCAAGCATCCCAAGCGGCTATGAAGAAGTTAATATATGCAACGTGGCGCGACTTCAAGTAAGACAAAGTGTCTTCGCTGGATGCGTTAAGTTGAATGTCATGGCCGCCCTGGCTGGTTATATCTTGGTGATCTTGTGCCGCTGACGATGTTTATGATTGGAGACCAGCATCGTGAGCGATTGACCGCCGAGATGGCCTCGAAAAATCTTGTCGGGCCGATGCCGAAGGCGCGCCGGCAAGCTGACAAACCGCCATGCTGAGCAAGGTTGGCCGCAACCTCGGCGTCCAACTCCTGGCGTTGGCAGTAAGCTTCCTCGACCGTTTCGTCGTGGTGGCGCTACTGCTTTATCACTGGGGTGCGGCGCTTTATTCCGACTGGGTGGTGCTTCTGTCTGCGGCCGGTTTGCTGCAATTGGGCGAGCTCGGTCTGAACATCTATTACGGCAACGTGTGGCAGCGCGCGGCGGCGCTTGGCGACCATCACGGGTTTGCCCGGATGCTACGCGTGGCGCTCGGTTTCGCCGCGATGCAGGCGCTTCTGCTGTGTGGGGCGGCTTTGGTGTTTCTGGCCGTGGCTGATCTGCCTTCCACGCTTCTGAGCGCGGACGAGGCCAGGTTGATCTTCCTTCTGTTTGCCGCCTTCAGCATTCTGGCGGTGGTGCGGGGCAGCTTGTCGCAGCTGTATCGTGGCCATGGCCGCTATGCGCGGGGCATGATGGTAACGCTGCTGGGAACGCTGGCCCTGCTTCTCGCCACGGCACTGGTTGCGCTGGCAGGTGGCGGGCCGATCCCCTTGGCAACCGCTTACCTTTTGATNNTTTGTGCCGGCATGGCCGCGCGCTTGCGAGTGGCGCGACGCCTGGCGCAACACGCGATGGCTGGCGCTCGAACAATGCGCGCCGGTAATCTGGCTGCAAGTGCCGGTGCTGCTTCTGGGAACGGCCGGCGTCGGCGGCGCGGCTTTGATGGGCTTCGTTCTGCTACGCACGCTGGTCGGCTTCGCCCGCCCGCTTTCCACGATGTTTTCCATCGCGCTCGGAGTCGAACTTGCTGGGCGGATTCACGCGGCGTCCGAGACGGTGACGCAGCCCATCGAGGAAGCCGGCCGGTTGCTTTCTGTGGCGGCTGGGATTTTGGGTGCTGCCGTGTGGGTGTTCAGCGAGCCGTTGTTGGCAGTGTGGACCAGCGATCATGCTGCTTATGATCCCTATGTCGTCGCTTGGCTGGTGCTTGGCAGCTGGGCGGCTGCGCCCGCAGCGCCGGTTGCGAAGCTTCTCGCTTTTACCAATCGCGCCAAGCCCAATGCGGCGGCCTGGACGGCGCAGCTTGTAGCCGGGCTTGGCCTGGCAGGGCTGCTAGTTCAGCCTTTTGGCGCTGCGGGCGTGGCGGCCGGATTGGCGATCGGCGAAGTGCTGGGAATGGGGATCGTTTTGCCTTTGCTAACGAAGCAGGCACTCGCTTTACCTGCACGTTACTGGCGGAAATGCGGCATTGCCCTTGGTGCAAGCGCGCTCTGGTGCTTGATCGTCGGCGCTGCGGTAATCCACCTCGGTATCGCGGACGTGTCCCAGATGGTGATCGCTATGCTGATCTGGAGCCTGTTTGGGGCTCTGCCTGCGTTCATGATCACGCTGCCCCGTCGAGTTTGGCGCGGTTTACGGCTGCAGAAGGTCCTCGATCAAAGGCAGGAAGCGTGAGCGCAAGCGGGACAGGCGGTAGTGATCGTGCCAGCGTTGGCGTCCGGCTTCGCCCATGCGCTGGCGCGAGGCAGGGTCGGACAACAGCGTGATCAGGCGCTGGGCCAACTCACCCGGGCGATCGAGATCGACGTTGAAGCCGGTTTCGCCGTCCACGTTGACTTCCCTGGCACCGTCATGGATCGAGGCGATCACGGGAAGACCCTGCCGCATGGCTTCGATGTAAACCAGGCCGAAGCCTTCGCCGCGGCTGGGCATGGCGAAAACGGCGGCATCGCGCCAGAGGGCTGCCAAGTCCGCGTCGGCCACGAAGCCGCGAATGTCGATCGAACCCGCGGCTGGAGAAGTGGCGGCTAGGTTGCGCAGAGCGGGCACACCAGAGCCACCGCCGGCGACAACCAGGCGGGCATCCGGCACTGCGGCGATCACGGTCGGCCAAGCTGCAATCAGAGCGTCATGACCCTTGTAGTTTTCGGCGGCGTCGATGCGGCCGACGATCAGCACGCTGGGCGGGTTGGTCACGCGATTGAGCGATGGAGCGGGTTCGTCGGTTTCGGTAGCGAGGGGGCAGATACAAGCTTGCGAAAGCGGGCCGTACAGTGCCTCGTGGCGCGACAGCGTATTCTGCGACACGACAATGGCGCGGCTCGCGCGGTGCAGGGCATGCAGAGCCGGCGCCTTCATGGCTTCCCAGGCTTCGGTGCCATGCATCCAGATCACGGACGGACGCTTGAGCCAGCGAGGATGCGCACGTGCCAATCCGGCGCTGTCGTACAGGCAAAGATCGGCTTGCATCGACGCGCGCTGAACGGCCGCCACGAAGCGGAGCTTTGAGCCGCCGGCCGCAATCTCGCCATCAGCTGCGTCGTGGTCGAGATAACGGATGATCGTGACCTCGTGGCCGGCGTCCCGCAGGATCTGCGCCGACACGCGCGAAACCTGCGCGATGCCGCCGCCCGGTGCGAGCGTTGCCGTGCCGAGAACGATCCGCGCCATCAGACTCGCCTGGCTGCGACGACGAAGAGCGTGTCGCTGTAACGCGCGAGCCCGAATGGTCGCAGGACGGGAGAAAGCACCGGCGCGCTGGCATAGAAGCGGCTGTCGTCGAGAACAAAGCCGCGCTGATGCAGGCCGCGCTCCACGTCGAAAAGGACGGGCACGGCGCGAACATGGCGGTAATAGGCGGGGCGGCCGGTGAGGCGAAACACGGCGCGTTCGGCCCGGCGATACAAGCTTTGACCGTTGGGCATGGAGAACAAGATCGTGCCACCGGGCGCGACCGCCGTTGCAAGCCAGTCGAAGGCGGACCACCAGTCATCGACATATTCCAGCACGCTCGAGCACAGGATGAGGTCGAAGGAGCGCCCTTGCAGGAGGGTTCGATCACCCATTGCCCCAAGTTGCAGTTCGACCTTGCCGGCAGTTGGGCGCAAACTTTCGGCAGCCAACGCCAGCATGGCCGGGCTGGCGTCGAAGGCAAGCACGTGGGTGGCCTGCTGTGCTGCCAGAGCCGCCATGATGCCGCTGCCGCAACCCGCATCGAGCACATGGCCGCCCGGTTTGTTGTAGCGATCAATAACGCTGCGCCAGACGGCTTCGCGCTCTCGGAAGGCCGGCGAATGGTTGTAGCGATCGGCGAAGCGGTGGGCGATTGCAGTGTGCCAGGCGACGGCGTTGCTCATTGGGGTGCTCGCGCGAGGGGTGGCGGCTGAGAGCCGATCAGCTCGCAAAGCATCGGAGTCGCGATACGGGCGACGGGGTAGACGAGCAGGATGGTCAGGGCGCTGGCGGCGACATCGCCAGCGATCAGCCCGTCCATGCGCGCGCCCATGTAAAGCCCGAGGAATACCGCCGGGAAATGCAGCCACTCGCCGTTACGGAGGGTCCAGAGCGTATATCGGCCGGTGGCGAAGAAGATCAGGCCAAGCGGGATCATCACCGCCGGCACGCCAAGCCAGCCGAGGTTCCAATAGGCTTCGGCGAAATAGCCCATCCAGGTCGAAGAGGTGTCGGAGCCGGTCAGCAATTCCGTGTAGGACTGCCCCATGTCGAAGATCGGCTTGTCCGGCCAAAGAAGGCGCGGGATCGCCACAAGGGGAACATAGCTCAGCGAGTCACCGGGCTGCCCGGCATCATACATCGCCATCGCCGGTGCAGCGGCATGGACATAGGCGATGCGGATCAAGGCGCCTTGAAACTCTTCCTGATCGTCCTGGGGACCATCGGCGAGGATGCCGCCCAGGATCTCCAGTCGCTCACCGAAGGATGCGCTGCGGATGGTGCCGTAGCGCGCGATGAGTTCCGCTCGTCCAGCTGCCGTTGTCGATTGTAGAATCGGGAAGACGGCGACCAGAACAAGAACGGCAATCACCGCGCGCTTAAGCGTGAAACGATGCTGCAGGATCGCCAGCACCAGCATCAGGATGGGCAGCAAAGCCTCGCCCTTGCTGAAGCGCAGGAAGCCGAAGAAGGCATCCAGTAGCACGAGGGCAGAGAGTGGAAGCAGCCAGTTTGCCCGGTGCCGCAAGGTCCAACTGACGAAAAGGAAGGTGGATACGGGCGCGAGCCAGACGAGTTGCGTGAGCACGCCCGGCAACACGGCATCTTCGCCGAACGCGCCCATCGCGTTGGGAAAGATCACGAGATATTTGGTGGCAAAGCCCGGCAAGCCGAACAGAAAGGCCGCGATCAGCATCAGCCGTTCATCGGTTTGTCGCGGCTCGACGAGGCGTTGCGGCCAAAGCTGTGCAGCGAGCACGACGGTGCCGAGGATCACCAGGCTGCACACTGCCGCGAGAAGGTTGAATCGGGCAAGTTCGGTTTCACTGGCGGCAAAGAAGTCGTGCAAGGCGTTGAGCGTGGTTTCGTTCATGAACCGGTGCGCGACCGAGCCGATGCCGAAATAAACGGCGGTGGACAAGCGCATCCAGAACAGGCCGGTCCAGAGCGCCAGCGGCTGGCGCTGAACCGCTTGCAAGGCGCCGGCGCACAGCACGCCAGCAAGCCACAGCGGGGCAATGAGGTTGGCGTGGAACGTGGCGCCGGCTTCATCGAGCAGGGTTGCAAGAAGCGTGAAGCCGACCAGCCCGGCAAGCGCCCACAGCTCCCAGGCCTGGACCTCGGATGCCGCGGAACGCAGAGGGAGAGCGGGTGCGGCAGTCATCGGGATCCATCGAGAGGTGATGTTGATCCTGCCGCAAGTACAGGAACAGATCAACCATCCTCCGCGCAACGACGATGAAGATGACGTGGACGAAAAGCCGCAAGGTCTCAGCAATCGTGGGCTTCGGAACGAAATCTATCCACGGGTGGTGAACTGCACGCATGCTTGCCGCACAGCAGCTGCAGGAAGATCCGACATGACCGAGATTTCGCCGAACCTTCTCCTTCCCTACATCATGCCTTCACAGGCGCAAAAGCATGTCACCCACAATGAAGCCATCCGAGCGCTGGATGCGCTGACGCAGATCGCCGTGCGTGACCGGGACCGTATGGCGCCGCCGGCCGATGTTCTCGATGGCGACCGTTACATCGTGCCGGTGGGCGCTGTGGAGGCATGGAGCAACAAGGACGGGCAGATCGCGGCTTGGCAGGACGGCGCCTGGGCCTTCTATACGCCCGGCGAGGGCTGGTTGGCTTGGGTGATCGATGAAGCGCGGCTTCTGGTGCGCAGGGGAAGCGAATGGCTCGATCTGCCCGGCAGCGGCAGCGGCGGTGGTGGGAACGGCGGCAGCGGCGACATTGCCGGTGTGATCAACCATCTGATCAGCGCTGCCGGCCTGATCTACCGCAACGATCCGAGCGGCGTGGCGGGCACGGGCGGCTACAAGTGGAGCACCTACTATCAGGCAGCGTCCTGGAACAACGGACCTGCCAGCGAACCGAGCTACATCGACGATGTTTGGGCATCCGGCATCAACATGGCCGGCGTCGGCTTGCGCGCCGACAAGGACCGGCAATATGCAGCCTGGCATCTGGAATCGAAGTTCTATTCCAACGCGCAGCAGGCGAGCCCCTGGACGGAAAACTTCCTTCATGTCGTCGACAAAAACGGTGGCGTGCGGCGCCCGATCGGCTGGGTGGGCGCGCATGACGGGTCCTACGGCAATGTCACGCTGGCGCAATCGCTGCTGCTTCTGCAGGGGCACAATCACCAGCCCAAGATCGACCTGAACTTCGAAACCAATGCTGCCATGGTCTATGACGGCCTCGTCACGAGCTACCTCGCCAATAATGTGCCGCCACACCGCCAGCGCAACGGCGCCAACAACGCGACGCTGCCGCTGCCTTACCTGGATGATGCCGACAATCTCGCGCTGGCGCGGCCGCTGACACAGGCGCTGACGCCCGGTTCGAAGAACGCATCCGGGCTCCGCTCGCGCACGCGGGGTTTCAACACGGATGCGTTTTATGCGGAAGCGCCCGGCGGACTGGCTGCAAGTTTCGCGCTGTCCTGCGGGGTGACACAGGCGGCGAGTGCAGCTTTCGCCGTGACCGCCAATGGCACGACAAGCGTCACAGTCGCCGCCGGCCTCGTGGATGAAGCGCAGATCGGGCGGACGATCACCGGGGCGAATGTTCCGGCCAACACGCGCATCACCGACGTGATCGACGCCACGACGTTCAAGGTGAGCAACGCGCTGCCGGCCGTCGTGACCTCGATCACCATGAGCGCGCGCACCAAGCGTTCCGTGGAATACAGCGTCGATAATGCTGGTGTGGTGACCTACGATTATTCCGGCAGCTTCATCTTCCGCGACAAGAATGCGTCTTATGGCTTCGGCTTGCACATCTATCAGGGCAATGTCGGTATCGGCGCAGGCGCGTCCTATCCGAGCGGGGCGAAGCTGGTGGTGGATGGTCCGGTACGGCTGAAGAGCTATGCCAAGGCCGCATTGCCTTCGGCGAGTGCTGCAGGAGCCGGTGCGATGATCTATGTCTCGGATGCGGCGGGCGGTCCGACGCTGGCCTGCTCGGACGGTGCAAGCTGGAAGGTACTCGCGGCGCTTGGCGCGACGGTTTCCTGACGCGCGGCCAACAGCGCGCGTGCCTTGTCGATCACGGTGCGCGCGCGATCATCGATGGAATAGCCTGAAGACAAAGCGCGGCTGCGGCCGGCTTGCGCGATGCGGTGGCGCGCTTCGTCATGGGCGAGGAAGAAGCGGACCTTTTCGGCAAGCTCTTCCGCGCTGCCGAACATGGCGCAGTCCCGATCTTCCGCAAAGTGGTCGGCGATTTCGTCGGAGCGCTCATGCAGCATGAAACCGCGGGACGCCGGGATGTGGAACGAGCGCGAGGTCAGCCGGTCGCCGCTCACAGCGTTGGCGTTGCCCTCGAACAGGATCGCGATGTTGACCTTGGCGGCGCCGATCGCCTTGGCATATTCCGCGCCGAAGATGGGCCGCCTTTGGATGTATGCGCAGAGGGATGGGCCGGCACGCTCCCACTGCGAACCCCAGATCTTGAGGTTGAGCGAGGGTAGCGCCGACATCAGGGCGACAAGCAGCTTTTCCTTTTTTGGCGACCACGTGCCGATAAAGGACGCATCGCAGCCATAAAGCGTGGCGTCGCTCCTATCCATCGCAGTCGGCTTGTGCGTTTCCGGATCAAAGCCATGCGGCAGGAAGGAAGCGTTGGTGATGCTAAAGCGCGCCTGAAGATCGGCAGGCCCGAACGTCTTGGTCGTGAAGATCCAGTCATAGCAGGGCAGAGCCTGCGCTGCCGTCTTGCCGTGATCCACGAAGCTCGTATCCGGCCAGAAATTGATCGCCACACCACCTTGCGCCTGCACGGCACGGATAGCCTGCGGCGACACCATGATGCCCTTGAATACGAAGAATAGGTGCGGACGAAACTGCGCCGCTTCGCGCAAGGCGGCGTCCGTGGCTTCGCGCAGGATCATCGGCCAAAGGAGGCGGCGCGCGGCTTTCATTGGCCGGCTTTGCCAGCCGGAGGCGGCGAACCATTCGTCGGCAAGCAGCGACACCGAATGGCCGGCGCGGCGGAAGGAGCGCACGAAGGCATAGGCATTGGAGCCCTGCCATGTCTCGGCGACGGCCAGGATGCGTAGGGGGTCTTCAGGGTGGTTCATGAGGCTGGAAGGCTTTGGTAGGCTGATGCTTTGACCGGACTGACATGATCCAGCGCGGCCAACACGCCTTCGACACTGTGGCGCATGCAGGTTTGATCGAAGACGGTGAGAGAGGCTTGCGCCATCGCGGCATGAAGCGCGGGATCATCGAGCAGGCGCTGCATGGCTGCGGCCAAGGCATCGACATCGCCGCATGGATAGGTGAGCGCGTTGAAGCTTGGCTGCGCGATATCGCTTTCGCCAATCAGCCCGACGCGATCGCTGACGATCAGGGGCAGACCGATCGCGCAGGCTTCCGAGCCGACGAGGGGATGCGGATCGTGCTCGGATGGGATGACGAGCGTGTCGGCAGCGCAGTAAGCAGCGGGCAGCCGGTCGAGATTGACGAACCCGGCGAAACTTGTCGGCACTTTCGCCTCGGCTGCCATTTGCGAGAGGCTCGCTCGCTCGCTGCCGTCGCCGCAGAACAGGAGATGGACGGGCCGGTCTGTTTTGATGCGGACGGATGCGGCAAGGAGGTTTGCGGCCCGTTTCCGCTTGCTGAGCTTGCCCACGAAGAGAAACACGAAGGCGTCGTCCGCGATGCCGAAACGCCGGCGTGTCGCCACTCGCAGAGCCGCGCGATTGGCCTGCGCATGGCGGTAGATGGTTTCGTCGATGGGGAAAGGGCTGCGGAAGCGCTTGGCGGCCGGGACGCCCATCTTGTCCCAAAAAGTCTCGTTCTGGTCACCCACCGCCAGCACGGCCGAGACCTGGCTCATCAGCAAACGCAAGAAGGCGCTACGGAAGAGCGCGCGCGTGCCCTTCGAGCGCGGCACGGCATTACCGTCGCCGGCCATCAGCACGGGCACGCGGTGCAATCGGCTCCAGGCGAGCGCGCGCAGGGCCGTCAACTGCGCATAGCCATAGATGAGCACGGCCATCGGTTCGAACTCTCGCAGTGCGGCGGCGATGCTGGGATTGTTCACGCTTCGAAACGAGACCTGGTCGATCCCATCTGCTTCATCGAGAAAGGCATGGTCGTAGCCTTCGAGCAGGTTGCCGTCCCAGGCATAAGCGGTGTTCATTTCGGCATCGAAGGTACGATCGACGCCAATGCGGGTGGCAAAGAAGACCTTGAGCGTGATGTCTGAGCGGGCGGCAAGCGCGCGGTACAGCGGCACGAAATGCTGGATCGGATGCGACACGACGATGGCGAGCCGCTGCCGGGTCATGCGCAGAGATCTTCCAGCAAAGTGCGGTTGCGCGAAACCGCGTCGCTGGTCGCAACGCTGGCTTCAGCTTGGCTCCGGGCACCGTCTTTCCACACAGCGCGGGCGGTTTCATCCATGGCCGCAAAGCTGTCGATGGCGGCGGCGAAGGCCTCGGGGCCATCGATCGGCAGATCCCAGCCGGCATGAGCGGCGGACAGATCGCGCCAGGGCGTGCGGTCGGAAATCAGGGCCGGCACGCCGCAAGACAAAGCCTCGAAGATCGCATGACCGAAGTTTTCGCCCGCAGTCGGGAGGAAAAGGAGGTCGACCTTGGAAAGGATCGCGGGAAGTTCGGCGTTTGGATAAGCGCCATGATGGGTCACGCCGACATGGGGAGGCAACTCGGCGGCCATCATCAGGCACATCTGCCAGTAATCCTCGTCCTCGATGGGGCCGTGAATGTTGAACTGCACCGGCGTTCGGACGTCCTGCAGAACGCGCAGGGCAAAGGCGAGGTTCTTGATCGACGTGATGCGGCCGAGAAAGGCGAGGCGCAGCGTGGGACTTGGCTGATGCGGCATGGGCTGCAGCAGGGGTCGGATATTCGGCGCGAGAGCGATCCTGTCGTGGCGCGGGAGCGCTGCCTGAATGACCTGCGCTTCCGCTTCGCTGGTTGCGTGCAGCGTCACGCCTTCGGTAAGCCGCAGTGCCTCGACGAGCGACAGATAGGTCCGCTTGCGCGTCGGCTTAAGACGCAAGGCGGGCGGATTGAACTCGCCGCGCGGCGAAAGGAGGACAGGCACGTCGGCCAAGCGGCCAAAGCGCCGTGCGAGCAGAACGGGAAGCGTGAACTCGCGGTCGAAGAAGCCATTGAGCCAGAGGACATCCGGTGAAAGTCGGCGGATTTCGCGCAGCAGACCCCGCGGCGCGAGCCTGCCCGGTTGAAGGTAAGTGACGTCGAATCCTGATGCCGGTTGCCCGAGCGGAGCCGCTACTTTGCCGTTGAAGGGGCGGTCGCGCGCAAGGAGGTGGAAGTCGAACTGGTCGGACAGCGCCTGTACCAGCGCGCGAAAACTCTGATTTGGACCCGACGCATCATTGCCCGGCCAGTAAGCACCGATCAGTGACACGACACGCGGTTTTTGCCTCATCAAACGCCCTTCCAGTCCGCGACAGACTCGCTTGGAATAGCGACCACTTCCCACGCATGGCCGATGCGGCGCAACTCTCCGGCTGGCTCGATCCGCTGTTCCGCCGGAAAGAGCCGGTAGCGGTGGGCATGGAGGAGTTCGGTACAGGCGCCGCTGTTTTCGCTGGGCACTTCCATGATGAGGATGGGACGCTTGGTGGCGAGGAGATCCGCACCGCCGCGCAGGATCCAGGCTTCCGCCCCTTCCGCATCGCATTTGATGAGGTCGGGCGAGGGCTGATGTTCGCACAGCCAATCGAGCGTCAGCGTAATCACCGGATAGGTCGTGCGCACACCACCCATTTGCGAGCCGTGATCGGCCCCGCGCAAACTGTTGGCAGCACGTCCGCGAATGGCGATCTGGAGGTCGGCAAGTCCGACCTGATCCGACAGGGCGGCTGGGATGATAGTCACTGGCAGATCGGGATTGACGGCCTGCGTTCGATGCAGCAGAAGCTGGTTGAACGGATCGGGTTCGATGGCGACGACCTTGCCCGCGCCGACCGCATGCGCCGCCGGAAAGGTGAAGGCGCCCATATTCGCGCCGATGTCCCACACCACCATGCCCGGTCGCACGAAGCGGCGGACATAGGAAAGCAGGGTCGGCTCGAAGCGCTCCATTCTGAAATCGAGCGCGCGCAGCCGGTTGGCCGGCGACAGGAAGATGGGTCGGCGGCCGAAATCGGCAGGAAGCCGGCGGCGCACGACGAGGTTGCGCACAGCGCGCTCGGCCAGCCTGCGCATTGGATTGACGGAGGTCTGGGAGGGTCCCGCAACGCTCACAGGCGGTAGCCCCAACGATCGTTGAGATGCATCTTGAAGGCATCGAGTCCGTGATCGGCGATGTAACGACGCGCCTCGTCGATCTTGGCGTCCACCAGCATCCAGTTCCACCAGCCCTGCAGGAAGTGAAACAGGAAGCCTTGGCGGCCGTCTAGGAAACCGAGCAGGATGAAGTAGCGGAACAGGAAGTAGAGCGTGCCGCGCAGATACAGCGGCATGTGCGCAAAGAGGTGGACCTTGAGGAGCCGCTTCAGCCTGGCCTGGCCACTTTGGCCGCTTTCCAGTGCCTGATCCCTGGCGAAGAGCTGCTGTTCCTGCGCGACGAAGTCGATCATCTGGCGCGTGGCATAGCTGTTGTGCTTGTCGGTCCACCAGGAAATATCGTGGATGTTCTCGTCCACGAAGTCATGCGCGAAGGTGACCGAGCGGCCGTGCTTCAGAACGACATGCTCGTCCATCCAGCGGCTTTCGATGCGTCCCGCTCCGTGACGCCAAAGACGCAGCAGGATCGTCGGATAAAAGCCGCCGAAGCGGATCCAGCGGCCTCGAAAGATCACCTTGCGCCGGAAGCTGACGCCAGTCACTTCGGTTGGAAGGCCGGCGAGCCGGCTGCGGATTTCGTCGATCAAAGCGGGTTCAAGATACTCATCGGCGTCGAGGCGCAGCACCCACTCCGTTTCGATGCCGGCGTGATCCATTGCCCACTGGAACTGGTCGGCATAGTTCAGCCAGCGGCGTTGCAGGACCTCGGCGCCGCAGGTTTGCGCGATCGAAACCGTGTCATCCGTCGAGAAACTATCGACCACCACCATCCGCTGCACCAAGGGGCGGATGCGCTCAAGGCATCGGCGGATGTGCAGCGCTTCGTTGAAGGTCAGGATCACCACGGTGATCGGCAGCGGGCTGCTCATGCCGCCAGTGCCTTCTTCTCACCGGCAAAGGCATGCAGCACCTGTTTCGCCCACAGGCGCGAGGTCAGGCGGTGGTTGCTTTCGCGATGGCCTGAAAGCAGGCTGGCCATGGGAACGCTGAAGCCTGTTTTCGGCCGTTGAAGCACGGACGGCGGAAGCGGCTTCGAGGGGGCGGATGCGAGCAGCGCCTTGCCGCCCTTGTTCTTCATGATGCCCGCCAAATGTGGCGCGACGGTTTGCAGGAGATGGAAATCCACCAGCGGCGTACGGATCTCGACGCCATGTACCATCCCGGCCCAATCGGCGTCGCGCAGAAGCTGGTTGCGCAGATAGTTGCCGCTTTCCAGCGCCGCCACACGCAGCAGCGGATCGTGAGGGAATGGTTTGAGGGTGCCGGCGATCAGGCCGAGCGGATCGAGCCGCTCCAGCCCTTCGCGCGCTATGTCCGGTCCAAGCAGATCAGACAACTCATGAGGCAGAAACAAGCCGCGTCGCAGAAGATAAGCGCCGGGATAGGTGCCGCCGAGTTCAAAGGCCGCAAGCGCTTTGGGGTTGCTTTGGTACAGGCCAGGCAGAAGGGTTGAACCGATCCGGCGAACTGCCGTCCCGAGCCCGGGCATGCCTGAAGCCAAGGCGGTTGCGCGCACCATGGCCGGAATCGAGCGGAAGGTTGAATAGCCCCCAAGCAGTTCGTCGCCACCAATTCCAGAAAGCGCCACCTTCAGCTTAAGCGTCTGTGCGGCCTGCGCCACGAACCAGGTGTTGATCCCGTCGATCGTCGGCTGGTCCATGTCGCGGAGAATGGCCGGCAAGCTTGCAGCCAGATCTTCGCGGCCGATGCGGTGAATGTGGTGGTCGGCCTTGTAGTGGGCGGCGATGTCACGCGCGAAGGGCACCTCATCAGCTTGCGTGCCGGCGAGGTCATCGAAAGCAAGCGTAATCGCCTTGATCGGACGCCCGCCAAGATGATCGCGCATCAGGCCAAGAACCGCACCGGAATCGACACCGCCTGACAGGAAGAGCCCGACCTCGACGTCGGCCTCCAGGTGTCGGCCGACGCTCTCGCGTAGAGCTTGGCGACAGACTTCGGATCCTGATGCACTCTGCTGTTGCGCTACAGCGAACTGCTCAGCGATCGAAGCAAAGCGCACCGGCGCGCCCACGTGCCCGGTACGCACCGTCACATGATGCCCCGCAGGCAAGACCTGGATGGCGCGGTGGAGCGTGAACGGTTCCGGCACGTGGCCGAAGAGAGCGAAGCCGACGAGCCCGGCGGGATCGATCGTGTCACGGATCGCTCCCCCCGCAAGCAGAGCCTTTACCTGCGAAGCAAAGCACAGCACCTTGCCGTCATCGCTGAGATAAAGCGGCTTGATCCCATAGGGATCGCGCGCCAGGAACAGGCTGCGTTCGACGCTGTCATAGATCGCGAAGGCAAACATGCCCTGCAACCTGTTGCAGGCCTCGGCACCCTCCGCCGCAAACAGGTTCAGGATGACTTCCGTGTCGGAACCGGTGCGAAAGCGGTAGCCGCGCTGTTCCAGGTCCGTGCGGAGTTCGCGGTGATTGTAGATTTCGCCGTTGAAGCTGATGACGAAGCGCCCAGACGCGTCGAGCATCGGCTGAGCCCCTCCGGAGCCCGGTGCAATAACGGAAAGGCGCCGGTGCCCAAGCCGAACATGACCATCGGAGCTCGACCAGACACCCGAGCCGTCCGGACCTCTCTGATCCAGATTGTCACAGATGCGCCGCAGCTCTTCTCTGGCAGAAGACGGCGGGCCACCAGCATAACCAAAGATTCCCGCGACACCACACATGGTGATGCAACTCCAACACTCAATCCCCTCTGCGCTTTGAACTCAGAATACCTTGGAAGGCAAGAAGATAATGAGGTACAAGTCGCCATCCTGATTGCATCATCTAAGATTTGCTGTACGGTCCGTGTACGATCCGTAAGATGATCGTTGCTGCAGCGAGAGCCTGTCTTGGTATCGGCAGCGTGTACATGTGTTTTCCGCGGGGGCGGATATGGGGTTCTTGAGTTCGAGAGTGCCGGTCACGGCAATGACCGGCCGTTTGATCGCACGCCGCCGAGTTGGCTCGGCGGATCATCAGGCGCGGTGACGCAATGCTTGATCGGGCCGAGGGCGACCAGCCGTTGGGACGTGCCGAACTGCGCCCGCATGTTCGCGTTCTTGCAACCGCCGATCATGCCGCACAGGATCATCTCCTTTATTCGACACCGCCCGATCAGCCGGCCGGTGTCGATCTTCGCCGCTTGTGGTCGCGCCTTCTTCACTACCGCCGCCTGATCGCAGCTTTTCTGGCTGTCGGTCTGCTTGTCGGCTTCGCGCTCTTTCTTGCCCAAACGCCACTCTACCGCGCCACGATGCGGATCGAGATTTCGGCGCCGGAAGCGCGTGTCGTGCGCGACCTCGAAGTCGTCAGCGCCACGATCGACCCGCGTAGTTTCCAGTCTGCGATCGAAACCTTGAAAAGCCGCAGCGTCGTTCAAGACGCGGTGGCGGCACTTGATCTGGGCAATCACGCCGACTTCCTGTTTCCGCAAGCCCGGTTTTCGTTGAGGAGCGTGTTCGGACCGTCACCTGAAGTCCGCTTGAAGGAAGTGGATGAAAAGCAACGACAGCGCATGGCCATTGCGCGCGTGCAAGCGCAGCTCAGCGTCGGCCTGCTCCGCAACACGAGCATTCTGTCACTCGGCTACCAGGATGCCGACCCAAGCACGGCGGAAGCGATCGTCAGGCAGATCGCGGCCAGCTACCTCGAACAGCGCGCCGAACAAACCAGCCGCACCTCGCTTCTTGCGCGCCAATTCGTGGAAGGACAGGTGGCTGATGTGAAGGAAGAGCTTCAGCGCTCCGAAGCCGAACTCGTGGATTATGCCAGCGAGCAGGGCATCATGGCGGTCACAAAAGGCGAGGAGTCGCTGATCGAGCAGAAGATCCGCGCGCTCAACGACGGGCTCGCCGCCGCGATCAACGAGCGGCTTGCCGCCGAAAGCCGGGTGCAGCTGATCGATGCCGGACACGGCGGCCAACTCCAGGACGTGCTTGGCAACGAAGCCATTCTAGGCGTCCGCAGTCGCATTGCCGATCTGCGCGCCGAATATCAGGAAAAGCTCGATACGTTCAAACCGGACTACCCGCAAATGCGGAAGCTGCGGGCGCAGGTGGGCGAACTCGAAAAGCAGCGCTCCGACCTCACCGATGCGGTCATCCTGTCCCTGCGAGCCCGCCACAATGAGGCAGTGCGGCGGGAAAACCAACTGAGCGCCAAGCTGGCGGAGCTTGAAGGTGAGCTTGCCGTTTATGCCGACAAAAGCATCCGCTACACGATCCTGAAGCGCGAGGTGGATTCGCAACGCGCCCAGCACGATAGTCTTGTCACCAAGCTCAACGATCTCGGTGTTGGCGCCGAGCTAAAGGCGCAGAACGCAGCCGTGATCGATGACGCCTTGGCTCAGGCGGAGCCTGTCACGCCGCGTTTGTCGCGTAGTCTGTCCATTTGCCTGCTGATAGCGGCCGGCATGGCGGGCTTTGCGATCATGATCCTCGAACGCCTCAACAATGCTTTCCGCACGCCGCGTGACGTTGAAACACAGCTGAGACTGCCGGTACTCAGCGCCTTGCCGAACACAAACAAGGCGGCGATCGAGGTGGACCTTGCTAACAACCAGTCGCCGCTGGGTGAAGCCTACCGCTCACTGCGCACCGCCCTGCAGTTTGCCGATGATCAGGGCCTGCCACGCGCGCTGCTTGTGACCAGCACGGAGGCCGGTGAGGGCAAGACCACGACCGCGCACAAGATTGCCGTGGATTTCGCCGCACTCGGTCATCGCGTTCTGCTGGTGGATGCCGATCTGCGCCGGCCGACCCTGCACCGCAGGCTGAGGTTGCCCAATCAGATCGGCTTGAGCGACATTTTGGCCAAGCGCGTAACGCGCGAAAGCTTCGGGCGCATGTTCTATGTCGCCGCTCCCAACCTGAACGTGCTGACATCAGGCCCGACCGTTGCCAATCCCGTGGATCTCCTGTCGTCGCCGCGCAGCCGCGTTCTGCTCGATGCGTTCCTGCGCCGTTATGATCTCGTGGTGATCGATGGGCCGCCGGTCACCGGCCTGTCCGATGCGCCGATCCTGTCGCGCCTGGCCGACGATACACTGATGGTGGTGTCCGCGCGCCAGGTCAGCCGCCAAAGCGCCTGGCTTGCCTTGTCGCGACTGCGTGCGGCGGGCGGCAATGTGGTTGGTGTCGCGATGACCAAGTTCCGGCCCGAAGATGTCGAGGACTTCTATTCGTACCGCTACGAAACGGCGGCCAAGCGCAGCGCTGGATCGACGCGATTGCCGGCTCGTGCGCCGGTGGAATGGGATTATTTTGGCGAAGCCCGAATACCCAAGCCCGGCGTGATTGGTTTGAAGGACGCCCTGAGCGACCTGACGAGTGGCTGGATCGCGCGCATCAAAAGGCAGCGTCTTCAGGCGCTCCTCACGAGCCGCATCCTAGGCCGCAGCCACCGTAAAACATATGGCTCGTGGAGCGTTCGCCGCTAGAACAAGCGGCCCTGGCCTTCAGGAGGCAAGGTGGCCTTCTTCGCGCTTTTCGGCTTGAGCGGTGCTTCGCCGGAAGCTTGCGCTGCGATGCGGCCATCGGCGAATTCGAGGCTTAGCCGTTCGCCCGGGGACACGGACCCAGCCGCCGTGACAGGCTTGCCTTCCGTATCATGAACGACGGCGAAACCGCGCTTGAGCACCGCTTTGTAAGACAGCG
>DCDI01000053.1:0-216 GCA_002316345.1 Phyllobacteriaceae bacterium UBA1059 | reverse complement strand
GCGCCAGAACCGTGCGGTGGGCGGAAAGACGCGAGTCGAGCGCGCGATCGCGGCGCGCTTCCAAGGCGGCGTAAAGCGCTGTCATCCCGCTCAAGCGCTCGGCGAGGGCGGCCGGGCGTATGCGGCGCGTGTCGCGCTCAAACAGCGCTCGATCATGATCGAGCTTGCGCTTGAGGAGTCGCGCCAAACGGTCCGGCGCAGGCAAACGCGCGGCAG
>DCDI01000044.1:62744-63067 GCA_002316345.1 Phyllobacteriaceae bacterium UBA1059 | reverse complement strand
GCGCAGCGGGGCGAGGGCGCAAGCCTCCTTCTTGTGGCCGAGCCGACGCCGAGCCTGACCGGCATCGCGGCAAGTGATCGCCTGATTGCAGCGCCGGCTCGCATCGCGGTGCTCGTTGCCGCGTTGGCGGATGCGGTGGGGGTTCAGACAGGCTCGCCGTCGCCGCTGTCGGATCAGGAAAAACGCTGGATTGAAGCGGCGGCTGAGCGGCTGCAGGCACATCGCGGACGGGCTTTGGTGAGCGTCGGCACGCATCTGGCGCCCGAGCTTCAGGCGCTGGCGCTGCTCATCAATGAGCGGCTCGGCAATCTCGGCCAGACCAT
>DCDI01000044.1:42484-62734 GCA_002316345.1 Phyllobacteriaceae bacterium UBA1059 | reverse complement strand
GAGGATATGCGCGAGGGTCGCGTGTCCACGGTGGCGATCCTCGGCTGCGATCCCGTGGCGACGGCGCCAAGCGATCTGGCCTTTGCCGAAGCGATGGACCGGATCGAACTGCGCATCCATGCCGGTCTGCATATCGACGCGACAACGGAGCGCTGCCATTGGCACCTGCCGTGGCAGCACGAGCTGGAAAGCTGGACCGATCTGCGCGCCGTTGATGGCATGGTCTCGATTGTCCAACCGCTGGTGAAGCCGTTCTGGTCGGTGCGCTCGATCCACACGGTGCTGGAAAATCTCGGCGGGCGGCTGACTGGCGTCGGCGATCAGGAGGTCGTGCGCAAGACCTGGCTGCCGGATTGGGGCATCGACTTCGATGCGAACTGGAAAACGGCGCTGCTGGATGGCTTCATGGCCGGTAGTGCACCGCGCCCGAACGTGCCGCCGGTCGTCAGTCGCGTGATTGAGCTTGGTGATATGCAGGAGCAGGGTGGCGGCTTGACCCTGTTGATCCGGCCTGACCCCACCATCTTCGACGGGCGCTTTTCGGAAAATGCCTGGCTGCAGGAACTGCCGAAGCCAATCACCAAAATCTGCTGGGGCAATGCCGTGCTGGTCAGCCCGGCGCTTGCGGCCGAGCGGCAGTGGACGAATGGCGATGTGGTGCGGGTTTCGGCGGGTGCAGCCGGTGTCGAGGGCTCGATCTGGATCGTGCCGGGCCAGGCGCGCGACACGGTTGTTGTTCACCTCGGTTACGGCAAGCAGAGCGGGCTCGCGGACGGGCTCGGCTTCGATGCCTACCGTCTGCGCCGCGCCGACGCGCTTTGGCAGATTGCGGGCATCACGCTGGACGCAACCGGTGAAAAGCAGACCGTCGCCACCACGCAGCCGCAGCATGCGATGGATGGCTTCGATTTCGTGCGCAAGGTTCAGCGTGCGGAGTTGGCCACGCTGGAGCCGCTGAAAAAGGAGCAGCCCAGCTTTTATCCCGACTTGGAAGCCTCGTCGCCGTCCTGGGGCATGGCGATCGATCTCGACCTTTGCATCGGTTGCAACGCGTGCGTGACCGCGTGTCAGTCCGAGAACAACATTCCGGTGGTCGGCAAGGATCTCGTTGCGCAGGGGCGGGAAATGCACTGGTTGCGGATCGACCACTATTACGAGGGCGATCCCGACGATCCCGACATGGCGTTTCAGCCGGTGCCCTGCATGCATTGCGAACAGGCACCCTGCGAAATGGGCTGTCCGGTGAATGCGACCGTGCACAGCACTGATGGCTTAAACTTGCAGGTCTACAATCGCTGCATCGGCACGCGCACCTGCTCGTCTTACTGCCCCTACAAGGTTCGGCGCTTCAACTGGTTCGACTTCACGCAAGGCGATGCGGAATCGGTGAAGGCGATGCGCAACCCGGAAGTGACGGTGCGCCAGCGCGGTGTGATGGAAAAATGCACCTATTGCATTCAGCGCATCGAAGGCGCGCGCATTCAGGCCAAGAAGGAAGGTCGCGAGATCGCCGAGGGAGAGGTTGTCACTGCCTGTCAGGCGGCGTGCCCGACCACTGCCATCACCTTCGGCAATGTCATGGACAAGCAGTCCGCAGTGTCGCGGCGCAAGGCCGAGGCGCGCGATTATGCGCTTCTGGAAGAGGTGAACACGCGGCCGCGCACGACCTATCTGGCGCGCATCCTCGATGACGAGGCGAAGGGTGCATGAGCGAGGCGGTCGATCATTCCGGCAGCCAGCGGCGCGCGGAGGGTTCGCGTGTCACCCGCCAGATCATGCGCATTCCCACGCGCTATCCCGGCAAATGGGTGTGGGACCTGTGCTTCCTCATCTGCCTGTGCTTCCTTGCTTTGTTCCTGGTTTCCGTCGTCATTCTGTTTCGCAACGGCGTCGGTGTTTGGGGCAACACGATCCCGGTGAACTGGGGTCTGGCGATTTCCAACTACATCTTCTTTGTCGGCATCGGCCATGCCGGCACGCTGATTTCGGCCATGCTGCTTCTGCTCAACGAGCATTGGCGCAATGCTCTGAACCGCTTTGCCGAAGCGATGACGCTGGTGGCCGTGATCTGCGCGGGCCTGTATCCGATCCTGCATCTCGGCCGCTTCTGGCGCTTCTACTGGATGGCGCCTTATCCGAACACGATGGATCTGTGGCCGCAGTTCAAGAGCCCGCTGACCTGGGACTTCTTTGCGGTCCTCACCTACCTCATCGTGTCCTTCCTGTTCTGGTATATCGGCCTGGTGCCGGACCTCGCCACCATGCGCGACCGCGCCAAGCGCCGGCGAGGGCAGGTGTTTTACGGCATCCTGGCGCTGGGGTGGCGCGGTTCGGCGAGGCATTGGGCGCGGTGGAACCAGAGCTACCGGCTGACAGCGGCGATCGCCGTACCGCTCGTTGTTTCGGTGCATTCCGAAATTTCGCTGCTGTTTGCGGCCGGACCCATTCCCGGCTGGACCTCCACTGTTTTTCCTCCTTACTTCGTGCTGGGCGCGGCCTTTTCCGGCTTTGCCGTGGTGTCGATGATCGCGGTGGTGCTGCGCTTTGCGTTCCGCCTGGAGGAGATCGTGACCGACCGTCATCTCGATCTTCTCGGCCAACTCCTGCTCGCCTGCGGTTTGATGACCGCCTTCGGCTATTTCGCGGAAATCTTCGATGCGCTGTATTCCGGCGAGAAACAGGACCTGCAAACGCTGTTCGACCGCTTTTCCGGCGCCTATGCGTGGAGCTATTGGGGCGCGGTGATCCTGAACTTCCTGCCCTTGCAGCTTTTGTGGTGGAAGCGGATGCGGATCTTTCCGGTTGCGCTATTGCTGATCGGCCTTTGCGTCACGGTCGGCATGTGGCTGGAGCGGTATATGCTGCTCGTGACCACGCTCTACCGGGATTACCTCGTGTCCTCCTATGGCTCCTATGCGCCGAGTTTCTGGGAATGGTCGCTGTTCATAGGCATGATCGGCGGCGTTTTTCTCCTGCCTTTCCTTCTTTTCATCCGCTTTTTCCCGGCCATTTCGGCATTCGAGATCAAGGAAGCGCAGTTCGAGGATCAAGGGGAGCGCCAGGGTGATTGAGCCGGGCGCCCATATCGAGACCTTTGGCGTTTTGGCCGAGTTCTCGTCCGGCGAGGACCTGATCGAGGCCGCCAAGGCGGCGCGGAAGGACGGCTATCGCAGTCTCGACGCTTATACGCCCTTTCCCATGCTCGGTTTGACCGAAGCGCTGGAGCTCAACGACAATCGCGTTCCCTGGCTGACGTTGGGGGGCGGCATCGTTGGTGCTGCGGCGGGCTATCTCATGCAGGTTTATACCAACCACGCTTATCCGATCCCGGTCGGCAATCGGCCGCTGGTCGCGCCGCAGGCCTTCATGCTGATTACCTTCGAGATGATGGTTCTGGGCGCGGTGCTGGCGGGCATTCTAGGCATGCTCGTGCTGAACCGCCTGCCGCGTTTGCATCACCCGGTGTTCGAGGCCGAGCGCTTCGGTTTTCATGCCGAGGACCGGTTTTTCCTGGTCGTGTTCGGCAATGATGCGCGTTTCCATGAGGAGGAATCGAGCGGCTTTCTGAAGAAGCTCGGGGCGACCCAGGTCGAGACGCTGCGCAATACGGAGGAGCCGGAATGAGCCGGCCGCTTCTCCTGTGCTTGATGGTTGTCCTGCTCGCCGGCTGCAACGAAATGGGCAGCCAGCCGCGCTATGACAATGCGGAGCCGAGCGCGCTGTTTGCCGATGGCAAGGTGCTGCAGGCGCCGCCCGAAGGCACCGTGGCGCAGGATCAGCCGCAGCGCGACCAAGCCCTGAGCACCCGTCCGGCGATGAGTACTGCGCTTCTACAGCGGGGGCAGGAGCGTTACGCGATCAACTGCGTGCCCTGCCATGATGCGGCCGGCGATGGCCACGGCACTGTTCCGGCGCGCGGCTTTCCGCAGCCGCCGAGCTTTCACGAACAAAGTCTGGTGGACGCGCCGAGCCGGTATTTCGTGGATGTCATCACCCATGGTCACGGTGTGATGTATTCCTATGCCGACCGCGTCGAGCCGGCGGACCGTTGGGCGATTGCCGCCTATATCCGCGCTTTGCAAACGAGCCGGAACGCTCCCGCCGCGCAGCTGAGCACTGCCGATCGCGACGCCCTGGGGGCCGATCATGGCGGCTAGCATCGCGGCATTCCCTGCTACCCCGCGCAGCCGCCTTGGCCTCTTGGCTGGACTGATCTGCCTGGCCTTAGCCATGGTGGGCATGGTCTTGCAGCCGGAAGCTGCGCTGCAGGGCTGGCTCACCGGCTTCTGCTTCTTGTCCGACATCGCCTTCGGTGGCCTCATTCTCGCTTCCATGATGCGGCTGATCCCGGGCCTGTGGGATGACGAGCTGGAGCGCTTTTCCAACGCGACCGCTGCACTGCTGCCGTTCGCGGCGCTGGTCTTTTTGCCGGTGCTGATCGGCGCCGCCTGGCTTTATGACTGGCAGGCATCTTCAGACAAAGGCGCCTTCCGGGAACTCTGGATGACGCTGCCGTTCTGGGCTGTTCGCGCGGTTTTGTTCCTGCTTTTCGCGTCTGTGTCAGCCCTTCTGCTGGTTCGGCGTCGCTCGGACAATCCGGCCCTGCCGATCGCGGCGCTCGTGCTTTACACCGCCATGTTCATGGTCATCGCGGTCGACTGGTATTTGTTTCTTGATCCGGAAGCGCATTTTTCCGGCTTTTCGCTGACCCGCATGTCCGTGCAATTCCTTGGGGCGCTGTGTGTGTCGATCATGCTGGCGGTGAGTTTAGGGGCGGAACTGAAGCGGCCGGAAATCCTCGGCAGCCTGCTCATGGCCGCGCTGCTGGCCTGGGCCTATTTCGCCTTTATGCAGTATTTCATCACCTGGTCCGACAATCTGCCCTTCGGTGTGCGCTGGTATGGGGAGCGTGGCGCGGGCCTGTGGAGCCTTCTGGAAGTCGCGTTCACCGCCCTGCGCCTTGCGCCGCTTCTGTTGCTCTTGGCCACGCCGATCCGGCAAAGCCGCCGCTGGTTGTTCTGGCTGTCGGCAGCCGTTCTATTCGGCAATGGGCTGGAAACGCTGTGGCTGATCGCGCCGGCCGGCGGCCGTGGCATCGCCGTTCTGCCAGCGGCCCTGTTGTCGCTCTTTGGCCTGATCTTGCTTGCCGCTCCGCTTCTGACGAGCCTTGCCGCTCGGGCGAAGGAGGTCGCGCGATGAGCACGGCCAAGGCGGAGATGCAGAACCTGACGCACGACGGATCGAAGGCGGCAACGCCTGTTCCCGCCGCGCAGCCTGACCAGATCCCGGCGCGCGGCGTTCTCGCCACGATGTTCGGCCTGCTGGCCGGCATCGGCGTTTCCGCGCTACTGGTAATGGGCCTTTTGTTCTATTTCGCCGGCAACCGCACGCAGCCGGACGTACCGCCTTTGGTGGCGGCGCAGCCCAAGCCGGTCGGACCGCAACTGGAAACATCGGCCTTGGGTGAGCGTCCCGCGCTTGATGCGCGTGCGGCAGCCGAACTCACGCGCTATCGCTGGCCCGACGGCGAGCATGAACGCGCGCAGGTGCCGATCAGCCGTGCCATGGAGATGGTCGCGGATCAGGGCTGGCCCGATGGCGAGGAGGGCGGCCGATGAAAATGCTTGCTCTCCTTCTGCTCCTGATCGCGGCATCGCCGGCATGGGTNNATCCCTTCGTCGAAACCGGCATCGACAACCGCTCCGGCACGCAGATCCCTGATGATGCGCCCTTCGTGGATCAGGCGGGCCGTACCGTGACGCTGGCCGAGATTGGCGCCGGCAAGCCGCTTATCCTCATTCCGGTTCTGCACGATTGCCCCAACATCTGCGGCGTGACGCTTGAAGGTGTTGCGCAGGCGATCAAGGCGCAGGGCTTTCGCCCCGGACGCGACTTCACCCTCATCGCCTTCGGCATCGACCCGCGCGAGAACCGGCAAGCGGCGGCGCGCTCACTGGCCGAATGGAGCAAAGCCTTTCCCGAACTGGCTGCAACCGGCGGCGTTTTCGGTCTTACCGGAAGCGAGTCGGACATCCATGCCGTCACCGATGCGCTGGGCTATCGCTACAGCTTCAACCCGCAAGTCGATCAATATGCCCATCTCGCCGCCACCGCCGTTTTGACGGCTGACGGCAAGCTGTCGCGCTGGCTTTACGGATTGGCGCCAAGTCCGACCGATCTGCGGCTGGCGCTCACCGAAGCGGGCGAAGGCAGGATCGGCAACTGGACCGATGCGGTTCGGCTGCTTTGCTACCATTACGACCCCGTGACCGGCCGCTATGGTACCCTGATCTGGTCCATGCTGCGGATCGGCGGCAGCGGCATGGTCGTGGCCTTGGCCGGCTTCATTGGCATCGCCGTGCTGCGCGAGCGACGGCGGCAGACGGATAACGCCAAGTGAGCGATTTCATCCAGATCTGGCCGGGGCAGGCGTCGGATTATGCTCATTCCGTGGATCTTCTGATCCTTGCCTTCACCGGGCTGATCATCGCGCTTTCAGCGCCGGTCTTCATTTTGATTGTCTACTTCGCGGTGAAATACCGGCGCGGCCACAAGGCCGACCGTCAGCACCCGATGAACCGTAATGTCTGGCTTGAAACGTCCTGGGCGCTGATCCCATTCGTTCTGATCCTCGTTTTCTATGTCTGGTCGACCGGCCTTTACTTCGACCTGCACCAGCCGCCCGCCAACGCCATGGAAGTGCAGGTGGTCGCCAAGCGCTGGATGTGGAAGTTCCAGCATCCCGGCGGGCAGGGCGAGATCAACGAGCTGCATGTGCCGGTCGGCGAGCCGATCCGGTTGAACATGATCTCGCAGGACGTGATCCATTCGCTGTTCCTGCCGGCTCTGCGCATCAAGCAGGACGTGTTGCCCGAGCGTTATACGAGCCTTTGGTTTTCGGCCGACAAGCCCGGCACCTATCGTCTTGCCTGCGCGGAATTCTGCGGCACCGACCATTCGCTGATGGGCGGCAGCCTGGTTGTGCAGACGCAGGCGGACTACGCCGCATGGCTCGACCAGTTCGCCACCGACAACACGCTGGCCGCGCAAGGCGCTGGGCTGTTCCGTACGCTCGGCTGTTCCGGTTGCCATGAAAGCGGCTCGACCCGGCGCGCTCCATCGCTCCATGGTTTGTACGGCCGGCCTGTCGCCTTGTCGGATGGCTCCACGGTGGTGGCCGATGCGCAATATGTCCGTGACTCCATCCTGCTGCCCAACGCGCAGGTGACAGCCGGCTATCCGCCGATCATGCCGACCTTCAAGGATGTCGTGGACGAGGAAGGGCTGGTCCGCCTTGTCGCCTATATCCAGTCGCTGGCGGGACCATCGGCCGTGATGCCGCAAGGTGCGGCTGCCGGCGCGGTGGCGCCGCAGAATTTGGCACCTGAGGGCACCGCGCCATGAGCGAAACAGTGACGGGACGCGGCAGTTCGGAAGTGGCTTCCGGCGAGGAGCCCATCAACGAGACGCGCTCCGAGCGCGTGTCTTACTTACGTGCCGGCCACACGCTGCGCTCCTGGTTCTTCACCACCGACCACAAGCGCATCGCACTTTTGTATCTGATCTCCGTCACCTTCTTTTTCTTTATCGGTGGCATGGCAGCGGGGCTGATGCGCACCGACCTCCTCACGCCGCAGGGCGACGTGCTGAGCAATGAAGGCTACAACCGCGCCTTTACGCTGCATGGCGTGATCATGGTGTGGTTCTTCCTGATCCCGTCGATCCCGAACGTGTTCGGCAATTTCCTGATCCCGCTGATGATCGGCGCGCGTGATCTCGCTTTTCCGCGGCTCAACCTTCTAAGCTGGTACATCTACTGGATCGGCGGGCTCTTTACGCTCTGGGTGCTGCTGGCCGGCGGCGTCGACACGGGCTGGACCTTCTACACGCCCCTGTCGTCCATGTTCGCCAACGGCAATGTCGTGATGGCCGCCGCAGCCGTGTTCGTGGTCGGCTTTTCCTCGATCCTGACGGGCATCAACTTCATCGTGACGATCCACACGCTGCGCGCGCCGGGCATGACCTGGGGGCGCTTGCCCCTATTCGTGTGGTCGCATTACGCGACCTCGGTGATCCTGGTTCTGGCCACGCCCGTGCTGACCGTCACACTGGCGCTGATCGTGGCCGAGCGGCTGTTCGGGCTCGGCATCTTCGATCCGGCGCTGGGCGGCGATCCGCTGCTGTATCAGCACCTGTTCTGGTTCTACAGCCATCCGGCCGTTTACATCATGGTGCTGCCGGCCATGGCGGTGGTCAGCGAGCTGGTTGCGGCGGCGGCGCGCAAGCCGGTGTTCGGCTACTGGTTCATCGTGTTTTCGTCACTCGGCATCGCCGCCGTCGGCTTCCTCGTTTGGGCGCACCACATGTTCGTGTCGGGCATGTCGATGTATGCCGGCGCGGTATTTTCCTTCTTGAGCCTTGTGGTTGCGGTGCCTTCCGGCATCAAGGTCTACAACTGGACCGCGACGCTCTGGAAAGGCCACATCTCGCTCGATCCGCCGTTTCTGTTCGCGATGGGCTTTATCGGCCTGTTTGTGGTGGGCGGTCTGACCGGCCTGATCCTGGCGATGCTGGCGCTCGACGTGCATGTCCACGACACCTATTTCGTGGTCGCGCATTTCCACTACATCATGGTGGGCGGCACGGTTTCGGCCTTTTTCGGCGCGCTGCATTTCTGGTGGCCGAAGATGACGGGGCGCATGTTCTCGATCGGCTGGGGTCGCTTGACGGCGCTGTTCATCTTCTTCGGCTTCAACCTGACCTTCTTCCCGCAGTTCATCCTCGGTTATCTCGGCATGCCCCGCCGTTACCATGTGTATGACCCGCAGTTTCAGGTCCTGCACGTGTTGTCGTCGGCCGGTTCGACTATCCTCGGCTTCGCCTATCTGTTTCCCTTCGCCTACCTCATCTATGCCCTGCGCTACGGCAAACCGGCTGGCGACAATCCATGGGAAGCGACCGGCTTGGAATGGACCGTGCCGTCGCCGCCGCCCAAGCACAATTTCGATCAGATCCCGATCGTGACGCGCGAACCCTACGACTATGAGGTCGAGAAGGAGTGCGAGGCATGACGCACGCAGACCCGGTCGAGGAGCCGTTTTCCGATCCGGAGCAGCAGCGGCGCGCCGCGCTGTTCGGCATGACGATCTTCCTCGCCACCGAGATCCTGTTGTTCGGCGGCCTCTTCGCCGCGCTGATCTTCTATCAGGCGGCGCATCGGGAGATCTTTGTCGAGACCTCGCGCGAACTCCACATCTGGATCGCGACCGGCAATACAGTGGTGCTGCTGACGTCGTCGCTGTTCGCCGCACTGGCGGCCGCCGCCGCGCGATCCGGCGACGGGAAGGCGACAGGCTGGCTGCTGGTGGTCACCGCTGTTATGGGCCTCGTCTTTCTCGGCCTCAAGGGGTGGGAATATACGCTGGAATATGGCGAAGGCCTTTTCCCGCTGGCCGGTGGCGATGCGAAGCTCAGCGAACCGGCCAAGCGCCTGTTCATGGACCTGTATCTGATGGCGACCGGTCTTCACGCCGTTCACGTGACAATCGGCGTCTGCCTTCTGCTGTTCATCGCGGCGCGGATCGCTACCCGCGCGACGCGAATGCCCGGACAGGCAACCACGATCGAGGTTTCAACGCTGTATTGGCACCTGGTCGACGTTATTTGGGTGTTTCTGTTTCCAGCATTGTATCTGGTGCGCTGAGATGAAGAGCGAACTGCGCCCGCTCGCTTTTGTTTACCTTGGCCTGCTCGCACTGCTGGTGCTGACCGTCGCGGGCAGTTTCCTGCCGCTCGGCCATGCCAGCCCGGCGGTGAGCTTCGGCATCGCCATGGCTAAGGCGCTGCTGATCGTCTGGTTCTTCATGGGCTTTTGCCGTGAAGGCTGGGCCGTGCGGCTCGCAGTTCTGGCGGGGCTCGTCTGGCTGACGATCCTCTTGTCGCTGACTCTGCTCGATCTTCTGACCCGCAACTGGCTGATGCCGCATTTCGGCACCTGATCGTCAGTGCTGCCAAAGATCAGTCGGCGGATACTGGAGTCGAGTTCGACGCGGCCTAGCCAAGTCTGGTTCCGCCAGTAGCGGTGGTAGGCTGTCTGATCTGCTTGCCCTCTTCCAACTTCACCCAGTCGGTACGTTCCGGTGCTGAAATCACGTTCTGATCGTAGATTTTGCTTCAACTTGTTCCGGTGCTGCATCTGATGAAAGACGCGACGCCAGCTTTGATGGCTGATCACGCAAGCTGGTTGGCTCTATGTAAGAAGGGTCTCCAGCCGTATGGGCAGGTCGCGGATGCGTTTGCCGGTCGCGTGATAGACTGCACTGGCGATGGCGGCGGCGGTGCCGACATTTCCCAATTCGCCCAGGCCTTTTACCCCGGCAGGGTTCACGTCCATGTCGACTTCCGGCACGAGGATCACCTGCAGGTCACGAATGTCGGCGTTCACTGGCACCAGATAATCCTGCAAATCGCGATTGACGTAGCGAGCGGCGCGGGGGTCGATCTCGGTCACCTCATGCAGCGCTGAACTGATGCCCCAGATCATGCCGCCCATAAGCTGACTGCGGGCTGTGCGCGTGTTCATGATGCGCCCGGCGGCAAAAGCGCCGACGATGCGTGGCACGCGCACTTCCCTCGTGCGCGTGTTGATGCGCACTTCCACGAACTCGGCACCAAAGGCGTATTTCACCTTCTCGCCCTTCTCACCGCCCTTCATCTCAGATTGCCCGCCATAAAGCTTGGAGACGGCTTCCGGTGTCGCTCCGTCCGGCGCGAACTCGGCATAGTCCTCGATCACGCCGGTCTTCATGGCGACAAAGGCATCTTTCATGGGCATCGAGCGCCCGTCCCTTGCCGTGACCGCGCCGTCCTTCATGTCGAGAGTGGCAGGCTCGGCTCCCTTCAACGGTCCATCTGCCGACGCCACGGCGCCGAACAGCTTGCCGCGAATGGAATCGCATCCCTTGATCACTGCGGAACAAACGCTGGCCGTGGAAACGGATCCGCCGGAAACAGGTGCAGGCGGCAGGCTGGAGTCGCCCATTTCCACCTCGATCTTGTCCATGGGGATGCCCAGCCGCTCGGACGCCATCTGAGCCGCGATCGTACGCACGCCTGTGCCGATTTCATGGGAGCCACACTGAAGGCGAAGACCGCCATCCGCGTTCAGCCGCAACCTCACCGTACAAGGCGCGACATTGGTCGGATAGATAGCGGTGGCGCAGCCCATGCCGATCAGCCAATCGCCGTCGCGCATCGACCCGACAGCGGCATTGCGCTCCTTCCAGCCGAAGGCTTCGGCGGCCTGATCATAGCACGTCATCAGCGAACGGCTGGAAAACGGCTTCTTGCCGATGGGCTCGACCTGCGTATCGTTCACGCGCCGGAACTCGACAGGGTCCATGTTGAGCGCGACTGCCATCTCGTCCATGGCATTTTCCAGCGCATAGACATAAGGCGTTTCCGGCGGAGACCGCATATAGCCAGGCGTGTTACGATCAGCTTTCACGATCGACACCTTGGTCAGCACCGAGCCGTAATCATACATGCGACCGGTAGTGGAGGTGCCGCCGACCACGTAAGGATCCGGCCGTGAAGTGACCTCCCAGCCTTCATGGGCAAAAGCGGTGATGCGACCATCACGGTCCGCGCCCATGCGGATGTGGTGGCGGGTCTCAGCGCGGTAGGTCTGCGTCATGTAGGACTGTTCGCGGCTGACCACGCAGCGCACAGGCTGGCCCACGTTTTTCGCAGCCCAGGCTACGATGGCGGTTCGCGATGTCATCGGCCCTTTGGAGCCGAAAGCGCCGCCGATATAGCGGCTGACAATCCGGACTTTTTCCGGTTCCATGCGCAGTTGACGTGCGAGTTCCACCTTCCAACCGGTCACGTTCTGGCTGGGTTCATGAACGGTCAGCCCGTCGCCGTCCCAGACTGCGGTCGTCGAAAACAGCTCGATCGGGTTGTGGTGCTGGGTGGGCGTGGAGTATCGCTGGTCGACCGTTACGGGTGCTGCCGCGAAGGCCGTTTCGAAGTCGCCGGCGGCCACATCTTCCTCGAACTGCTCGCTGGCCTCCTTGGCAGCGACTATCTCGGTGCCTTGTGCGTCGAAGGTGGCGCTGGGCTGTTCGGTGGCATAATCAACGCGGATTGCCTGCGCGGCTTCCTGCGACGCCTCGAAGGTCTCGGCGATCACCAGCGCAAGCGGCTGGCCATCATGGAGAATATCCGTCGTGTCGAGCGGCGCGATGGAGGACGCGGCGGCGTTGCCGAACTTCGGATGTTCAAGCTGACCGGCCATTTCGCGATGCGTGAACACCGCAAGCACGCCTGGCACAGCTTTGGCAGGCTCGATGTCGATGGCGTTGATCTTGCCGCGCGCGATCGAACTGACGGCGAATGTGCCGTAAGCGAGGTTGGCGATCGGCGCATCGGCAGGGTAGGGCGCTTGGCCCGTGACCTTGAGGCGCGCGTCGATGCGCGGGAACGGTTCGCCCATGTTTTCCTTGGGCCGAGGGGCGGCATCGCTCATGGTCAGACCTTCATGTCCTGGGTTTCCAGCAGCGCACGCACCAGCGTCTGCTTGCCGAGCGATATCTTGTAGGCGTTGTGCTTGCGCCCACTGGCTTCGGCGAAAGCTGTGTCAGCGGCTTCCTTCGCAGCAGCCTCGTCGAGCTTTCGACCGGTGAGCATCTCTTCGGCCGACTTAGCTCGCCAAGGTACGGTCGCAACGCCGCCGAGCGCGATGCGCGCGCCGCGCACCGTATCGCCATCCATGTCCAGCGCGACGGCAGCGGATGCCAGTGCGAAGGCATAGGATTCTCGATCGCGTACCTTGAGATAGCGTGACCGCCTCCACGGGCCGGAGGGCACATGAATTGCCACGATGATGTCGCTGGGCGATAGTGCGGTTTCGATCTGTGGCGTGTCCTGAGGCAGCTTGTGCAGATCGGCAAACGGCATACGGCGGCTGCCTTTGGCACGGGCAATTTCCACTTCCGCATCGAGCGCAATCAGCGCTTGGGCGAAATCACCGTGATAGGTCGCGATGCAGGCCTCGCTTCCGCCGAGCACGGCATGCTGTCGGTTGACGCCGTCGAGCGCCGAACAACCCGCGCCAGGTTCGCGCTTGTTGCACGGCCAAGAAACTTCGCGGAAATACTCACAGCGGGTGCGCTGGAGAAGATTGCCGCCGAGGCTCGCCATGTTGCGTATCTGGCCACTCGCGGCGAGCCGCAAACTGTCGGAGATAACCGGAAACATGCGGACGACGTCCTCGTGCTCCTGGGCATCGGACATCCGCACCAGGGCGCCTAAATGAAGCCCGGCATCGTCCACACGGATCGCCGTCATCGCCGGCTCCGACAGCTTGTTCAGGTCGATCAGCCGCTCGGGCCGATTGACGTTCAGCTTCATGTAATCCGACATGTTGGTACCGCCGGCAATGAACTGGGCGGCTGCCTGCGTCGGCGGCTGATTATCGGGGCTCGTGCCAGCTGCCTTGATCGCTGCCTGGAGATCGGACGGCCGTTCATAAGAAAACGCGCGCATCTCAGCCCTCCTTCATGTCGTCGCGGGCCTGACGAATGGCGGCGACGATGTTGGGATAGGCGGCGCAGCGACAAAGATTACCGCTCATATATTCGCGGATGTCATCATCGTTTTCCGCGTGGCCTTCTTGAACACAGCCCACTGCCGACATGATCTGGCCGGGCGTGCAATAGCCGCACTGAAACGCATCATGATCGACAAAGGCCTGCTGCATGGGATGCAACGTGCCGTCGGTCGATGCCAGGCCTTCAATCGTCGTGATCTCGGCGCCCTCCTGCATGACGGCAAAGCTCATGCAGGAAAGAACGCGACGGCCATCCACGAGCACGCTGCAGGCGCCACACTGACCGTGGTCGCAGCCCTTCTTGGTGCCGGTCAGCCCAGCATGGTCACGCAGCGCATCAAGCAGAGACGTGCGCGCATCAAGCCCCAGCTGATAGGGCTTGCCGTTGATGCTGAACGCAACGTCGACTTTGGCATGAGGATCTTTCGCCGCAGCCACTGGCGCTGCCTGTTCCGCGGCATGGGCGACAAAAGGTGTTGCGACTGCAAGTGTTGCGCTTCCGCTCAGAAAACCGCGTCGACTGACACCGTTCGGCGGGCTGGCAGGGTTGGATGACATCTCGACCTCGCTGGCTGACCGTCAACCCAACCGTGGATCCTCCGAACTGTTCCGAGGTTTTGTGTTCCTACATTCGAATGTTTTTGTCTTGCCGGATGCAGGCACTTCCACCTGCTTCTTTGTGCCTTCAATACAGGATTTGGAAAGTCTCCCGCGTAATATTTGTTAACTGATACTTTGGGTAACATTGTTGAGCGGACCTTCCAGAATGCGCCGCCGCATTTAGCAGCCGAACACGTCCGTTTGCTCAAGGTAGCGGTTCGTAGAATGTTTGCGAGGGATCGCCTATGTCGGATGGGCAGCAGACCTCGCCAGGAAGGGCTTACAGTCTCATCACGTCTACCTTCGGGACTGAAAGACTGTAGCTCTGCTGCCTCGATGACCTCGTCGTCCGCAGCACCTGCGAGGTCAAATCTCGTCGCTTTGTCATTGTCTGTCATCGTGACGAGCTTGGTTTGATCCGCTAGAGAAGCTGGCGCCACTGCTTCCGAGGGAGCCGGCGCGAAGTCGTTACCCGGTGCATCCGCATGCTTCATTCAGATGTTGTTCTAGAAAAGTCCGCTCGCATTCGCGCGCTTCGCCAAAGCGGTCTTCTTGACCGAACCGCGCGAGAGCAATTTGGTCATTTGACCGACCACGTCCGTGACGTCTTGGACGTTCCCGTCGCCATTGTGACGTTGGTCGATGAGGACAGGCAGGTTTTTGCCGGACATAGTGGATTGCCCTCTCCCTGGGCCGAACGGGGCGAGACCCCGATGACCCATTCGTTCTGCCAGCACGTTGTTGACCGGGCTGCGCCGCTTGTCGTGCCCGATGCCCGTCTCGATAATCTGCTGAAGCACAATCAAGCCATCGGCGACATCGGTGTGGTCGCTTATCTGGGCGTGCCGCTCACCCTGCCCGATGGAGAAGTGGTCGGTGCATTGGCAGCCATCGACGGCAAAGCCCGTTCCTGGTCCGACGCGGACATGCGCCGCCTGCGCTCGATCGCACGAACGGTCGAGAAGGAGATGGAGGTTCGTATCTCCGAGAGCCGGTGGCGAACCCTCTTTGCCAGCTTGCAGGAAGGTTTTGTTCTCGGACGGGTCATCAGGGATGCGACGGGAAAAATCATCGACTGGCGCTACGAGGAGGTCAACGCCGCTTGGTACGATCTTGTCGGCATGCCGCAGCAAACCGCGGTCGGACGCACCATCCGCGACGTTTTCCCAGGCATCGAGGATGAATGGGTCAACGAGATTGCCGACGTCGTAGAAACCGGCAAAACGGTGCGTTTTACCCGGCAAGTCGGCATTCTTGATCGCTGGTACGATGGCGTGGCGCAGCCGATCGGCTCCGACCGTTTCACCTTGATCTTTCTGGAGGTCACCAACCGCATGGCACATGAGCGCCGTCAAGCCGCGCTCCTGCAACTCGGTGACAAGCTCAGGGACGTCCGCAACGTGCCTGACATCACGCTCGCGGCAGCCCAATGCGTGGCTTCAGGGCTTGCCGTTGACCGCGTCGGCTTCGGCCCGGTTGATGAGCTATCGGAGACAATTGATGTACCTGTAGACTGGTGCGCGCCGGGCATCACAAGCGTGGCTGGAAAGCACGACTTCCGCTCGTTCGGTTCATACATCGCCAACCTGAAACGCGGCGAAACAGTCGAGATCGAGGATGTCCAAACCGACCCGAGAACGCGCGACAACCTGACTTCTTTCGCGGCCATTGAAACGCGTTCGTTGTTGAACCTTCCCATCATGGAAGGCGGGCGTCTTGTTCTGATCGTATTTGCGCACGCCCGTATGCCGCACAGCTGGACAATGGACGAACTGCAGTTTGTGCGGCAAATCGGCGACCGAGCCCACGCAGCCATCGCCCGCATTCAAGCCGAAGAAACCCAGCGGGTTCTCAATGGAGAGCTGTCGCACCGCTTGAAGAACTCGTTTGCGATGGTTCAGGCAATCGCGACCCAGACGCTCAAGTCTGTTTCAGAGCGCGATGCCGTTGACGCTCTCAATCAGCGTTTGCGCGCCTTGTCGCAAGCCCATGACGTGTTGATGCAGCAAAGCTGGTCATCAGCGCGCTTGCAGGATGTCGCCAATGCCGTCCTTCAGGTGTTCGAAGCGGGTAATCGTTTCGTTTTGTCGGGACGCAACATCGAGATCGGGCCCAGAGCGACACTATCTCTGTCGCTGCTGCTGCATGAACTTGGCACCAACGCAGTCAAGTACGGATCCCTGTCGGTGCCGCATGGCCGGGTGGAGATCGAATGGGAGATCTACCCTCGGGATGGTGAGGATGAATTTCACCTTGTTTGGCGTGAGCGCGGTGGTCCAGCGCCGTCTCAACCAAGCGGACGCGGTTTTGGCTCGCGCATCATTCGTATGGGCTTGATTGGAACAGGCGGCGTCGAGCTCAGTTACGAACCAGAGGGCTTCCAGGCTGCGATGAGTGCATCGCTGTCGCAGATGCAGCAGGCGTGACCCGAGTGGCGAGCAGTTCCAGACCAAGGCCAGTGGCCAATAAACCGATCGTTCTTGTCATCGAGGACGAGCCGGTTCTTCGCATCGATATCGTCGACATGCTCGAGGATGACGGTTTTGGGGTGGTTGAGGCTACCAGCGTCGAGAACGCGATCGCGATTCTGGAGACGCGCTTGGACATCCGCATCGTCTACATGGACCTCGACATGCCAAGAGGCGTCGACGGCGTAAAGATCGCGGCAGCCATAAGAGACCGATGGCCGCCTATCGAGATCGTCCTAACGGCTTCGAGAGTCGATGGCGCACGCATCCAATTGCCCGTTCGCGCCAAGTTCTTTGCCAAGCCTATAGATCCGATACAGGTAATATCGGCTGTACGAGCCTTTGCAGCAAATCCCTGAGATAACTCAGCTCGGCTTTTAACCAAGGTATCTGCTGGTCCTGATCATTGAGCTTAAATCGTTGCTGAAGACCTAGGGTTAGTGCGGGATTAAACCAGGTTTTGACTACGCGCAAGAAAGATTGCGCCGGTGTCAGAGAAGCCGGCGCAATCTGTTTCAGAACTGCTTGGCAACTGACAGCTTGAAGTGCCTGCCTGGCTCCGAAAAGTAGGAGTCGGTCGCGCTGGTCACGGTTGTCGATCGAACGTTGATTGAATCGTAATAGGTCCGGTCAAACAAGTTGTAGACACCGCCACGGATGGTCAGGCCATCCACCTGTTCAGGCTTCCACCATGCGCTGACATCCACGATCCCATAGCCGGGCGCCTTGAAGGTCGCATCCGATTTGTCAGACACACCTTGGACGCCGATGAAGGTCAGGTCGGTGCCCCAATATTCGGTAGCATAGCCGACGCTGGCAACGGCTTTGATCGGCGGAACGGATCCGAGATAGGCGCCAGTCTCGTCGTTTTCTCCACGGGCAAAGGCGATCGAACCCGCGACATTGAAGCCGTTGACGAAACGCTTGTGTGCAGCAAATTCGAAGCCTGAAATCTGGACCCTGTTCAGATTGTCGAATTCCGTGATTCCGAACGGGTAGTTCACCCGGTCCTGCACGGCTGCCGTGGTTGCCTCAATGAAGTTCCGATAGCGATTGTGGAAGATGCTGGCGCGGAAGCCGAGATCCTCATCGCCGAAACGCGCGCCGAGTTCAAACCCTTGGCTCGTCTCGGATTCAAGATTGGGATTGCCTCGGCGCAGATAGGTGCCGGGCCCCCCGAAGCTGCTGTAGAGTTCGCCTGCCGTCGGCGCGCGGAAGCCCATCGCCCACTGCCCATAGACTTCCAGCGTGTCCGATGGACGATAGGCAACGCGCAATTTTGGCGAAAACGCGCTGTCGGTGAAGGAAGAAGGCAGCTCTGGATTGGAGGCGTTCTCACCGAAGGCATCGGTCATCTTCGGACTGCGATCCACCCAGTCGAAGCGACCGCCGGGCGTCAGGAAAAAGTTGCTGTCTCCAAGACCAATTTCATCATCGACGAACAGGCCGAACCTCTTGCCATCGACTTCGGGCTCGTCAGCCTGATTTGTATGCAGGTTGTTGCAAGCCGGCTCATAACGAACCAAGCAGTTATCGTAACCTGCAGTATACTGCTCCGAGGTGGACGCGGCCAAGTCCAGCCCCACCGTGAGGCGATGGTTAAGCGTGCCGGTTTCAAAAAGCTTTTCGCCAGACCCGATGAAGCCGAACGTGGTCTCGTCGTAGGTGTTCCAGCGTGCCGCCGGTCCTCTCGCCGTCGTCCAGCGATAGCCATTATAACCTGTGCCGCTCATCTGATCGATCCAGTAAAGCGAGGCGTTCGCGGCATTCATGAACCCGCCGCCATCGTAGGAATAATCAAGCGAGACACGGTCGCGCGCGCCATCATTAAGCGTCGTATAGCCGCCAGGTCGGTAGTTGCCCGTTAGCGTCTGGGCTCGTTTGTCATCCGTATCGCGATCGCGGCGAAACCGCTCGGCGGTCACGCCGATCCGATGTCCGCCTTCGAGATCGTGCCTCAGCTTGAATAAAAGATTATGCTGATCGTAGTCGGACGGGTTGGACTTGGTGCGGAGCGGACCGTAAACGTCCAGGCTGCCCTTGGTATCCAGCTCATGGCCCTTGGCATAGGAGCCTTGGAACAAGGCGCTGGTGCTTCCCTGGCGAAGCGCGAATGCACCGCTCGGACGGATGCTGTCGTCTGATCCATCATACAGGATCCCGGTATAGGCACCCCAGTTACGTCCGTTGCGGAAAAGGTCTTCAGGCTCCAATGTGCGAAGGCCCAGCACGCCGCCAAGCGCACCGCTGCCGCCTCGGCTGGAATCAGTTCCACGCACAATGTCGACGCCGGCCAATGACGAAAAATCGAACAGATCGACGCCGCCCGAAGACCCGCGCGTGGTGTCGTTAAGATAAGGAACCGGTATGCCGTCGATCGTGGTGAGCACACGGGGCCCCTCAAGACCGCGGATGTTGACGGCACCGGTGTTGCGATTGAAGTTGACCCCCGGCTCGAGGCTGCGGCCTAGATCCTCAATGCGGGTGATCTGCTTCTGCTCAATTTCCTGGCGTGAGGCGGTACTGGCCTGAGGTGTATCGGCGACGCCGCCTGGCGTCGAAGCGGCTCGCCCGCTGACGACGACCGTACCCAACTGAGTGGTGCTACCTTCCGCGCCATCTGCAATGATTGGAGACTGGGCAGAAGCCTCGAGACTGGTAAGAGAAACGAGAAATGTGCAGGCGAGAAGAGAGCGACGAGGAAGGGAACGCATAGGAGATCTCTCAGATAGCGCGACAATACACTGGCTTCCGAGACCTGAGACCTCAGTGGCTACCTGGACATGCGAGGGTAGAAGGCGGCTCTATCCGACCCTTCGACAATTCGGCTCTTAGAGAACTTGATAAAAATTATCAAGTTTGGATGGGCTCTGAAAGGCGGTCCGACTAAGGCATCTTTGAAGCTAGTCGTCAGCGTGTGTCGGTTACGCAACACAACTCTTAAACGGTGAGATTGGCTCGGCGCCCAACCCTCAAGCTCTCCCATACGTGTATCCAGACGCACGATATGGTTTGAGTGGCTGTGGAAACGTTTCGGCCATAACAGGCAGGGTTTGAAGTCGCCTGTTTGCTCTTCTCTCCAGTTGCCTGGGAGCTGATATGAAGCTTGCTTGAAATAGGGCCGCAGCAATGCGGCGTGCTATAATGATTTGAGCCTTATGGGTATCGAGCATCTATCGCCACTAGTTCAACTTAGCCAAGGCTTTCCGGTTTAACCATCAACTAGTGCACGCTTCCAGTTCACAAGCCGGCAAGAGTTAGGGCACATCAACAATGGACCCTAACTTTGTGTTCTGGTCGACGACCTGCGAGCTCTTGCTTCCTGATCCGCTCGGACCGACGTCGGCTTAACTCCGCAGTCCCGGCGCTTCCTGGCCTGTGCGCTCGACATATTCGGTGTAGCCGCCGCCATAGAGATGCGGGCCTTCCGGCGTTAGCTCCAGTACGCGATTGGACAGAGCCGCAAGAAAATGGCGGTCGTGGCTGACGAAGAGCATGGCGCCCTCGAAGCGCGATAGTGCCTCAACCAGCATCTGCTTGGTGGCGATATCGAGATGGTTGGTGGGCTCG
>DCDI01000044.1:10688-42332 GCA_002316345.1 Phyllobacteriaceae bacterium UBA1059 | reverse complement strand
GCGCAGCAGCGTCGACTTGCCCGCGCCGTTGACACCCATGACGCACCAGCGTTCGCGCCGGCGCACCTGGAAGTCGAGACCGTCATAGATGGTGCGCTCGCCATAGCGCTTGTGCACGCCCTTCACCGTCGCGACGTCCTCGCCCGAGCGCGGCGCCGGCTGGAACTCAAAGCGCACCGTTTGCTGGCGCTTGGGCGGTTCGACGCGCTCGATCTTGTCGAGCTTCTTGACCCGGCTCTGCACCTGCGCGGCATGGCTGGCGCGCGCCTTGAATCGTTCGATGAAGGCCACCTCCTTTGCCAGCATCGCCTGCTGACGTTCGAACTGCGCCTGCTGCTGCACCTCCGCGATGGCACGTTGCTGGCGATAAAACTCGTAGTCCCCCGAATAGGACGTCAGAGCGCCGGCATCGATCTCGATGATCTTGTTGACGATGCGGTTCATGAATTCACGGTCGTGCGACGTCATCAGAACAGCGCCGTCGAAACCCTTGAGGAAGGTCTCAAGCCAGATCAGGCTTTCGATATCGAGATGGTTCGACGGTTCGTCGAGGAGCATGATGTCGGGGCGCATCAGGAGGATCTTCGCCAACGCCACGCGCATCTTCCAGCCGCCCGACAGCTTGCCGACATCGCCGTCCATCATCGACTGGCTGAAGCCGAGGCCGTCAAGCACTTCGCGGGCGCGCCCGTCCAGCGCATAGCCGTCGAGTTCGTCATAGCGACCCTGAACTTCGCCGTAGCGGGTGATGATCTCGTCCATCTCGTCGGCGCGGTCTGGATCGGCCATAGCTGCTTCCAGCTCTGCCATCTCGGCTGCCAGCGCGCTGACCGGTCCAACGCCGTCGATCACTTCGACCACTGCGCTGCGCCCCGCCATGTCGCCCACATCCTGGCTGAAATAGCCGATCGTCACGCCACGATCGACGGAGACCTGGCCCTCATCCGGCAGTTCCTCACCGGTGATCATGCGAAACAGCGTCGTCTTGCCCGCACCGTTTGGGCCAACAAGACCGATCTTCTCTCCGCGCTGGAGTGCCGCCGACGCCTCGATGAAGACGATCTGTTTGCCGTTCTGCTTGCCGATGCTTTCGAGGCGGATCATGCGGGAATTCCAGGTCGACGGGAGGAAGGAGCCGCCTCAGATCATCCAACACGCTGCCGCGCAAGAGGTGGCGTACAACATGTTCAGTTTTGCCCGCGCTCGTTCTTGCAAACATACCGCGCGAACCGCCGACGAACCAAGCTGGCCGGCTTTAATCATCTGGTTCAGAAATTCCGACTTGATGATTACGGAAACATGCGTCTAGTATCCTCTTCGAAAGAGCCGAGAATTGGAGAAAAGAGGCTGTTTCTGGGGAAAGTTGGTGTCAAAATCTGTGCAGTCTGCTGAGAAATTAGGCCCGAACCAATTTACCTGCTGGTTCGTAGAACTTGACAGTCATGTCTGATGCGGGCCTGAATTACATCGCTGAGCAGTTGCGTGAGTTGTTGGACGCAGGAAAGACTGACCGCTTGCCTTCAGAGCGAGATCTTGCGGCAAGGTTCGGCGTCGGACGCCGGGCAATTCGCGCTGCGCTGAACACCCTCGAGGACGAGGGTCGTATCTGGCGTCAGCAAGGTAAAGGCACCTTTGGTGGTCGACCTGGCTCCACGACCTCCCGCCTACTTTCTGAGCATACCAATCCACTGGAAGTCATGGACGTCCGGATCGAGATCGAGCCTGCGCTCGCTCGGATGGCTGCGGCGCGTGCGACACCCAAGCTGATCCAGCAGCTTGAAGCAATTGCAGAGAAGGCAGCTCTTGCTGCCGATACGCCCGAATGGGAGCAGTGGGACGCTGCTTTTCACGCCAAAATCGCGTCTGCTTCCGGCAATCGGCTCTTCAATGCGATCATGGAACTGATTGACGGGATACGCCACGATGCACCGTGGCAGGAGTTCCGATCCAGAGTCCGCGCTACGGGTCGCACCCTGCTGTCTGTAGAACAACACGCCGCGATCATAGACGCCATCAGACGCCTCGATGCGCTCGACGCAGAAGATGCCATGCGAGTGCATCTTTTGTCATTGCGAGATGCCGTGTTGGCGGAGATCGGTGGTGCATCACGCAAGTCCGTTGCTGCGCGGTTGGAGGGCGCCGATGCATCCGTTCACGACATAAGAAGCAAAGAAGGGAACTCAGCATGAAATTCGTTTCAAAACTACTAGGCGGCGCAGCGTTGTTCTGCGCTGTGGCCGGTACAACAGCGGCATTCGCTGCCGATTTGCGGATCGGGCTGCAGGATGATCCGGACGTCCTCGATCCACATCGTGCACGAACCTTTGTCGGCCGCATCGTTTTCACGTCGATGTGCGACAAGCTGTTCGACATCAACGAGAAGCTGGAAATCCAGCCGCAGCTCGCCAAAGAGTGGAACTGGTCGGAAGACCGCAAGACCCTGCATGTTAAGCTGCGAGATGATGCAAAATTTCATGACGACACGCCAATCACTGCGGCTGACGTCAAAGCTAATCTGGAGCGGGCCAAGTCGCTGCCGGACTCGCTTCGCAAGAGCGAGGTCGCATCCATAGAGTCCGTGGATGCCATCGACGCTACGACCCTCGATATCAAGGTGAAAAGCCCGGACGCGTCGCTGTTGTCGCAGTTGGCCGATCGTGCGGGGATGATCCTTTCGCCGAAAGCCTTTACCGATGGCGATTTCGGCCAGAACCCAATCTGCTCCGGCCCTTACAAGTTCGTCAGCCGCGTCCAGAACGATCGCATCGTGTTGGAGAAGTACGCCGGGTATTGGGACGCGGCCAATTACAAATTCGACAAGGTGACGTTCCTGCCCATTCAGGACACCACCGTTCGCTTCGCCAACCTTCGCTCCGGTTCGCTTGACCTGATCGAGCGTATTGCTTCGTCGGATATCGAAGCAGCCAAGTCGGACAACAAGCTGGCCTTCTATCCAGTGACCGGTACCGGCTACCAGGCCCTCACGATCAACCTGAAGAAGGGCGACAAGGACAGCTTCCCGATCGGCCACGACAAGCGGATCCGTCAGGCGCTGGAACTGTCGATCGACCGCAACGCGATCAACGAAGTGGTCGGGCAGGGCGTGTTCACACCGGCATATCAGCCGTTCCCACCGAGCAGCTTCGCGTATGACAAGAAGTTCGAAACCTCGACGCGCGACGTCGAAAAAGCAAAAGCGCTTCTTGCCGAAGCGGGGGTCGAGCGCGTCAGCTTCGAGATCGCCTATGGCAACAATTCGACCTCGCAGCAGGTCTACGAGCTGATCCAGGCGATGGCATCCGAGACAGGGTTCGACATATCGCTGCGGCCGACCGAGTTCGCTGCGCTGCAGAGCGCTTTGAAGGAAAACGCCTTTGAAGTCGGCCAGAGCGGCTGGTCAGGCCGTGCCGATCCAGACGGTAACATCCATCAGCATGTCACCTGCCAGGGCAACCTCAATGATGCGAAATACTGCAACGAAAAGGTCGACGAGCTCTTGAACAAGGCGCGCGGCATTTCCGATCAGGCTGAGCGCAAGGCCCTGTACGACGAGGTCCAGGCTATCCTCGCGGACGAGATGCCAATCGTGTACCTCTACTATCAGCCTTGGCCTTTTGCGGCGCGCGCTGACCTGAAGGGCTTCACCGCTTATCCCGATGGGATGATCCGCTTAAAGGGTGTATCGCTCGGCGGCTGAACCTAAGCTAGGCCGGGGGCACTTTGCCCCCGTGCTTTCCCGCCCACGCTTACACGTGCAGTTATTTTGGGACGCTTGAACGCATGCCGGAAATTGGCTGGTTCAGGCAATGGGGATAGTGCCCATGTTAGGATTGCTCGCCAGGCGCTGCCTTGTGGTGCTGCCGACTTTGATTATCGTTTCGATCCTGGTGTTCGGGATGCAGAAGCTGTTGCCTGGGGATCCGATTCTTGCTTTGGCCGGCGAAGATCGCGATCCGCAGACAATGGCGTATCTGCAGGAAAAGTACCGGCTCAACGATCCGATCCCGGTGCAATATGCGGTTTGGCTGAAGCAGATCGTGACCGGCGACTTCGGCGTATCCGTGCGCACTGACGTGCCTGTGGCCGATCTTATCTTTCAAAAGCTCCCGGTAACCATCCAGCTTGCAGCCTTCGCGATGGTTGTGGCGCTTCTGATCGGAGTTCCGGCCGGCATCATTTCGGCCGTGCACAAAGGAACGGTGACGGACTATTCGATCAACGTCGCGGCATTATCGGGGCTTTCGATTCCGAACTTCTGGCTGGGCATCCTGATGATCCTGGTTGTTTCCGTTCAATGGCAACTGCTGCCATCGTCGGGCTACACCTCGCCGCTGGAAGATCTTGGCCAAAACATTCGCACCATGATCATGCCGGCACTGGTTCTCGGCACTGGTCTGGCAGGCGTACTGATGCGTCACACGCGCTCCGCCATGCTCGGCGTGCTGCGTTCCGACTATGTTCGCACAGCACGAGCCAAAGGGCTGAACGAGCGCACGGTCATCATCCGGCACGCGCTTCGCAACGCGCTGGTACCTATCATCACACTGTCCACCCTGCTGTTTGGCGAGTTGCTCGCCGGTGCGGTGCTGACAGAGCAAATCTTTACCATTCCGGGTTTCGGCAAGCTTATCGTGGATGCCGTCTTCACGCGTGACTATGCCGTGGTGCAGGGCGTGGTTCTTTGCACGGCGGTCGGCTTCATCCTCATGAACCTGCTGGCCGACATCCTTTACATCCTCGTCAATCCACGTTTGCGGGACGCAACATGAGCAACGCCGTACCTCTTCCGGCAGCGCCAAAGCGCCTTGGCAGCAGCGCGGTGCGCAAATTCGTCAAGAACCGTGCGGCAGTCCTAGGTGCCATTCTGGTGGGCTTCTTCGTTCTGATCGCGATCTTCGCGCCGGTCATCGCGACGGAGGACCCGTTCAAGACGAGCTTCACGGCTGTTCGCAAGGCGCCGTCGGCGGCGCATTGGCTGGGTACGGACGAGCTTGGCCGCGATCTGTTCGCCCGCATTACCTACGGCGCGCGAACGTCGTTGCTGGCTGGCGGTGTGTCCGTGTTGATCGCCCTTTTGTTTGGTGTGCCGTTCGGCATCATAGCGGGCTATTTCGGCGGCTGGATCGACAGCGTCATCTCGCGGGTTATCGATGCCATGCTGGCGATCCCGTTCTTGATCCTGGCCATTGCGCTTGCGGCGTTTCTCGGCGCGAGCCTCACCAATGCGATGATTGCTATCGGCCTGTCTGCGGCACCGATCTTTGCGCGATTGACCCGTGGTCAGGTCATGTCGGTGCGCTCTGAGGAGTATGTGGAAGGCGCGCGGGTCATCGGCTTGCGTCATCCCCGCATCATCCTGCGCTACATTGTTCCCAATGCGGTCGCGCCGATCATCGTTCAGGCAACGCTGACCATCGCTGCTGCCATCATTGCCGAAGCAAGCCTGTCGTTTCTCGGTCTTGGGCAGCAGCCACCAAACCCGTCCTGGGGATCGATGCTGAACAGTTCGAAGAACTTCATTTCCCAAGCCCCTTGGATGTCGATCTGGCCCGGCACCGCGATCTTCCTGGTCGTGCTCGGTTTTAATCTGCTTGGCGACGGGCTGCGCGACGCGATCGATCCGCGCGAACACTGATTGGTAAGAAGGAAATTTGCATGTTCACGACGCGACCGGAAATCCTTGGTACCTTCGGTGTTGTCACCTCAACCCACTGGCTTGCATCGTCGGCGGGCATGGCAATGCTGGAACGCGGCGGCAATGCCTTCGATGCGGCCGTGGCAGCGGGCTTCGTGCTGCAGATCGTCGAACCGCATCTCGTTGGCCCTTCCGGTGAAGTGCCGATCATCTTCCATTCCGCCAAAACTGGAAAAACCGAGGTTTTGTGCGGCCAGGGCGCGACGCCCGACGCGGCGACGATAGAGCACTACAGGGCTGAAGGGCTGGACCTCGTCCCAGGCTCCGGCTTGCTGGCAACGGTGGTTCCCGGTGCTTTCGACGCTTGGATGCTGATGCTTCGCGATCACGGCTCATTGAGCCTGCGCGAAGTGTTGGAACCTGCCATCTATTACGCGGCGAGTGGCCACCCCATGCTGCCGCGCGTGGCCAACACCATTCGTGATCAAGCCGGCTTCTTTGAGAAGGAATGGCCGACTTCTTATGCTCTTTGGGCACGCAACGGCAACTTGCCTCAGGCTCATGAACTGTTCCGCAACGAGGCGCTTGCCAACACCTACACCCGCATCGTCGATGAGGCGGAACAAGCTGGCGGTGATCGCGAGGCCATCATCAACAAGGCGCGCGATTTGTTTTATCGCGGCTTTGTCGCCGAAGCGATCGAACGCTTTTGCCGTGAAACCGAAGCGATGGACACAAGCGGCCAGCGCCACAAGGGCATCCTGACCGCCGACGACATGGCACGCTGGAGCGCCACCTACGAAGCGCCGCTGACCTATGACTATCATGGCTGGACGGTGTCCAAGATGCAGCCTTGGGGGCAGGGGCCGGCATTCCTGCAAAGCCTGTCCTTGCTGAAGGACATCGATCTCGCGTCCATGGACACGCGCGGACCGGACTTCGTGCATGCCACGATCGAGGCAATGAAGCTCTCTTTCGCCGACCGCGACATCTATTACGGCGACCCGAACTTCGTCACCGTGCCGATGGAGCATCTTCTGTCCGACGGCTATGCCGCGGAACGGCGCAAGTTGATCGGCGACACGGCATCCACCGTGCTCAACCCCGGTCTTGTTCCCGGCTACGAGGATCAGCGGCAGCGCGGCATTGGTCAGTTCCGCTATGCCGGCCAGACCAAGGTTGAAGGACCTGGTGCAGGCGAGCCGACCATGGCGCATCTGCGCACCGAAAAGCGCGGCGATACCGTCCATATCGACGTGATCGATCGCTGGGGTAACATGGTCTCGGCGACCCCGTCCGGCGGTTGGCTGCAATCCTCGCCGATCATTCCGGAACTCGGCTTTGCCTTAAACACGCGCGCTCAGATGTTCTGGCTGGAAGAAGGTCTGCCGACCAGCCTTGCACCGCGCAAGCGTCCGCGCACGACGCTGACGCCATCCTTGGCCGATTTCGAGGGCAAGCCGCGCATGGTGTTCGGCACACCTGGTGGCGATCAACAGGACCAATGGCAGTTGCTGATGTTCCTGCGCCGCGTGCATCACGGCCTTAACCTGCAGCAGAGCATCGATCTGCCGCTGTTCCACACGATGCACTTCCCGTCTTCCTTCTATCCGCGTGAAGCCATTCCAGGCCGCCTCGTCATCGAGAAAACCATTGGCAAAGGCGTGATTGCGGATCTGCGAAAGCGCGGCCACGACGTGGAAGTGGTGGACGAATGGACGGTGGGCCGCTTGACCGCTGCCGAGCGCGAACCGAACGGGCTGCTGCACGCCGCCGCAACACCGCGCTTGATGCAGGCCTATGCGGTCGGTCGCTGACACGCCTCTCATCTGGAAAGAAGACTGAGCATGGATATCAGCCTGCAGGAAATGATCTGGCTCGGGCTTGGTTTGCTGGCAGCCGGCGGCATCACCGGTCTGCTTGCCGGTCTGTTTGGCGTCGGTGGGGGCGCTGTAATCGTACCCATTCTTTATGAGCTGTTTCGTTATCTCGGGGTGCCCGACGATGTGCGCATGCCGCTTTGCGTCGGGACGTCGCTTGCCATCATCATCCCGACCTCGATCCGTTCTTACCGCGCGCATCTCGCGCGTGGGGCGGTCGATAGAGACCTGTTGAAAATCTGGGCCGTGCCGGTGGTACTGGGCGTGGTGATTGGCAGCCTCGTCGCTCGTTATGCGCCGGCGGAGCTGTTCAAGACGGTTTTCGTCGTGGTTGCCGGCATCTCCGCCATCCGGCTCTTGTCCGGTAAGGATCATTGGCGCTTCGGCGAAACCCTTCCCGGCAAGATGGCGATCCGCATCACGGGGCTCGTAATTGGCGTCCTGTCCTCGCTGATGGGGATTGGCGGCGGCCAGCTGTCCAACCTGTTCATGACATTCTACAACCGGCCGATCCACCAAGCCGTGGCGACCTCCTCGGGGCTCGGCATTATGATCTCCGTTCCCGGAATGCTCGGCTACATCTATGCCGGCTGGCCACGCGCCGCCGAATATCCCGATGTCGCCGCCCTCCAGCCGCCGATGGCTTTGGGCTACGTGTCGCTAATCGGCCTGGCGCTCTTTGTTCCAACCAGCATGCTCACCGCCCCGCTTGGGGTGAAGCTTGCGCATGGTCTGTCGAAGCGCAGGCTGGAAGTTGCCTTCGGTCTCTTCCTGCTGCTCATTTGTCTGCGCTTCGTTCTCAGCTTCTTCGAATGATCCGGGGAAAGGTACCGATGACAACCGCGCTTCTTTCCGTCGAAAATCTTCGCGTTTCCTTCAAGGGCAGCGACGGTTGGGCACCCGTGGTGCACGATGTCTCCTTCGACATAGAAGCTGGCAAAACGGTTGCTATTGTCGGCGAGTCGGGCTCCGGCAAGAGCGTCACCTCGCTTGCGATCATGCGCCTTTTGCAAAGCGGCAGCGCAAAGATCGAGGGCACTATCCGGTTCGCGGGCCAAGACCTGACCGCCTTGAGCGACGCTGGCATGCGCCGCATTCGCGGCAACGAGATCTCCATGATCTTTCAAGAGCCGATGACTTCGCTCAATCCGAGCATGACGATCGGCCGCCAATTGGCGGAAGTGCTGATTACCCATCATGGCATGAGCCAGCGGCAGGCCGAAGCCGAAGCCGTGCGCTTGATGGACCGTGTGCGCATTCCCTCAGCCGCAGCCCGCCTCAAGGATTATCCGCACCGCTTGTCCGGTGGCATGCGCCAGCGCGTGATGATTGCCATGGCATTGTCTTGCAAACCGAAGCTGCTGATCGCCGATGAGCCGACGACGGCACTTGATGTTACAATTCAGGCGCAGATCCTCGACCTGATCCGCGATCTGCAGCGCGAAGAAGGCATGTCGGTTCTGTTCATCACCCATGACATGGGCGTGGTGGCCGAGATCGCGGATCGAACCATCGTCATGTTGCATGGGCGCATCGTGGAGAACGGCCCGACCGAGCAGATCTTTGGCGCCCCGCAGCATCCATACACCCGTGCTCTTTTGGCCGCCGTCCCGCGGCTTGGTTCCATGGCCGGTGTGTCGGTCCCGAAGAAGTTCGAGGAAATCGATCGCGCCACGGGCGTCGCCATCGTCAAGAGCGAGGAAGTGACAGCTAAGCAGCCGGATCCGCAAACTCCCCCGGTACTCGAGGTTCGCAACCTCAGCAAATATTTCGACATCCGTTCCGGCGTGCTGCGCAAGGTCTCCGGTCGCGTTCATGCCGTCGAAAACGTGTCCTTCGACATCCGGGAAGGCGAAACGCTGGCGCTGGTAGGTGAATCCGGCTGCGGCAAGTCAACTACCGGCCGAGCCATCGTCCGCTTGACGGATCCGAGCGGCGGGGAAATCCGCTTGAACGGCGAAGACATCGTGAAACTGGACGAAAACAGCTTCCGGTCACATCGCCAACGGCTTCAGCTGATCTTCCAGGACCCATTCGCCAGCCTCAATCCAAGCATGCGCGTAGGCGAATGCATCGCCGAGCCGATGTTGGCGCATGACACGATCCCGCGAGCGAATGTTCGAGCGCGGGTGGCCGAGTTGCTGCAACAGGTTGGGCTTGATCCGGCAACCCGTGACCGCTTCCCGCACGAATTTTCCGGCGGCCAGCGTCAGCGCATTTCGATAGCCCGTGCAATCTCCTTGGGTCCCAAGCTGATCGTCGCCGACGAGGCTGTCTCGGCGCTCGACGTGTCCATCAAGGCGCAGGTCATCAACCTGATGCTTGATCTGCAGCGGGACATGGGCCTGGCGTTTCTATTCATCAGCCACGACATGGCGGTTGTTGAACGCGTCAGCCATCGCGTGGCGGTGATGTATCTTGGCGAAATTGTTGAGATCGGCAATCGAGCGGACATCTTCGGCAACCCGCAGCATCCCTACACCAAGCGGCTTTTGTCTGCTGTGCCTGTGCCTGATCCTTCACGCCGCACGAGCCGGCCCGAACTCAAAGTGTCTGAGCTGAAAAGCCCTGTGCGACCAGTTGACTATGTCGCGCCGCAGCGCGTGCTGCACGAAGTGTCGCAAGGACATCATGTGCAGGAATGGGGCGCAGAATGGAGCAACGGTTAAGGAGTAGCAGGCAGTAGACGAGAGCTTCCAAGGGTGGTCGATGCAAGGCCCTTTGCGCTTCACAGACATCGCGAAATGGATACCCGAGCCTTACCTTCCCCGAATAAACTGCCTCCCAGCTTTTGCGATCAGCATGTCCGCAAGAGCACCACGCCAGACCACGTAATCGTGACCGCCTGCATATTCGCGGTAGGTGACGGCGTAGTCCTTTGCCAGCAGGACATCACGTAAGTGCCGGGATGTGTCGAGAATGCCGGCTGATCCGGGACGACCTGTTTCGAACAAGCCGGCAGTCAGGAAGAAGCGGACCGGTTTGGCCGGCATTGCTGCGATGAGATGCGCGACGTGGTTCGGCTGATCTTGCGGCGCCGTAGCCGGATGCCACCAGAACGAACCGGACAGGCAGATCGCGTTGCCGAAGATGTCGGAATGGCGGAGCGCGATGGTTGCCGCGGCAAGGCCGCCATAGGAGGAGCCAGCAAGCGTGGTGCGCTCGGCACTGGCCTTCAAACCGGTCTCGGCGATGACGCGGGGAAAAAGCTCTTCAGCCATGAAGTCGGCAAAAGCGTCGTTGGCCGGCAGCTCACGGGCTCGGGTATTGCTGTCGATCTCCGAAACGAAGACCGCGACCGTGGGCGGGATGATCTTGGCGCTGATCAGGTTGTCGAGAATACGCGGTGTGGGAACTGCCGTCAGGTACTTGTCGGCGTCGAACAGGAACAGGAGTTGCACCTTGGGATCGGCTGGATCGAAGCCGGCCGGACGGTAGATCGTGATGGCGCGTTCGTTGCCGAGCGGCTTGCTCGCGAACTGGAACGTCGAAAGAGTGCCTTTAGGCGCGTCGGTTTCTTCCAGTCCGGGCTGCAATGGCGCATCGCCAAGTTCCAGGATCGACTCCTGATTGAAGGCGTCCGGTGCATCTGCCGGCCAAGGCGTCTTGTTGAAGGGATCAGCCTTCGCAGTCGCCAGAATGGCGACGCGGCGCTCGCGCGGCGTGCCGGGCAGATCGGGAACGTCGTAAGCGAGCTGATAGGATAACCGCGTCTCGTTCGGGATAATGAAGCTCTTGAACCAGGTATCGGACTGGCCGAGCCGCTCAAGTTCTTCATGATCGCCTGAGGGGCCGCCGAACAAGCGGACATTGCGCTCCGCTCCGCGTGCCAGGAAGGTCACGATGGACTGGCCGTTTTCCGACGGCTCCACCATCGGCGTTCCCTCACGCAGCCGCTCGTTCCAGAAGCCGGTGGTGTCTTTGCCTGCGGCGAGATCGTCCGCAAATCGGCTGATGGCAGGGCTGAGATACTCCGGGGCAGGAAGCACCTGCGCGCTGGAAGGTACGATCTCAGTGATGCGAAGCTTTACCGCTGCCTGTGCTGCAACGCGAACACGCGGTCGATCACTGGCGGCAACAAAGCGGAAGTCCTTTGTGCCGCCGGCCTTGTCGATGAGCCGACGCATATGCTGTCCGCGTCCATCCAGCAAATCCACGGTCGCTTTACCGTCACCTGCCTCAACCGCGCCGACGACATAGTCGCCCAAGCGCACATCCAGCTCGGCCTCTAATTGGGTCTCGTTACCAGGTGTGAGTTCCTGCCAGCCGTTCTCAGCCCGGATGATGCTCACATCCTGCGCCGAGCTGAGCGAGGCCACCAGGCACAAGGCGAGCGAGAGGAGCGTTCTCACCATGTCTTCTTCAAAGTTGCCGTGACACTACGGCCTGATCCATAGAAGCAGGCATAGGCGCTGGCGCAGGATGCGACATAGGTCTTGTCCGCGATGTTCTTGGCGTTGACCTGAAGGCTCAGGCCTTCGAGGTCGGGGCTGCGTGCGCCGAAGTCGTAGCTCAGTGATGCATCAACAAGCGTCACTGCAGGCACCTCGAAGCTGTTCGTGTTGTTGCCCCAGCTGGTGCCGACATAGCGGATGCCGGCACCGACGGCGAGCCCGTCCAGAGCACCGCTCGTGAAACTGTATTTGCTCCAGAGAGCAGCCTGGTGGGCGGGAATGCGCGCTGGCGACTTGTCGATTTCGCTGGCGGTTGGCGAGTCTTCCACGGTCGAGTCGATATAGGCGTAGCTGCCGATCAGAGACAGGTTTGCGTTGACCTCGGNNACAGTTCGAAGCCCTTATTGTGGATTTGGCCGATCTGCGAATAAACCGTGCGGGCGAGGACGGGGTTCCACGCCCCCCAGACAACATCCTTCTGCCGCAGATCATAATAGGCGGCCGTCAACAGGATCGGCATCCCCTCAGGCGCATATTTGACGCCGACTTCAATCTGCTCGGCTTTGGTCGGCGAGAAAGCACCTTCGCCTTCGGGTGCTGCGATCAGCACGGGTTCGAAGGACGTAGAATAGCTGAGATAAGGCGCCAGACCATTGGCGAAATTGTAGATTGCGCCGGCGCGCCAGGTGAAGGCGCCATCGTCATAGGCCTGGTCGTTGGTGCCGAGCCGGTCGTCGATATCGGTCTTGGCCCAGTCATAGCGCCCGCCGGCCATGAGTGTCAGCCCACCGATCTCGACCTGATCCTGAAGGTAAAGGCCGGCCTGTTTGGCGGTCAGTTCCTGATCGTCCGTCTTGTCCAGAACGAGCGAGCTGTAGTCAAAGTCGCCATAGATCGGATCGGCAAGATTGATGGAGGGCGCGGAGCGGTTGCGGCCCCAGACATAGTCGCGCTTGCGATGAAGATAATCGAAGCCGGCCAGCAGCGTATGGTCCGCAGCGCCCGTGGTGACCTTTCCTTCCACCTGGTTGTCGATGGTGAAGGTGCCCCAGCTTTCCGGGCCGCCGCTCGCCGTACGGCTGATCACCGTATCATAGCCCGTTGCGTGGTCAGCCGACAGGCTGCCGTAAACCAGCGTGCGCTGGTCATGCTCCACATGGTGGTAGCGTGCGTTCTGGCGAACAGCGAGGCTGTCGTTGAAGCGATGCTCGAACTGGTAGCCGATCCAGGCCTGTTCGCGCTTGAAGCTCTCAAAGTCCGGGTCGGACACGAAGAAATCACGCGGCACATAGCCGAAACCTTCGATCGGATCGATCGTGCCGGCGCGGTCCAGAAAGTTGCGGAAGCCGGCATCCGGCTCGTTCTGGTAGCCGCCGAGCACTGTCAGCGTGGTCTGGTCGGTTGGCGCCCAGGTCAACGATGGCGCCATGGCAAAGATGCGCTCCTTGGTGAAATCTTCCTGCAGGTCGCGGACGTCACCCGTCCCCGCTATGCGATAGGACAGCGTGTCCGAACCCGCCACCTTGTCACTCACATCGAAGAAGGCGCCATACTGGTTGTCGGTGCCGAGCTTAACGCCGACTTCTCGGTAGGGCGCGTCTGTCGGCTTCTTGCTGACCATGTTGACGATGCCGCCCGGATTGGTCTGGCCATAAAGAACGGAGGCCGGTCCGGAAAGCAGCTCGACGCGTTCAAGAAGGTAGGGATCGACCTTGGCATAGGACTGATCGCTGGCAAGCAACAGGCCATCAAGGAAGCGCGGCGTGTAATAGAAGCCGCGCACGAAGAGCTCGTCGCGCAGGTTCGACGCGCCGCGATATTCGGTGAAAACGCCCGGCGTATAGCGCAGGGCTTCGGCGACCGATTCAGCCTGTTGATCCTCGATCTGCTCTTTCGAAACAACGGCGATGGTCTGCGGCGTGCGGGCGATCGGCGTGTCGGTCTTCGAACCCGAACGGCTTTGCGAAGCGACATAGCCGCCGACAGGACCATCGCCCACTTCGCCATGGCCGGTAACCACAACCGTCTCCAACTCGGTCACATCAGCCTGTTGTGCCAGGGCAGTCGACATCGCCAGGGCGCTCGTCATGGAAACGAGGCTGAACAGGCGCAAGGCACAAAGAAGATAAAGGGGATGGCCGGTCATTTGGAAATCCGATCAGGAGCGTCGTCGAAATGTTGACGATGCCGCTCATGTATCGTTAGACGGTTAGACCTGTCGACGCGCATGACAAGCGCGCAAACGGCAGTCAGCGGCGCGTAAACGGCACGATCGAATTCAGTTCAGGCGAGGGCCGTGATGAAGCACACGGACATCAAGCCGGATATGCCGGCCCATCTCTTTGTCGGCGTCATGGACGGACCATCGACCTGCACGCCTGATGAGCAGGTCTATGACATCTGGCCAAAGTTCCTGACGATCGTGCTGTTGCAAGGGGCGCAGCATTTTCTGATCGACAATGCGTCGTTCCAGGTCGATGCCGGGTTCGGTGACAGGTGCGAGCCTGTCATCTTGATGCTGAATGTGGCGCGCTATGCCAAGCTGCGCTTCATCAATGAAAGCAACGTGCCGCTACGCAAGATCAACATTTCGGCGCCATTGCCGTGGATCGAGAAGCTGGCGCAGCCCGGGAGTGGTGAACCATCGCCGCTACGCTCTTTCTTCTCCCACCATCTTGCTCAGTTCACATTCCGACCCGGCAAGCACATCCTCACGGTTGCCGAGCAGATCATGACGCCTCCCGCAGGTCTCGACGGTGAATTGTTAAGCCTGCACCGGCATTCCCGGGCGCTCACAATCATGTCGGAGGCTTGCGGCGCACTCACCCAGGAAGCAGTTGAGCAGGCCGGACCTAAGCTCATGAAACGACGTCAGGCGGAGCGCATTCGGGACCATGTGCTTGCCACGCTCGACCGCGAGGTTACCATCAAGGAGATCGCCGAGGCGGTGGGCATGAGTGTTTCGGCCGCCCAGCGCGCCTTTCGCGACTGCTTCGGCACCACCGTCTTCGGCTTCATCCGCGATCAACGCATGGCACGCGCCGCGCTAGCCCTGAACGAAGAAGGCGCAACCATCGCGCAAGCTGCATTCCTTGCCGGCTATTCCGATCCCAGCCACTTCAGCTCTGCTTTCAAGCGCGTTTACGGCGCCCCACCCAGCACGAGGCGGAAATAGCGGCTGCGTGCCGAATGGTAGGAATACACCGACTGGTGATCTCGTCCGCCGCGCTATTCTGGTGCGAATTACATCGTCGCGGTGGCGCTTAAAGGAAAGCGCGCACCAACGAACGCGCCATCAGCCCCCAGAAGCTCATGGCAGTTGCTGCAGCCGTAGCGGTTTATCACCTGCTTGCCTGAGTCTGCCGCTCAGCTTGTTGCGGCTTCGGCGAAGATGCGGCTGCGGTTTTCGCACTGCCGTGCCTTTACACCTCATGCCGCAGAGCTTCAGGTGAAGCCTGATGCAGCAAACATCAAGCCGTGCAAATGTTGACGGGTCAGGCTTTCAATCGAAGTAAGAGATGTTGAATGCGTTCGTATAAGCCTGAAAGCATGTAGGATGTTCCTCCTTCATAAAAGAAGAAATAACATATGTTAAAGCTAAAGATAAGGAGCCAGTTAGGACGCATTCGAAACATATCGACACATATAATTGGTTGACATTATATCGCGTAGCCGCCGGTTGGAGACGAAACCTTGTCTGACTTTTTTGTTCGAAAACTGCGACATGGCGCTTCTCTTTCCGAGGACGACGAACGAACCCTGCGCACGCTTTGCGTGAACATCGACAAATTCGATGCCCAGAGCGATGTCACGATCGAGGGCGACGCGCCCAAAACCATCAAGCTTGTGCTGGAAGGCTGGGCTTGCCGCTACAAGCTCCTCGAAAATGGTAAAAGGCAGATCATCTCGCTGTTTCTGCCCGGCGATATGTGCGAGCCCTACATGACGCTGCCACAGTTCATGGATCATTCGCTGGGGGTGCTTACCCCTGCCACGGTTGCGCGCGTAGCGCCTGAAGTTATCAAGGCCGCCGCACGCGAAAGACCGCAAATCGAGAAAGCGCTTTGGTGGGATCTGTTGCTCGCCATGGCGATGGGACGCGAAAGCGTTGTGACCCTTGGGCGGCGTTTGGCCTCGGAGCGGTTGGGTCACCTTTTCTGCGAACTGCACCTTCGGCTAGAGAAGGTTGGGCTGGTCGATGGGCTTGGATATGAGATGCCGCTTACCCAATCTAATCTCGGCGATTTGCTCGGTATGTCGACCGTACATGTCAACCGCTCACTGCAAGAATTGAGGGCGGCAGGCCTGGTGACCATGCATGGCCGGCGGGTAACGATCCTTGATCTGGAAGGTTTGCGATCAACGTCACTCTTCGATCCCGCCTATTTGCAAAGCTACACACAGGCCTAAGTGAACTTTCGTGCGTTTGGCTTGTTTGGACGGTTCACTATCAGGGGTTCTTCATGACCGCGTTTGAAGACGCTAAGCAACGCGCGGAGCTTCAAGCCGACAATGCCCGGTTGCGCCAGCTGCTTGATCAGCGTAACGCGCCGGGAGAATTGCGGCACCGGCTGACCACTACATTGGCGATGCTAAGGACCATCATCCGCAAATCTGCCGAAACCAAGCGCGACCTCGACGCCTATGTCGGCCATATCGAGGACCGCGTTTCCACGGTAGCGCATGTCCATGCTGCGGTCGACAAGCATGGTGGCGTCGAGCTTCAAAGCCTCCTAGCCAACGAGTTGCTTAATTACGGCGCCAAGGAAGGCGAGCAGGTCACACTGGCTGGGCCTTATCTGCTGCTGCAGCCCAAGGCCGGCCAGGTTTTCGCGCTTGCTGTTCATGAACTGGCAGTGAACGCCGTGGAGCACGGTGCTCTGGGCATGAGCGAAGGCCGGATCGATGTCGCGTGGAAGGTCGATCGCGGCGGCGACGAGATGTTGGTCACCTTCACGTGGAAGGAAAGCGGTCAGACGGGGCTGAGCGAGGGTGGCCATAAAGGCTTTGGCACGGAGGTGCTNNCGGCGCTCGCCGTGGAGGCCGATGGCCTCCGTTGCACGATCCGTTTTCCCCTGCCGCCTCGCATCGGCTCGGTTCGAGAAGCTTGAGGCTCACAGCCTGACGACACTGGCGGCAGGTTCTGAGGAACCTGTTTGCGCCCATACGGACCGTTCAGGAAGGACCACCGAATGACAGCACCGGCCAAAAAGGACATTGTCGCGATCGGCGGTTCGGCGGGCAGCGGTGCGGTGCTGCGAAAGCTGATCGGCCAACTGCCGCAGGATCTGGCGGCAAGTGTGTTCATCAGCACCCATATTCCGGCAAATTCGCCCGGCCACCTTTCGGATATGCTTTCCAACGCCGTTGGGCGAAAAGTGTCGCAAGCGCTGGATGGCCAGCCGATCGAGCGGGGCCAGATCTATGTCGCCGCACCGGATCGCCATCTTCTGCTGATCGGCAACACGATCAGGCTGGGCATGGGACCGCGCGAGAACATGGTCCGGCCGGCGATCGATCCGATGTTTCGCTCCGCCGCTTTGTCGTTCGGCTCGCGTGTCGTGGGTGTCGTGCTGACCGGCATGCTCAATGATGGCGCATCCGGCCTTCATACGATCAAGGCCTGTGGTGGCACGGCGGTGGTCCAGCATCCGCTCGACGCCGAAGCGGATGAAATGCCGCTGGCTGCCCTTCAGAGCGTCGATGCCGATCATGTTGCGTCCGCTGATGATCTCGGCAGTGTGATTGCGGGTATTATCGGCGACAGCGCGGACGGGTCTCATTGTTCGTCCGACGAATTGCAGCTTGAAGCCGATATCGCGGCTGGCCGGCGGCTGGGTAGTGCCAATCTGCTCCAGATCGCCGAGCCCAGCCCTTTGTCTTGCCCGGATGTCACGGAGTTTTGTCAGAGGTGCGTGGTTCACGCCCGCTTCGCTTCCGGTGCCAGATCGGTCACGGTTACACGGCCGAGGCGCTTGCCTCGCATGTCACGGAAGTGGACAAGGCGTTCAGGGTGGCAATGCGCGTGATGGAAGAGCGCGTGACCCTGGTTGATCGCATGACGCGTGATGCTCGCGAGACCGGCCGCCCTGCGGTCGCCAAGCTCTATGAAACTCGAGGACAAGAATACCGGCGCTACGCAGCGACCCTCAGGGACGCAGCCATTCTTTCACTGCGCCATGGTCGCTCGCCGGAAGAAGATCTCTGACGGACAGGCTACTTACGGCGGCCGAAGCGATTATCATTGCAAGTGCCTTTGACCTTTGACTCGCAGCTGAAACAGACCGTCCCATGCAGAAACAGTTGAAGCCAACCGAGTCAGCCGACGAGCAGGAGACCATTGCGGTGGTCGGGATCGGCGTCTGCGCGCTCTCGCTTCGCTCGTTCGAACAGGTCTTTGCCGATATCGATCCTGAACTTGGCGCGGCTTATCTCGTCGCCGTGCGCCAGCAGGAAGGGCTCGATGTCGGCACCGTCGTCGAGGTGCTGAAGCGGCAGGTCTCCATGCCCGTCAGCATCGCGGCCGATGGCGAGCGCTTGAAGCCGAACCAGGTTTTCGTCGGCGGCCCGGACGACATGATCACGATCGAGGATGGTCACGTCCATATCCGGCCGGCTGCCGAGCCGATCGGCCAGCGCGGCACCGTCGATTCCATGCTGATCTCCATCGCCGAACATGCCCATGACCGCGCCATTGCCGTGATCCTGTCCGGCCTTGGCAGCGATGGCACCGCAGGCGTGACCGCAACCAAGAAGTTCGGCGGGTTGTCGATCGCCGAACTGGCGAAAAATGACGAAGAAGCAGGCCAGGCCGGGGTGGGGCCGCTTGGTGCTGCCGACCTCCAGCTGCCGGCCGACGAGATCGCCCAGCATATCCTTCTTTATGCCAGAAACCTGTCTCAGCTCATCGAAACTGGCGCGGATGGCGAGATTTCAGCTGATCTGGAAGGGCAGATCACGCAGATCACGACCATTCTGCGCAACGTGACCAGCCACGACTTTCATGGATACAAACGCGGCACCTTTACCCGGCGCGTTCACCGCCGGCTGCAGGTCCTGCAGATCGAAACCGTCGACGCCTATGTCGAACGGCTGCGCAGTGACCGTGAGGAAGCACAGAACCTGTTTCAGGATCTGCTGATTGGCGTCACGCAATTCTTCCGCAACCCGGCCGAGTTCGAAGCGCTGGAGCAGGAAATTCCGCGTTTGTTCGAAGGCAAGGAAGCCGGCGACCAGTTTCGCGTCTGGGTGCTGGGCTGCGCCACCGGAGAGGAAGCCTATTCGATCGCCATCCTGCTGCGCGAGCATATGGCGACGCTCGACCATCCGCCCGAAGTCCAGATTTTCGCAACCGATCTCGATGCGAGGGCGCTCGGCCTCGCGCGGGCGGGGCGCTATTCCGGCACCATCGCCGCGCATGTGCGGCCCGACCGGTTGTCACGATGGTTCGTGCGCGAGGGCGACACCTATTGCGTATCGAAGGAGTTGCGCGAAATGTGCATCTTCTCGCCGCACAATGTCGTCAAGGACGCGCCTTTCTCGCGCATCGACATCCTGTCTTGCCGTAACCTCCTGATCTACCTGAATGGCGACCTCCAGAACCGCGTCATTCCGATCTTCCATTTCTCGCTGAGACCGGGCGGCGTGCTGTTTCTGGGTTCGTCGGAAAACGTCACCCGCCGCGCCAAGCTGTTCGCGCCGGTCGACCGCAAGAACCGCGTGTTTCGCCGTTTGGAAACGGCAACCCGCATCATTCCGGATTTTCCGCTCAGCCCACGACCGCGCAGCATCGATCCCCAGATCATGGCGCCGCCCTCAGGGCTGCCGGCACCGCGGCTGACCAGCTCGATCAACCGCCAGGCTGAAGCGGTCGCGGAACGCTATGCGCCGGCCTATGTCGTTGTTGATACGCATGGAGACGTGCTGCATTTCTCGGGCCGAACAGGGCGGTATTTCGAACCCGCCGCCGGCGCGGCCACGCTCAATCTTTTAAGCCTCGCGCATCGCGACCTTCGCCTCGATCTTCGTTCCGCGCTGCACCGTGCTACCGCTGAAGGAACCCGCATCGAGGTGCCGCGCGTGGTGATCCGCCAGGATGATCGTGCGTATGCCGTCAATGTCGTGGTCGAGCCGCTGGGCAAAGGAGACGTGACGTCCCTGATCGTCCTGTTCCAGGATGCCGGTCAGGTCGCGGAAAACAGTTCCAAGGGCGATGGCGAGTGGCTGACGGCGGACGAGCATGTTCAGCGCCTGGAAACCGACCTGCGCGTTACGCGCGACCGGCTCCAGGCCACGATTANNGGAATCGACCAACGAGGAACTGAAATCCTCCAACGAGGAATATCAGTCGATCAACGAGGAATTGCAGTCCGCCAATGAGGAAATGGAGACCTCGAAGGAAGAGCTGCAATCCGTCAACGAGGAACTGCAGACCGTCAATGGCGAACTCGGCCATCGCGTTTCTGAACTCGGCCGCACCAATTCCGACCTGAAGAACCTGCTCGAAGCGACCCAGATCGCAACGGTCTTCCTCGACAACGACCTGCGCGTGCGCAACTTCACGCCGGCCGCGACTGAGATCTTCCATCTGCTCGATACGGATGTGGGCCGTCCGCTCGACCATGTCGTGTCTCGCGTTGCTTACCCCGAGCTGCAGGACGATGTCCGCCGCGTCCTGAAGACGCTCGTTTCGGTGGAACGGCAGGTCACCGACCCTGCGGCAGGTCGTCATTTCACGGCCCGCATCCTGCCATACCGCAGCGTCGACAACTATATCAGCGGCGCCGTGGTGACCTTCATGGACCTCACCGTCGCCTTCAAAGCGGAAGCCGCGCTTCGCCTGAGCGAACAGCGCTTGCGCCTTGCCCTGACCGTTGGCGGCCTGGCCAGCTGGGACTGGAACATGCTGACCGGCGTCATCAACTGGTCCGAAGCGCATTACAAGATGGAAGGCTACGAGGTCGGCGAGGTCGTGCCGACTTACGAAGCATGGATCGCGCGCGTCCATCCCGAAGATCGCGCGGCGGCCGAAAAAGCCATTGCAACAGCGCGCGACAATCGCATCGATTACGAACACGGCTTCCGCTCCCTTCATCCCGATGGCACGATCCGCTTCCTGTATGCGCGTGGTATCTTCTTCTACGACGCGGATGGTCAGCCCGTCCGCATGATCGGCATCATGGAAGATGTCACCGACGCGCGCGCGGCCGAAGAAAGGTTGCGGGCGAGCGAGGAGCAGTTCCGTCAGTTCGGCGAGGCGTCCTCCGACGTGCTGTGGCTGCGCGACGCCGAAACCCTGCAATGGGTCTATCTGACGCCTGCCTTTGAGACGATTTATGGCCTGGATCGCGAGCAGGCGACCAGCGGAAACGATCTTCGCAACTGGGCCGAGCTCATCCTGCCGGAAGACCGCGAGCATGCCATGGACGAGATACGCCGCGTCAGGAAGGGTGAACGGGCGGCATTCGAATATCGCGTCCGCCGCCCCGTCGATGGACAGATCCGCTGGTGACGAAATACGGACTTTCCGCTGTTCGATGCCGACGGCACCGTGCGGCAGATCGGCGGCATCGGCCGTGACATCACCGATGAACGTGCGACGGCCAAGCGCATGGAGGTCCTGGTCGCCGAGCTTCAGCACCGCACCCGCAATCTCATTGCCGTCGTGCGGTCGATGGCCGACAAGACCCTGCGCAGCAGCGGCGATCTCTTGGAATTCAGAAGCAGCTTCCGCGAAAGGCTGGATGCTCTGTCCCGGGTTCAGGGATTGTTCTCTCGCCTTAAAGATGGTGACCGTGTCACCTTTGATGAATTGATCCACACGGAGCTTGCGGCTCATGGCGTGACGAAGGGCCAATCCGGTTCGACCATTGTGGAAGGCCCGGCAGATGTGCGCCTGCGCTCCACGACGGTTCAAACACTAGCAATGGCCTTGCATGAACTGGCCACGAACGCCGTGAAATACGGCGCCTTGGGGCAAAGCTCCGGGCAGCTGATGATCACTTGGTCGTTGGAACCGTCAGGGCCAGGGAACAAACCGTGGCTCCATATAGATTGGCGTGAGACTGGTATCGTGATGCAGCCACCGGGATCGGCGCCGCGCGGTTCGGGTCAAGGTCGCGAACTGATCGAGCAGGCACTACCCTATCAGCTCGATGCCAAGACCTCATACGAGCTTTTGCCTGACGGAGTTCATTGCACGATCTCGGTGCCGGTCTCCGCCACCACCTTGGAGGGTAACGAGCATGAATCAAGCGACCCTGCGTGACTGCCGCATCCTCGTGGTGGAAGACGAGTACATGCTGGCCGACGAGCTGCGAACCGAGTTGCTCGACGCCGGCGCCACGGTGCTTGGCCCCGTTGGCACGATTGAAGATGCGCTCGAACTGATCGCGGGCGAGACGGCGATCGACGGCGCGATCCTCGACATCAATCTGCGCGGCGAAATGGTCTTTCCCGCCGCCGATTTGCTGACCCAGCGCAACGTTCCTTTCGCTTTCGCCACCGGCTATGAGGAATCGGCCATCCCTGATCGTTTCAAACAGATCACCCGCTGTGAAAAGCCGGTGGACCTGAACCGGATTACCCAGGCGCTGCGGCAGGTGGCTTGAACATCATCGTGATGTTCACGACTGGTCTGCCACATCGGCCCTATGACCTCGCGCCAAGCCATTTTCGGTGGCCTTCGCCTGTTCCAGCAGTCTGCCTCTGCACCACAGAGGAGTATGATCCAGACGCACGCGGTGTTGGCGACTGACTGCCAGAACTCAGTGCGCTACGATGTTGCCGTTCGGAGCAGTTTCGACCTCAAGAATATTGAGCAGCCTCAGCTTGATGTCGACAAAGGCTGGATCCCCGCGGTGGCGGGGTTTGGGAAGCGGGATGTCGACGATATCGGCGATCCGGCCCGGGCGCGGCTCCATGACGACGACGCGATCGGAGAGAAAAACGGCTTCCTCGACATCGTGGGTGACCATCAGCATGGTGATGCGCTCATGTTTCCAGATGCGCAGTAGCTCGGTTTGCAGCTTCGATCGCGTCAGGCTGTCGAGGGCACCTAGTGGCTCATCCAGCAGAAGCACCCGGGGTTGCGGGGCCAGGCTGCGCGCGATGGCAGCGCGCTGCGACATGCCGCCCGAGAGCTGGTAAGGAAACGCGCGCTCGAAGCCGGCAAGGCCGACAAGGGCGATCAAGTCGCTGACCCGCTGCTGCCGCTGCTGTGTTGTCAGCCCCGACTTGTGCAGACCGAGATCGACGTTCTGCTCGACCGTCAGCCAAGGCAGCAAACGGTGATCCTGGAACAGGATGCCGCGCGACAGGGAAGGGGCGGCAACCGGATCGCCTTCAACCGAGACCGTGCCGCGATCGGGCTGGTCGAGCCCGGCCAGCATGCGCAGCAAGGTCGACTTGCCGCAACCGCTAGGGCCGATCAGACTGACGAACTCACCTTCCGCCACGGTCAGCGAAACATCCCGTAAGGCAGGAACGTCGGCGCCGGCCGTCGTGAAGGTGCGCGACACGCCTCGAACCTCGATTGCTGCCGTTTGTTCTGGATGAGACAAGGCTGCCAGGCTCATGGATTGCGGTCCTCGAACATGCGGTAAGTGGGGTCGGTATGGGTTCCGCGCGGCTTGGCATTGCTCCAGCCCATCGCGCGGGCAAAGCCGCCCATCAAGCCTGCCTCGATTAGCTCCTGTTCGACAACTGGATCATCCGCATCCATGATGGGCGAAACATAGAGCGCGTCAGCGGGACAGTAGAGTTCGCACAGGAAGCAGGTCTGGCAGTCCGCCTTGCGGGCGATCACCGGCGGCTTGCTTGGCACGGCATCGAAGACGTTGTCCGGACAGGCCTTTACGCAGATGTTGCATTCGATGCAGCGGGTATCACTCACAAGTTCAATCATGGCCGGCTTTCCTACCGTTTTGCTCGTGCGGACCCCGCCCAGATCGCGGTAAGGCCACCCGAAAGGATGCTGCCGCTTTGCTCCGGATCAGTGCCCGGGATGTCGACTCGCCTTTGAATGCCCCGCGTTTCCTTCCGCTGCCGAGCGCTGGCATTGATCCAGCGGGCCGTGGCGGCCATGGCGAGGATTTCGCGCGCTTTGATGGGATCAATCCGATGCTGCAGATCCAAAGCGTCTCGCCAGACCGCATCGAGCGCTGCTGCCGACGCGTTCAGCCGGTCGGCCGTGCGCCAGAAGCCGCGATCCAGCGGCAGTGTTTCAGCCTGGATGGCGCTGACAACTTCACTTGCGTCAGCCTGTGTGGAACCAACGGCCCGCAAGTCCGCGCCACCCGCCCCACGTGACAAGCGCTTGGCCTGCAAAGCGCCGATCTTCACCGCAAAATTGGCGGCATTGATGCCGGACCACCGGCCCGTTGCGACGGCCCACGAGGAATTCGGACCACCGCCACCGCTTGANNTGAAGCGCCCGCCATCGCTTCACGCGATGCCGCATCGCCGGCGGCAAAGAGGCCGGGGATTTCTGTCGCGGTATCGTCGCCGACGATCAGGCCGCCATTGCCGCGCACGGTGCCTTCATAAAGCAGCCCGACTTCGAAACGCTGCGTGAAAGGATCGATGCCTTGCCGATCGAACGGCATGAAGACGTTGGGTTGGCCGCGCATGCCCGACTGGACCCGAGGCGAGGCTTTATCAAGAACCGCAAAGACCCGTCCGTTCTTCAGTCCAGCTGCAACCGCATCCTGCCGGTCACCTTTGCCGCCGATGATGGTGCCGGCTTCATCGGTGAAGGTCGCCCAGTAATAGACGATGCCCTTGGTCACCGAGCAATGAAGCGGGGCGATGCCATATTGCCCGGTGAAATCCATGCCTGAAAAGCTGGCGCCGGCTTCGGCAGCCATCAGGTAGCCGTCGCCCGTGAGGTTGCGGGTGCCGAGCGCGCCAGACAGAAAGGCGCAGCCGCCTGACGCGATCACCACCGCGCCGGCTTTGACCTGCCAGCCTTCACCATCCACGCGCCGTACGCCACGAGCACCACTCACGATGCCGTCTGACGTCAGCAGCTCAAGCGCTGGACTCTGGTCGAGGATTGTAACGCCGTTCTTGATCAACCGCTGGCGCAGAAAGCGCAGATAATCGACGCCACGCATCGATCCGCGCCAAGGCGTGCCATCCTCGATGGTGGGAAAGCGATAACCCCAGTCGGCAAGCCGGTTCAGCTGGATGTAGGTTTCTTCCAGAACGCGGTCGACCACATCTGCGCGCACCAGACCGAGGCCTCTCGCCTCGCGCTGAGCGATCGCCTTTTCGCGTGCAGCGCCCGGCGCCGCGTCGATGATCGAGGAATTACCGGCAGCCGTTGCTCCAGCCGTGCCGACATAGCCTTTCTCTGCGAGGATAACAGTCGCGCCGGCTTCGCGAGCAGACAGAGCCGCCCAGCACCCGGCAGGGCCGCCGCCGATTACAAGCACGTCGGCGATCAGGTTCTGGCTGCCTTGGCTGGATGCGGTCATGTCGACGGTGCCCGCCATTTGAAGGCTCTGCGGGAGGCGAAAGCGAGAAGCCGGTTGAGAGCAAAGCCGACTAGGCCGATGGCGAGGATGCCGACGATCACACCGTCCATCGAGCCGCGCATTCGGGACGCTGCGAGGATGATGCCAAGGCCGTCTCCTGCGGAAATGAAGTATTCCGCGCCGATCGTCGACAGCCAGGCTGTTGCCACGGCCAGCTCAAGCCCTGCCAGGATCGAGGGAGCTGCGGCAGGCAGGATGATCCGGCGAATGGTCTGCCAGCGGGAAAGCTCCATCACCCGGCCGACTTCGAGATAGGGCAAAGGCACGCCGCGGCAGCCGGCTTCGACATTGACGACGGTTGGGTAAAAGGCACCGATCGCGATCAAGGCGATCATCGTCTGGCCGCCGATGCCCAGCCAAGCGGTCAGCAGCGGCATCCAGGCAAAAACAGCGATCTGCCGCAAAGCGTGGAAGGTTGGACTGATGACGCGCCCGGCGGCTGAAGACAGGCCAATCAGCAGGCCGATGGCCAGACCTGAAGCAGCGCCAAGCGCGAAGCCGATCAGCAGGCGCAGCAGGGTGGCGGTCGTTCCGGCCAATAAGGTGCCGTCACTGACGAACTGCGCAAGCGCATCGCCAATACGGCTGAAGCTGACGAAGATATAGTTGTTGCCGAGCCCGTTCGCCGAAACGACCCACCAAGCCAACAGGATGGCCGCCGGCAGCACAAGACCGCGCAGGTCAAGACGGGAGCGGGCGCGCATGCTCATCCGGCCGACCGTGCTTGCCAAAGCGTGAGATGCTTCTCAGCACGCAACATCAGCCGGTCGAGCGTCCAGCCGATCAAGCCAACCAGGATCATCGTGACGATGACGACATCGAGGTAAAACAGCTTGCGGCCCCAATTCATGAGGTAGCCGATGCCCGACGACGAGGCGATCAGTTCCACCACCACAAGCGCCTGCCATCCTTTGGATAGAGCAAGGCGGAAGCCAGCGAACAAGGAAGGAAGAATGGCCGGAATGATGACCTTGCGCAGTGTCTGGCCGCGAGGCAGTTCAAGGACCCGGGCGACTTCCAGGTAGCGTTGCGGCAGCGCGCGCGTGCCCTCGTAGCTCGTGACAAGCAGCGGGAAGAAACAGGTCTTGGCGATCATCGCGAATTTCAGCGACTCGCCGACGCCCAGGATCAACATCAGGAATGGCAACCAGCCAAGTGTCGGCACCAGCCAGATCATTCGGATCGTCGGCCCCACATAGGCCTCGAAGCTCTCGGAGCGCGCCATCATCACGCCGCATGCCAGACCAAGGCTGCCGCCAATCGCCAGGCCGACAAGCACGCGCATGAAGCTGATGCCGACTTCGGCAAAGATCTGCCCCGATCCGAACAGCTCTGTTGCGGACTGGAGCACAAGCGCCGGTGCTGGAAGGATAAGCGGCGAAACCCATGCATAAGCCGCAGCGGCTTGCCAAAGCGCAAGGATGGAGAGCGGCAGGATAAGTGCTGCCGCCCAATTGACGCCTGCTAAGCCCACTGCTTTCCCACGCACGCGAAAGCGCGATCTCAGGGAATGAGGCAGCGCGGCAGTCTCGCGAAGACTCTCGATAGTCATACGGCGTCCCGATCAGGCAATGCTTGGAAGGCGCAGCCCGGTCCTTGAATGCTCAGGCAGAAACGCTGCCGTCAGCCTTGCGGTTTGGCCAAGTCTTCTGAAGACCAAGCTCCGCAATGCCCTTGTCGATGAAGCTGCGATCGACCCAGCTCTTCAGGTCGACATCGCTACGGATCAGCTTGTTCTCCTTCGCGAAGTCGATGCCGCCCTGGAACTGCGACAGGAAATAGTCGTCGATGACGGGTGTCAGTTCTTCGCCTAGGGCGACGCCGGCCAGATCCCTCTCCAGCGCGGCACGGTTCTCGCCGGCCTTCTCGTAAAGGGACAAGACGGCCGCAAAGTTCTCAGGCTGTGCCGCGAACTGCGCGGCCTTGAGATAGGCGTTGACCACGCGTTGCGTCGTTTCCGGATATTTGGCAGCGAAATCTTCGGTGACGGAGAAGCCGCCGAAGTTGTTGGCTGGACTTACCTGGCCCTTGGACGTGTAGATCAGCTTGGCATTGCCGTCCTCGGCAAGCTTCAGGAAGCCGGCGCCACCCCAGCCTATATCCACAGCACCCGATGCGATCGCGCCGATCTCGTCACCGCCTTCAAGATCGAAAAGTTCGACGTCGGACTCTTTCAAGCCATGCTGCTCAAGCACCCGGATGAAAGCGAGGTGCGGTGCCGTTCCCCGGCCGATCGCAGCGCGGAGACCTTTGAGGTCGGCAACCGTCTTGACGTCCAAACCATTGCGCACCACGAGATAAGAATGGCCGATGCCGACCGAGGCAAGCAACTTGGTTGGCAGGCCACGTGACTTGCCGGTGATGTGCGGGAAGCCGCCATAGCGCGCAAAGTCGACCTGACCATTGGCTATGGCTTCGTTGATGGCCGGGCCGCTGCCGGCAGGATAGGTGAAGGTGAGTTCGACATCGTCTTTCTCGAACTCCTTGGCCAAAAACCCGCCGGAATGGGCAATGCCGAGAATGCCGGTGGTGAAGGGTTGGCCATAATCCGCCGGATTGCCGAAGAAGCGGATTTGCTTGGGCAAAGTCCCGGCTGCGGAAGCACGGCGCCCGGTCGCAGCAACGGCGATGCCGGCGGCTCCGACCTGAAGGAAACGTCGGCGATTAATGGAAATTACGGTCACGAATGCACTCCGCGGATCTGTCTATGAGATTAGTAGACATTCGATCAAAGCGCTTCGTCAACGCCGCTCCCCAGAGGGGACTGCGTGGTCGAAAACGAACAATCCCTGGATAGTTGAGGGCGCGAAAAACTTGTTCTGCTGCCGGTGGAGGGTAGAAAATACACTTGGCCGCCAGGCGTGAATAAGTGGAGGAATAATTTTCCTCCCCTGCATGATACTTCGATGTTTTTAGAACTGCGAGTATGAACAGAAGAGCTGAAGCAGGCGCAGCGAACTTCGCTCGCCGGAGGCCTAGAAGAGGCTGGTCTGATCGGGCTGGCTTTGTGCCGGTAAGGTGAATTCGCCGCGGCGGGTAAGCTCGGTCTGGGCGGTGAAACGGATGTCCGTGTCGCGATCCCTGGCGAAGGCTTGCAGCACATCCGAGGAGAGCCGATCCCAGGACTTTCCACGCTCGGGTCCAGCGGGCACGCGCGGCAGCAAACCAGGTTCCCTGCTCCAGGCGATGAGCTGCTCGGCGGAAACCTCGTTCAGCATGTCGCGCAGATGGTGCGCGGTAACATAGGCGTCCGGCATGGCTCGATGGGCTGGCAGGCCGATTTCACGAACAAGCCCTTCGGGCATGCGCTGGTAACGCAGCATCTGGTTGGAAAACCGAGGAAGATGCGGCCATAAACGCAGTGCGCATTTCCAGGTGCAGATCCAGTCGGCGTTCCTGGTGAACCTCGGCGTGCAATAGCGCTGCTCGAAGGCAGCGCGATGGGCAGCGAGGGCAAGGACACCGTTCTCGGGCCGCAGAACGCTGGATGCGATGGTCTTCCAGAACGGCGCATCGGCGACATCGGCATCGATGATGTGGTGAACAGCCATCGTGTCAGGCAGGATCGGACGACCCGGATTAACCAGCAGCGCGCCGCGTTCCCCATTGACATGCCAGCGCCCATCGCTGCCCTGTGCAACATCCTGCCAGCCGATCTCGCAGACATGATGCGGACCGTTTCCGGCGGTCTCGAGATCAATCACACGAATGGGCGACAAAGGCATCAGCCTAAGCTAGGCAGCCTTCGTGAGATCACAACGCGAACAAGCATAAATTGTTGGCGATTTGCATGAGCGGTGTAAGGTCTGGACGGCTCCAGAACATTCGCGATCTCTGCGCACACCGCACGAACTTAAATCGCGGCAGTGTTTGACACGTGGCCGGGCACCTCGGCGATACGCCCAGCATCTTCACCGTTCCTGCTCGGTGCCAACAAGAGCAGACGAGTCGCAACTTACCAACGGAAGGGTGCGTTGAGTGTGCTCATTGAGCATCCGGCATGAGTTGCCGGCCGCTCACTTGGCTTGAATGTCGTTGGCGCCATCCTGCGCGCCGTTGAAGCCGCGATAGCGGCGGTGGCTGCGGGTTAAATGCGCCTGCATGGCCTTCCTGGCGCCTTCGACATCGCCGGAGCTGATCGCATCGCAGATCGCGCGGTGCTCCACCACTGTGTTATGAATGTAGTCACGCGTGATGAGTGATGGATGCAGATTGCGCGAGAAGGTCTGCTGCGGCATGATTTTTCGGCTCATGACGCTGAAGAATTCGGTGAAAGCGGAATTGTTGGTCGCTTCTGCGATCGAGCGGTGGAAGGCGAAGTCATGGTCGTCGAGACCCTCTTCCTCCTCGACGGCTGCTTCGAACTGCTTCAGGGCCTCCCACATATTCGCTTCCTGAGCCCAGGACCGACGCTGAGCGGCGAGCCCGGCCGCATGCACTTCAAAGGCCATGCGCAACTCCAACAGATCCAGAAAGGGGAGCGACAGGCGGGCCAGAGGATCCAGCACCGAGGCGTGTGGTTCGGCAGCAGCAGCCTTGCTTTGGTCACGAATGAAGATGCCGACGCCATGGCGGGCATCCAGAACACCTTCGGAGCGGAGCGAAGCAACGGCCTCGCGGATGACCGTACGGCTGACACCCATCTGGTCGCCCAATTCGGCTAGCGTCGGCAATTTATCGCCGGTCTGCAGTGTCCCATCGCTGATCAGGGCTTTGAGACTCTCGATCGTGCGTGAGGTCAGAGATTTCAATCTGTTCATCCTGCGGTGACGATCATTGATTGCTTGATATCGCTCACTGATCGGCCGCGCAAGATAGCATCACTGTCGAAGAGATAATATCATTAGGTTATTAGGGGTGAACGTTCTTGCTGTGTGCGCACATAAGCCCTCTCGGCCGCATCAAAAGTCGTTCTTTCTTGTCCTTGGTGTTGGAAAAAACCTCCGGAAAGTTCGAACGCCCTTCGACTTAAAACAAGCTAAAACGGAAAAGAAATGTTTGATAGCAATAGGATAAGGAAGGTTCTGTTCAGCCGTGTCATGCGAGCGACGCTCATGCAGTTCAGTCTTGACAACTCGTATTATATCCGCAAATTTACCGTCATAAGAAAGGCAAGTGATAATATCACATTGATCTCCGGGCATGCTTGGAGACTGAGCCTACAAAGGGAACATGCAATGGGACTTGTCTCATCCAGGATGGCGGAGCTTGGTCTGAGCCTGCCTGAAATCACCTCACCGAGCGGGACTTATGTGCCGTTCCGAATGAGCGGGCAGACGCTGTACATATCAGGACAAGTTCCGCGCATCGATGGTGTGGACGCTTATCTAGGCGTGGTCGGTCAGGATATGGATGTTGCTGAAGCCTACCAGGCTGCCAGAGTTTGCGCGCTCAATCTGCTTGCACGAGCCGCCTCAGCCTTGGATGGCGATTTGGATCGTATTTCAGCGGTCTTGCAGCTGCGTGGTTTCGTGAATGCCATCCCCGCCTTCAAGGATCATCCAGCGGTTATCGATGGTGCTTCCGATCTTCTGGTTGAAGTGCTCGGAGAGAAGGGAAGACATGCGCGTACCGCCCTTGGAGCGGGCTCCCTGCCGCGCGGTTTCGCGGTCGAGGTCGATGCCATTTTTGAGGTTCAGCCCTAAAGGGCCGAGCCGTTTCAGCTGATTTCTACGAAGCGAGAGATAGATGTCTGAAAACGCCATCCAGATGAGCGCCGTCAACAAGTGGTACGGTCCGCTCCATGTTCTCAAGAACATCGATCTGAGCGTCAATCGAGGCGAGCACATCGTGTTGTGCGGCCCGTCCGGCTCGGGCAAGTCGACGCTCATCCGCTGCATCAACCACCTAGAGGAAATCCAAGAAGGTACGATCGACGTCAACGGAACGCGTCTCGGACATACAGGTGCAAACGTCGATCATATCCGCCGCGATGTCGGCATGGTGTTCCAGCAGTTCAACCTGTTCCCGCATATGACGGTGCTCGAGAACTGCATGCTGGCGCCGCGCCGCGTACACAAGGCGTCCGGCGCGCAGGCCAAGGAAAAGGCCATGCACTTCCTCGATCGGGTCCATATCGCGGAGCAGGCGAACAAGTATCCGGCACAGCTGTCCGGCGGCCAGCAGCAGCGAGTGGCCATCGCGCGCGCACTTTGCATGGGCCCCAAGATCATGCTGTTCGACGAGCCGACATCCGC
>DCDI01000044.1:252-10681 GCA_002316345.1 Phyllobacteriaceae bacterium UBA1059 | reverse complement strand
GACACACGAGATGGGTTTCGCCCGTGCGGTGGCGCATCGCGTGATCTTCATGGATCGCGGCGAGATCATCGAAAGCGCGCCGCCTACCGAGTTCTTCGGAAATCCCAAGCACGAACGCGCCAAGGCCTTCCTCGGCCAGATCCTCAGTCACTGACGCGAAAGAGAGATCGTACGGGCACAAGAAAAGGCAGCGCGCATGCAACACACATTCGATTTTGCCCCCGTTCTGGACGCTTGGCCGGCGCTGCTGCAAGGCGCACTCCAGACACTGAAGATTTCCGGCATCTCGATGGCGCTGGGGCTGTGTCTCGGCATCGTCTTCATGCTGATGCGCATGAGCCCTATCAAAGCCGTCTCGGCGGTAGCGCTCGCCTATATCGAGGTGATCCGCAACACGCCGTTCCTGGTGCAGGTCTTCTTCATCTTCTTCGGCATGCCATCCCTCGGCGTCACGCTGACGGCGGAACAGGCAGCCATCCTGGCAATGACGCTCAACTGCGCAGCCTATTCGGCGGAGATCGTGCGTGGCGGTGTGGAGTCGATCCGAAAAGGACAGATCGAGGCGGGTCGTGCGCTTGGGCTCCATACGTTCGATGTCTACCGCTACATCATCTTCCGGCCAGCCATCCGCGCGGTTTATCCCGCTTTGTGCAGCCAGTTCATTCTGATGATGCTGAACTCCAGCCTGGTGGCCTCGGTCTCGGCGGAAGAGCTTACCTATGTCGGCCAGACCATCGATGCGGAAACCTTCCGCAGCTTCGAGGTCTATTTTGTCCTCGGCGTCATCTATCTCGCTTTGTCGCAGTTCTTCTCTATCGTTCTGCAACTCATCGGCAAAGCCTACTTCTCCTATCCGACAAAGTGAGTTCGAGCCGATGATCCGCAGTTTCGGTACCTCAGAATTCCTGTTCATCCTGGAAGCGGCGAAATGGACGATCCTTATGTCCGTTCTGGCCTTCATCGTTGGCGGCAGCGGCGGCCTGCTGGTGGCACTTGCCCGCACCAGCAACAGCAAGGTGCTGCGTTGGGCAGCCACGGTCTACATCCAGATCTTCCAGGGCACGCCGCTCCTGATTCAGCTGTTCTTCGTGTATTTCGGCCTGCCGCTGCTCGGCATCAAGGTCGATGTTTGGGTCGCGCTGATCATCGGCTTGTCGCTTCATACCAGCGCGTTTCTGGGTGAGATCTGGCGCGGCAGCATCCAGGCTGTTCCTTCGGGCCAAAGCGAAGCCGCGCGGGCGCTTGGCATCGGCTATGTCAGCCTGATGAAGGATGTGGTGCTGCCTCAGGCCTTCCGCATCGGCCTGCCCGCCACGATCGGCTTCCTTGTCAACCTCATCAAGGGCACGGCGCTGGCCGCACTTCTCGGCGTCGTGGAACTCACCCGCTCCGGCCAGTTGATGGCCAACATCACCTTCGAGCCGCTCAAGGTCTACGGCGCGGTCGGCTTCCTTTACTTCATCATCTGCCTGCCGCTGACCTACGCCAGCGGACGGATCGAACGACGCCTGAATGCTGGACACTGAATAAACCAAGAAACAAAACCAGAGGTAAGAACATGATCAAACAGCTCTTCTCTTACGCAAAGCCCGCGCTCGGCGTGGTCACCGCACTTGTTATGTCGGCATCCATGATGAGCGCCGCTCAAGCCATCACGCCGGAGGAAATCAAGGCTAAGGGTGTCGCCGTGGTCGGCGTGCAGATGGACCAGTTCCCCTGGGGGTTCATCAACGAAAATGGCGAGAACGACGGGTATGACGTCGAAGTCGCCAAGCTCATCGCGAAGGAACTCGGCGTCGAATTGCGCTTCGAGCGCATCACGGGCCAGAACCGCATTCCGCTTCTGACCGGCGGCATGGTCGACTTCCTTGTGCCGTCCATGACCATCACGCCGGAACGCGCAAAGGTCGTCCAATATGTTCTGCCTTACTCCGCCAATGACATCACGGTGTGGGCGAAGACCGACGCCGACATCAAGGGCAATGAGGATCTCGGCAAGTTCGTGATCGGCGTAAACCGCGGCAGCGTGTTCGATCCTGTCCTCAAGAAGGCAGCGCCGGAAGGCACCGAGATCAAGCGCTTCGATGACGATGCCACCACAGTGCAGGCGCTGTTGTCCGGCCAGGTCGATGCCATCGTCGGCAGCCTGACTTACGGCCTGGTTATCGAGAAGACCGGCAATGCCGAAAAGTACAATCGCAAGTACAAGCTCGCCGACAATTTCCAGGGCATGGCCGTTCGCAAGGGCGAGCAGGAGATGCTCGACTTCCTGAACGATTTCGTCACGCGCCACACGGCGGATGGTTCGCTCGACACGCTCTACAAGAAGTGGATCGGCCTCGATCGTCCGAAGCTGCCGACCACGCTTGAAGGCATCGACTTCACCGGCAAGCAGTAACCGCATACGGCGGGCGCACAATCGCGCCCGCACCGCTCTCTCAACGTTTCCAACCAACTTGAACTCGCGGCACTCATGACCGCGGGAACCCTCACGCGCGCCTGAAGATCAACCTTCAGCGACCGCCTCAAACAACGATCTCATCTCGGGAGTTACGCATCAACATGACGACAGATGGTGAACTGATCAGGGTCGGCGTCGATATCGGCGGCACCTTCACCGATGTGGCGCTGGAGGTGGGCTCGGTGCTTCATTCGACCAAGGTCCTTACGGACTATGCCTTTCCCGAAGCCGCGATCGTCAAGGGCATTCGCGAGGTGGTGGAAAAAGCCGGGATTGAAGTGTCGCAGATCGATACGGTGATCCATGGAACGACGCTGGCCACCAACGCGCTGATCGAGCGCCGTGGTGCCAAGACGGCTTTCGTCACCACCAAGGGCTTCCGCGATGTCATCGAGATGCGCACCGAAAGCCGTTTCGAGCAATACGATCTCGACATCGTGCTGCCGGCGCCTTTGGTAGGACGCGCAGACCGTTTCGTTCTCGATGAGCGCATGGGTGCCAACGGCGAGCCGCTGAAGCCGCTCGATGATGCCGAAGTCGATACCTTGTGCGACAAGATCATCGCCGAAGGCTATGACAGCGTCGCGGTCGGCTTCATCCATTCCTATCTGAACGGCGCGCATGAACGCCGCTTCCGCGACCGTCTATTGGCCAAGAAGCCGGACCAGTCTGTCTCCATATCCTCGGAAGTCTCGCCACAGATGCGCGAGTTCCAGCGCTTCAACACGGTTTGCGCCAACGCTTACGTAAAGCCGCTGATGGCCTCCTACCTCAATCGTCTGGTCGGGCGTCTGCGCGAAGAAGGCCTGGTTTCGCCAGTCTTCATGATCCATTCCGGTGGCGGCATCATCAGCGTCGAGAGCGCTGTCGAGTTCCCCGTCCGACTGCTGGAATCCGGTCCGGCCGGCGGCGCGATCTTTGCCGCCCATATCGCTGCCAATCACAGCCTCGATCAGGTCGTGTCCTATGACATGGGCGGCACCACGGCCAAGATCTGCCTTATCGAGCAGCAAACGCCCAAGACGTCCAAGACCTTCGAAGTGGCGCGCACCACGCGCTTCAAGAAGGGCAGCGGCATGCCGATCTCCATTCCGGTGATCGAGATGGTCGAGATCGGAGCCGGTGGCGGTTCCATCGCGACCGTCGATTCCATGCGCCAGATCCGCGTCGGCCCGCACAGCGCCGGCTCCGAACCCGGGCCGGCCTGCTATGATCGTGGCGGCACGCATCCGACCGTCACCGATGCCGACGTGATCCTCGGCCGGCTCGATCCTGACAGCTTCGCCGGCGGCTCCATGAAACTGTCCCGCACTGCTTCCGAAAGCGCGATGGATGCCGATATCGGCAGCAAGCTCGGTGCTGATGTTGCGACGGCAGCGTACGGTCTGAGCGAGGTCGTTGACGAGAACATGAGCAATGCCGCGCGCATGCATGCGGTGGAAAACGGCAAGGAACTGTCTGAGTTCACCATGATCGCCTTTGGCGGTGCCGCACCGGTTCACGCGGCACGGCTTTGTGAGAAGCTCGGCGTCAACGACCTGCTGATCCCACCAGGAGCAGGCGTTGGTTCCGCCATCGGCTTCTTGCGCGCACCGTTCGGCTTTGAATCGGTCCGCAGTGCATACAGCCGGTTGAGCAAGTTCGAGGGTGCCGCCGTCAATGCGGTGATCAACGATCTTGTCACGGAGGCCACGTCCTTCGTGCGCTCCGGCGCGCCTGACGCGGACCCGTCCCTCGAATGCACCGCTTACATGCGCTATGTCGGACAGGGCTGGGAAGTGCCGGTCGCCATCGAAGTGCGCGACTACGCGGATGCCGATGCCGAGCTGTTCCGCAAGCTCTTCGATGAATGCTATGAGCGCTTCTTCGGCCGGGTGATCGATGGTCTCGATGTCGAGATCGTCAGCTGGTCGCTGCGCGCCAGCGCGGAAGCCGCCCCAACGTCTCCGGCTGCCCCCGTCAGCAAACAGGCTGCGGCCGTTTCCAGTGAAACCCGCCAGATCTTCGACGTGCTGGAAGAGCGCTTCCTTGATGCCGCCGTGGTCGAGCGCGCGGCCATGAAGCCGGGCGACTGGATTGCCGGACCGGCCGTCATCACCGAACGCGAAACCTCGACCATCGTCACATCGAGCCGCGACGCCATCATGCAGGCAGACGGATGCCTGCTGCTGCGCGCCAAGGCCGCTTGAGGAACTGAACCCATGTCCAAGTCCTTGCTCTCCGATGTCCACATGCAGATCATGTGGAACCGTCTGATCTCCGTCGTGGAAGAACAGGCAGTCACGCTGATCCGCACGGCCTTCAGCACCAGCGTGCGCGAGTCCGGCGATCTTTCCGCCGGCGTCTTCAACCGCGCTGGCCTGATGATCGCCCAGGCCGTCACCGGCACGCCCGGCCACGTCAATGCCATGGCCGAAGCCGTTGGCCACTTCATCAACGACATCGGCCGCGACAATATCTTTGAAGGCGATGTCTTCATCACCAACGATCCGTGGAAGGGCACCGGCCACCTTCACGACTTCACGGTGGTGTCGCCCAGCTTCCGCAACGGTCAACTGACCGGCTTCTTCGCCTGCACCGCGCATGTGGTTGATGTCGGTGGCCGCGGCTTCGGGCCGGACGCTAACGAAGTTTATGAAGAGGGCATCTTCGTCCCCATCATGAAGTTCGCGGAGCGCGGCGTGGTCAACAAGGACCTCGTCAATATCCTGCGCAACAATGTCCGCGAAAGCCATCAGGTGGTGGGTGATGTTTATTCGCTCGCCGCTTGTAACGAGATCGGTCACCGCCGCTTGATGGACATGATGGACGAGTTCCATCTCGACGATCTCGAAGGTCTTGGCGAGTTCATCTTCAAGCGCAGCTATGACGCCACGATCGACGCACTGAAGGATCTGCCGCACGGCACCTATTCCAATACCATGCGTGTGGACGGTTATGGCGATCCGATCGACATCGCCGTGCGGATCGACGTTCATCCCGACCACATCCTAGCGGATTTCGCCGGTACCTCGGCGCCGAGTCCGAAGGGCATTAACTGCCCGCTGATCTATTCGGCAGCCTATGCCTGTTACGGGTTGAAGTGCTCGTTGGCGCCGGAAATCCCGAACAACCATGCGTCGCTGTTGCCATTCAAGGTGACGGCGCCGACCGACTGCATTCTCAATGCACAGCGTCCGGCTCCCGTTTCCGTCCGTCACGTTCTCGGCCATCTCGTGCCGGATGCCGTTCTCGGCGCCGTTCACAAGATGCTGCCCGGCCGCGTTCCGGCGGAAGGCTCGGGCGCACTCTGGAACCTGCATGTCAGCGCTCGCCCGCTTGCCGGCAACAAGGCGCCCAAGGATGGCGGCCAGCGTGCCGAAGTGCTCCTGTTCAACAGCGGTGGCGCCGGAGCGCGTTCCACGCTCGACGGTCTCAGCGCCACGGCGTTCCCCAGCGGTGTGCATTCCATGTCGATCGAGGCCACCGAGCATGTCGGCCCAGTGATCTTCTGGCGCAAGGAACTGCGTGACGGGTCGGGCGGTGCCGGCCAGTTCCGCGGCGGCCTTGGACAGGTCGTCGAGATCTCCCCGACCGAGGGTCACGAAATCTACTTCAACGCCATGTTCGATCGCGTCAAGCATCCGGCACGCGGGCGTGAAGGCGGCGAGGACGGTGCTGCTGGAGCCGTGCTGCTCGATGACGGAACAGTGCTGCAGGCAAAGGGCCGCCAGCATGTTCCAGCCGGACGCAGGCTCATCCTGGAACTGCCGGGTGGCGGTGGCTACGGGCCGGTCGAGAAACGCGAGCCGGACGCGGCCAAACGCGATCGCGACTATGATTACGTGCCCGCCTGAGCCCATCCATCCACGAAGCCGCCCTCGGGCGGCTTCATTCTTGTTGCGAAGGAACATCCGCGATGAACTATGAAAATCAAAGGTCGTCCAACATCCAGGCCTCGCCAAGCATGGCCGTGTCCATGGCGGCGAAGAAGCTGCGGGCCGAGGGCCGCGACATCATCGATTTGTCGCTCGGCGAGCCCGACTTCGAGCCGCCCGCGCATGTCCTCGACGCCGCTTGCGATGCCGTGCGGGCAGGGGGCATCCGCTATGGTGCAGCGGCCGGCAACGAAGCGCTGCGCAAGGCGATTGCCGCCAAGTTCAAGCGCGACAACGGCCTCGACTACGCGCTGGACGAACTCACCATCGCCAACGGCGCCAAGCAGATCCTGTTCGACGCCTTTCTGGTGACGCTGGAAGAAGGCGACGAGGTCGTCATTCCAGCACCTTGCTGGGTTTCCTATGGCGACATCGTTTCGCTGCATGGCGGCAAGCCGATCTATGCGCTGTGCGGTCCGGAAAGCGGGTTCAAGATTACGCCGGCCCAACTGGAAGCAACGATCACGCCACGCACGCGCTGGCTGATGCTCAACTCGCCGTCCAATCCGACCGGCGCGATCTATTCGCAAGCTGAGTTCGAGGCCTTAGGCAAGGTTCTCGACAAGCATCCGCAGATCCTCGTCCTGTCCGACGAGATCTATGAACACATCCTCCTGCGCGACGTGTCTTTTGTTTCGTTCGGCGAAGCCTGTCCGCAGCTGCGCGACCGCACTCTGATCGTGAACGGCGTTTCCAAGGCCTATGCCATGACCGGCTGGCGCGTCGGCTATGCGGCAGGACCAAAGGCGCTGATCTCGGCAATCAACAAGATGCAGTCGCAAAGCGTGACCTCGGTCTGCCCGGTGGCGCAGGCCGCGGCGACTGCGGCGCTCGAGGGTGACCAAGCCTTTGTCGCGGAAGGCACCGCCAAGTTCAGCAACCGGTCCGATCTCGTAGCCAAGCAGCTCGCCGGGACCGACGGCATCGACTTCCTCGCGCCCGATGGCGCCTTCTACGCCTTCATCGGCGTGAGCAAGCTGATCGGCCGCACCACGAAGTCGGGCGTCGAACTGACCGATGACTCCGCCGTAGCACAGCTGCTCCTGAAGGAGTTTGGCGTTTCCAGCGTCCCCGGCACGGCGTTTGCAGCCCCCGGCTACATCCGCCTGTCCATGGCAGCCTCCGAAGAGGAACTCGAAAAAGCCTGCGCTCGCCTGAAGGACATGGTTGCGTCGGTTTGAGCTAGGCGCAAACAAGATAAGGCCTGGTTTGGTTACCGGAGCAGGCTTTCTTCACTTGGCAAACCCTCCTCGGAGGGCCTGCAAAGCCATTAGCGGTTTGAACAATAACTGGCAGCCCCAAGGCTGCCTAACCTTTCAATAGGCGTTCGATGGTGCTTTGACCGCCTTGAATATGACAGTCTGAACCAAGCCGCCCTTCGGGTGATTGGCGATCTCGATCGTACCGCCGAAACGGTTGATGATTTCGCGGGCGATAGCGAGGCCTAACCCGGCGCCGGGTACTGATTTGCGGCGGGCGATGTCGGGTCGGAAGAAGGGTTCGAAGACCTGTTCGATGAGCTCCGGCGCGATGCCAGGACCGCGATCGGTGATCGTGAGCGCGACGCGGTCGCCTTGTTGTTCCAGCTTGAGGCGAGCGCCTTTGCCGTGGGTGGCCGCGTTGATCAGAAGGTTGCGGAGCGCGCGGGTGAGCGCCAGCGGACCAGCCTCCACCCAGAAGCGGCCGACCGGCACGTAATCCAGATCGCGACCCTGTGCGCGTAGCTCGTCCACGATGTCGATCAGCAGGCGATCCAGGCGGATGGGTTCGCGCTTGTCGGTGTTCACCTCCTCGCGCACGAGCTGGATGGCGCTGTCGGCGATCCGGTCGAGTTCGTCGAGATCGGCCAACCACTTTTCGCGATCTTCGTCGGGTAGGAACTCGGCGCGTAACCGCATGCGGGTCATGGGCGTGCGTAGATCATGGCCGGCGGCAGCAACGAGCCGCATGCGGCTTTCGGTGGCTTGACGAAGGCGCGCAGAAAGGCGGTTCAGCGCACGCGCCGTTGCCTGCATTTCGCGGCTCCCAGCTTCGGGAATAAGGCCAAGCACGCCGTCCGGTCCGATAGATGCGATCGCCTTTTCGATCATGGCGATCGGCCGCGTAATCATGCGGGCAGCAAAAACGGAGATGGCGATGCTACCGACGATGATCAGGACGATCCATCCGACGAGCACACGCGCATTGTCCACCGGCGGACGAAACTCCGGCATTTCGGCGATGAGATAGCGGCCATCGCTGAGCGGTATGGATGCGGTCAAATAGGGTTCGCCGGGCCTTCGCACCACCTGAGCTAAGCGCGGCGTGCCGGTTTGAGCGAGAGCGCGAGACAGGAAGCGCGACAACCCCTCGCGCGCACGCCCGCTCGCTGGTTCCGGCGCTACATGGGCGCCAAGCACACCGAGACGCTGGCCGCGCTCTTCGGCGAGATCCGCAAGCAAATGCATTTGCCGTGCGATTGGCTCGATGGTCGCTTCCGGACGCGGGCCGCGATACACCGTACTCACGGCCAGCGTCGCCAAGCCCACAACGAGGATGATCGCGCACACCAGCAACAGAGTGATGCGGCGTGTCAGCGTGTTCATGGCGCCGCCCTTTTCTTGACGGGTACGCCGAGCTGATAGCCGCCGTTGCGCACGGTCTTGATGATCTGCGGCATGCGCGCGTCTTCGCCCAGCTTCTGGCGCAGGCGGCTGATCTGGATGTCGATCGAGCGGTCGAACGGGTCGGCGTCGCGCCCTTGCGTCAGGTTCAGCAATTGGTCGCGGTTGAGCACGCGGTTCGGGTGTTCCAGGAACACGCGCAGCAGGCGGAACTCGGCGCCCGAGAGCATGATGACGATGCCGTCCGGATTGACCAGGTGGCGCGCGGTCAGGTCCAGGGTCCAGTTCGAGAAGCGCATCTGCTGCACGTTCTCGGATGGCGCGTTGGACGGCATCGCGTGCGAGCGGCGCAGCACGCTGCGGATGCGCGCCAGCAGTTCGCGCGGCTCGAACGGCTTCGGCAGGTAGTCGTCGGCGCCCATCTCCAGGCCCAGGATACGGTCCAGCGGTTCGTTGCGGGCAGTCAGCATGATCACCGGCAGGNNCCGCCGTTGCGCACGGTCTTGAACAGCGTCATGCCGATCGGACCTTCCAGTTTTCGCCTGAGCCGGCTGATGAGGACGTCGATCGAGCGATCGAAGGGATCGCGCTCCCGCCCTTGTGTGAGATCGAGCAATTGATCTCGCGACAACAAGCGGCCGGGACGCTCGAGCATGACTCGCAGAAGCAGGAACTCCGCGCCCGTGAGATCCACCTCTTGGCCCGCTGCATCGGTCACGCGATGAAGCGCAGTGTCGGCAACAAAGGGTCCAAATTCGAACACGTCCTCGGTTTCAACCGCGTCGCTGTCGCCTGCCGTCCGGCGCAGCACTGCCTTGATGCGGGCCACCAGTTCGCGCGGATTGAAGGGTTTGCCGAGGTAATCATCGGCACCGATCTCCAGCCCGATGATCCGATCCACATCCTCTTTCAGCGCAGTGAGAAGAATGACGGGGATGTGCGGCCGCCGCCCTGCAAGCTCGCGGCAGATGTCGAGGCCGGACCCATCGGGCAGCATGACATCCAGAACGATGAGGTCGAGCTTGGTATCCTCGATGCGCGCTTCGCAATCGCGGCGATCGGCAGCCAGCGTTACCCGGAAGCCCTGCGATACCAGATACTTTCCGAGCAGTGACCGGATTTCCGGATCGTCGTCGACAACGAGGATATGGGCAGAGGTGGGTGGCATGCCTTTGGTTCCGTGAAGCGCACGGATGTCATACTCCGCGTTGAGCCGGCGCAGGAAAGGATTTTGCAAGCGAATGTTGCCCCAGTGCGCTCAGCAATGTTTCGTAACAAAAGGGCTGGCGGCAGACACGTTTCGAGATTTGCGCGCCCATTTCCGGAAACAGCCGCGCATTACTCCTCGCTTCGTACCCAACGGAGGATACGAAGATGATAAAAGCTCTTGCTACAGCCGCCCTTGCTTCGGTGGCCGCTATCCCACTGGTTGTCGGTGGCGGCGCCTG
>DCDI01000044.1:0-210 GCA_002316345.1 Phyllobacteriaceae bacterium UBA1059 | reverse complement strand
ACAAACCGAGGCGCCCCGCGATCCCGGCCGTCCAGACTGGAAGCGCGGCGACGGCCCAGCCAAAGGTGGCCATGACCATCATGGACGCAAGCATGGTGATCGTCATGGCCCGCGCCATGGCGGCGAGCGTGGCGGGCCACGTGGTCCCTTCGCCTTGGCTGAGCGACTGTCTAACCTTGAAGTCATTCTCGGCATCAAGTCGGCGCAGCT
>DCDI01000121.1:4112-5830 GCA_002316345.1 Phyllobacteriaceae bacterium UBA1059 | reverse complement strand
ACGTGACCTCGATGTCGTCACCGTGAGTTTGAATTTCCAGCTTGCCGCTGGCGGCGATGAGTTTTATGCCTAGCCTATGCGCGAACAGGCTGATACTCTCCGATACGCGGGCGAGCAATTTCTTGCCGACGGAAAGCTGAGTATTGCCGATACTGACCATGTCGATATGCGTTTGCGAGCCAATCGCAATATTGTCCTGGCTCGTCACTGCTACACCGGCAGGCGCGGACAGTGCCACGACGGGTTGAGCACCGGCTCCCGGGCTGCCGACTTCGGTGTTGCTGCCGGCTTCCCACCGCTTCAGGTGAGCGATCAGTTGAGTGAGTTCTTTGTCGTCGGTGCCGTCCGCATGATGCGTCGTCGACAGTTCGGACAGGTACTGCTGCACGCCTTGCAGCGCATCTATCAAGCCAATCAATTCATTACGGTCGAGTTGCTTGCCGCTGGCTTGCTGGCGTGCGGCGGCAGTGATGAGTACACCTTGTGCGCCGCGTACCGCAACAGCGCAATCGCTGCGCAACTCTACCCCTTCGCCTCGCGCCTCGCCCTTGCCGTCACTTCGGGGATGAGTGAGCCATCCTAAATTCAGTTCGCTATGCCCGTGCTGGGAGGCCAGCTGAGCATTAATTTGCCCTGGTGTGTCGTCTAGCCGTAGCTGGTTGTAACGGGTACCTTGCACTTCCTTGCTTTTGATGCCCGCCAGGTACTTGTTCCCGGGTAGTGCGCCGATATGGCTGAATGAAGGTGGCTTGGTTGTGCCGCCGTAGACCTGCGCCACGATAATGGGCTTATCGGGGTCCCCGCCTAAAAAATCGACAATGACCTCATCGCCCACACGGGGAAGGGTAATTGTCCCCCAGTGATTGCTAGCCCAAGTGCTGGCGACACGTATCCAAGCGGAATCCAAGTCGCTGTCGCTGGCGCCGGCACCTTGCGCATGGCTGTGGTCTTCCGGTTTGGTACTGGGAAAGCGCACCTTGACTCGGCCATATTCGTCGCAATGCACTTCCTGGCTGGCCGGACCGACCACAATTACGCTTTGCAGATGTGGACGCGGCAAATCCGAACGGGGGTCGAATTCGGGAACAATTGGAATACCACGACGCACACAAGAAAAGCGATTGGTGTAACGCATTCCGCGCTCTTCGCTGGCTTGCTGTAGAGCGTTACTGTACGGTGTTTCGTCCCAGCGGTTGAGAGCAAACAGACGCTTCACCTGCTCGTCGACGGTTTTCGGAAGGTTGTTTTCTGCATCAATATCCAGGCGCGTGACGATGAACTCCCGCTCTTTCGGCGGATGCGTGTCGATTTCTCGATGACCGGTCAGGGCAATCCACTCCCCGACACGCAAGGCGCGCACACTGCTTTCGCCATAAAAACACTTGGATTCGTACTCANNCAAAAAAGCACTTGGATTCGTACTCATGGCGCCTCATGCGCATTTCGCCGAGTTGCCGGTAGTCGTTGTAGTCGTCCCCTGCGTGCGGTACATCGACTAAGTAATCATCGAGGCTGACCCCGAACTGATTTCCCATCATTCCCTGATTTATACGGGAGGGTACGTTACTCATTATGGAACNNACGGGATGGCGCGTTACTTATCATGAAATGGGTTCGCTTGTAATCCCAGCTCTGGCGAGAAAGATTGCCCGGTTTGAGTGTGCGCACTGGACTCCATGCGGTGACGGTGTCTGAGTCCTCCGTGCTGCCATCACGGT
>DCDI01000121.1:0-3981 GCA_002316345.1 Phyllobacteriaceae bacterium UBA1059 | reverse complement strand
TCCACATCAAAGGCTTTGGCCAGCACCGAATTTTTCTGGCGCCACTCACGCAGAATGACTTCAGTGATATCCAGTTCATTTTTATTACGGAAGACGCGGGTATTGGTGCGATACTCCATCAGAGCTAACGAATCGCGTACAACCAATTCGTAGGTCGCCAGAGCGCCATCACTCTGGCCGGCAGCCGCTTGCGCTATGATTCCGCACACGGCGCGCACGTCCCTGCGGTCTGTTACGAACTGGAGCTCAACCGGCAGTGCGATGAATTCCTTCAAAGGCAAATCAGAATGTGTCGATACACATAGAAGCCGGTATTCCAGTCCGCCGCATAGTGTTTCATTTCCCGTAACGCGTTTGACCAGCAAGACATCGTCTAGCACCTGCTTCCCTTGCGATAGCCGCAAACGGATGGGGCGCTTCGCCTCAGACAAGCCGGCGAATGCTTGTATCAAATCCTTCAAGTCCATTAGAAGCTTCCTGTCTGGAGTATTGGCGCTATCCCAGCTGGCTATGTAGTGAACAGCAGCAGAGCGCGGACAATGATCGATGGTAAAACTTGGAGATAGCGTGACGTTGACACGCTTCAAGCCTCTACTTTTTTGGCGTGTACTGCAGTTGTAGTTCTGTAGCTTGGGTCGGCAATACGGCAGAAAGCGTTGTAAGCTCGTGTGAGCCCGGGGGAAGGGTTGACTTTAGCCGCTAGCGATCTCGAAGGGAGTCTCAGTAAATTGGCCGAGGCCGTCGACACACATTGCCAAGCAAGACGAGAAATAGAAGCTGGCTCCGCTTGACGGAGAGGCCCATCAGTACCCGCGCTGCGCTTAACGCGGCTCCATTATTAAGAGGATCAGCATGTGTCTAACCGCTGAGGGAGGGAAATGAAACAACGAAATCGAAAAACAGCTTTGAATTGGGCACGCTTGGCACAACCAAACAGGAACAAGAGCGCGCTCAACAGCAGATTGATGCCGCTGCAAAGAATGTAGAGAGGCGTGCGCAACATGATCATCTTCAAGCAAGGCTTGAGAAGAAGCAAGGTGCGCGTGTCGCCAAAAAATTGAAGCTTTAATGAACTGCCCGGAAAACGATCTGCTGATTACCGTAAGCACAAATTACTTCCCAGTGCTTGCTATCACACTCGTTGCTTTTACTACCTGTGGCAAGGCTTCGTAATCGCCGAATAAAAATATTTGAGCACGGCATCGTGCGTTGCCTCATCGCTTTTCCTGAAGGTGCCAACCGCATCGTCCCAACGGTACACCGAGTTGTACTGCTGGCAGCCGTTACCCATGTCGCGTGTCCCGTCGTTCGATCCGCCCGCATACAGTCCCAATACAAATGGCGCGCCACCCGGCCTTGAAAACACCAGCCGGATATCCGTCAGGACGACACGGAAGGTCGGCCAGGTGTCGTGGTCTTCCAGCTCCCATCCTTTCTTGCCGTTGAAAACAGGCTTCCAGCCGCGCGCCTGACCCAACACCATCAGCTCATCCAGGTCATAGGCATTCATGTTGGAATTCAGGGGGTAATGGACGCCCAGGGCGTAATCGCACCAGCCATCCCCATTGAAGTTCGCCTTGATTTCGGTTGGCAGATCATGCTTGAAGTCGACACCAAGTTTCGGCCGTTTCGCTTGGGGCGTCCTGCATTGCGGCGTATCAGGGCGCAGGTCAAGAGTATATGGCTCGGCAGCATGCACGCCTGAAAAAGCCCACATCGTCACGCCACTCATGATCGCCAGCGCTGGAATACGCTTCATCTGCCGGAATAGGTAGTAAGGCCATGTGATTGTCGGGCTGCCATTAGCGGCAATTTTATTTTTTCTGGCTGCAAGGCTTGTCGATCGTCGAGTAAAAGTAATTCAGCACCGCGTCACGTGTTGCATCATCGGTCTTCCTGAAGGTGCCAACCTGGTCGTCCCAGCGATGCACGGATTGATACTGATAGCAGTTTTTCCCCATGCTGCGTTTTCCTTCATCAGGGTCGCCTGCATACAGCCCCAGCACAAAGGGTGCGCCCGATTGCTTTGGAAAAAGCAACCTGATATCGGTCAGGTCGATACGGTCGGTTGGCCAAGTCCGAAACCCATATCCCTCCGCGTCCAGTTCCCATCCTTTCTTTCCGTTGAATACCGGCTTCCAGCCATCGGCCTGCCCCAGTGCCATGAGTTGGTCCAGGCGGTATGAATTCATCTGCGAATTGCGTGGATAGGGTACCGCCAATGCATAGTCGCACCAGCCATCGCCATTGAAATCGGCCTTGATCTCGGTCGGCATGTCGTTCGCCCTATCCACGCCAAGCTTGGGCGGCTTCGCCCTGGGCGTCTTGCATGCAGGTGCGTCGGGCCGCAGTTCGATGCCGGCCGGTGGCGCAGCAGCGGCCCAGGCGCAGACCGGCAGCAGCATCCCCATCGCAGCACACAGCGTCGAAAAAAGCTTCATGGTCGTCATCTCAGGTTCAGGTTATTGAATTGCAGGCCCTTGGTATCGCCCAGTTCATCGGAACAGCGCAGCGAACGCCAGTCGCCGCGGCCGGCCACGCGCGTGAATTCGTTCGCGTAGTCCTGCACGTACTGGGGGACGCTGATGTTCACCGAGGTGCCGCCGCTGCCGCGATTATGGGTAATCGCGGTGCGTACCGCCAGGTCGTTCTCGATTGCGCGCTGGCGGGTCCGGTAGGCCTCGGTTCCCACCGTTTCATTGTTGACGAAACGCGCGCGGATCGCCGGCGTATTCATGATGGTTTCGAGATTGCTCTTCAGGAAGCGCTTCGAGACGAAGTTGTACGGGTCCTGGCTCTGGTACAGCCACATCAGCCAGTCGCCGAAGCTGGTAGTGCCATTGCCGTCGAGGAGGCGGCGGGCCGCCTCGGAGCCGAAGGCATTCAGGCCCTCGTTCTCGGTGCGGGCCCGGCCGCTCGGCACGTAGGCGAGCATGTCGATGAATTCCGTCATCCCGAAGCCGGTATCGCGCGTGAAGTTGGCGCGCTGCGCGGCGCTCAGGCTGTTCCATGCGGCGGTTGCCTGTGCCGTGGTGCGTCCTGTGCCGAAACGGTCGCGGAAACGGCGGTAGGCGAGGCCCGCCGCCGTTGCGCGGCGCTGGGCCAGCTCGGCCATGTCCGCCCTGGTGCCCATGCTGCCGTTGGGCAGCCGTACCTGGGTGTTCAGGCGCAGATGGGCCTGTTCGGCGGGCGTCAGCAGCGGGACCAGGTCGTTCAGGGTGCGCAGGAAGGTTTCGCTCACGAACTGGGTGCGCCCGTAGCTGGCGTAGTACGAATGCCCGTTCAGCGTGATGTCGGTCGCGCTGCGGCAGCCGTTGTTCGTGCTGCAGTCGCGGTAGATGGCCGATGGCGCGGGTGACTCCTGCATTTCGGCCGCGGCTTCGAACTTCATGACGCGTCGGCGCTCTTCGTCGTTGGCATAGGTAACCGGCACCGTCGTCGGGCGGTTGCAGTTGAGGATACGCTGCACATTGGCCTGGTTGCCCGTTGTTCCGGCCACGGCGGGTTCCACCTGGCGCGTGACGTTGATGTCGGCCTCGCCCGGGGCGAAGCGGATCGGGGGCAGCAGGGGATTGCGGGCGGGACAAACNNGCGGTGATGTAGGTCGCGATCAGCTTGGCCGCCTTGTCGTCGTCCATCTCGACCGTGAACTCGGCAAGGCTGATCAGGTTGTTTCCATAATGGCTGAGGAAGGCGCTTTCCTGCCCTGAACCATTCCAGGTTTGCGCCGGGTTGGCCGCATTGAAGTTGCCGTCCATGTCGACCAGCAAGGCCGTGTGGTTGGCCGCATAGGTGTTGCGGACCTGGCCCAGCGGATTCAGGCCGGGGCCGGCGGCGACGTTGTCGACGATGAAGGCCCCGCGCGCCTTGGTAAAGCCTTGATTGGTGTCGAGCGGCTGGCCGTTGGCGCCGGTGGTGATGGCGAAGTAGCGGATGCGCGCCGCGCCGTCGGGGTCGAAGTAGTCGTCCGGCTGGCCGCCG
>DCDI01000145.1 GCA_002316345.1 Phyllobacteriaceae bacterium UBA1059 | reverse complement strand
CCGGGTGTAGCGGCGTCGCTGGCTGCCATTCTGGTGCAGTCGGCCGCGCAGGTGTTTGGCGGCGTGCGGGCTTTGCCTAGCGCGTAAGAAGAAGCCGCAGCGACGGCTCGACCATCGAGCCGTGGCTCTCGTTCGGCATGCGGTGAAGGTCGACGGCGAGGCTTTTGATCTTGGCCATGCGTTCGGCGACGTCCTTGCCGTTCGGGCCGCCGCGCAAGGCACGCATGCGGGCACTGGCTTGCGCCGACGCATCCTTGCGCTCAGGTCGCACGCCGGAGGTGATGATGGTCAGGCGCTTCGCCTCCGTTCGCGGCGCGGCCTCGAAGGCTTCGAGTTCGGTGAGGATGGCGCTGTTCTTCCACCAGATCGACGGATCGGCCGCGACATAGGCGGTGAAGGGCCAGGTGTAGTCGAACAACATGTGCAGGGCAGCCATGCCGCTCAGCGAATGGCCGAACAGCGTCATGTCCGCCTTGTCGATGCGATGCCTCTCCAGCACGGCGGGCAGGATCGTGTCTTTCACCATAGCGGTGAAATCGTCCTGACCGCCGGCTTGCACTGGTCCACCGGATCGCGACTCCGGCAGGAGGTCCGCTGGTGTTTCCGGCGTGAGGTCGAAATAGCGACGCTTCACGATCGTTTCGCGGTCATCTTCGGGATAGCCGATAGCGACAAGCAGACGCGGGCGGCCGTCTTCCGCCGCGATCCTGGCCGCGATCGGCAGCATCTGGTTGCCGTCCAGCAGCACCACGAGCGGATATCCATCGGTCGGTTCGTCGCCGATCGCCACCTCCCAGATGCGGTAGGTGCGATCGTGGCTGGTGATGTCGATCGTGTCCGGCTCGGAAGCGATCGAGGGGGAAGCAAGCAGGAGGCTCATCGCGGCGGCTGCCAGCGACAGGAGAGGGCGGAAAAGGGGCATAGGGCACCGTGACGTCTCGCGCGTGCCTTTCCGCATAGTAATGCGGCCGCAAGATTGCGGCTGGGCGGAAAGGCAGGTTGTGGGATGGCTGGGCCGGTGGCCGTGAGAAAGCGGCGCAGGCTGGCTGTTTGTGCTTCTAATGCCGGCGGCCGCCGACAGCAACTGTTGCAAGAGCCGGCATCGGCTCGATCACACGTGACGCGGGGAAGGTCGCGACTACTTCCGTGCCTTCGCGCAGCTTGGATTGAAGATCGAAGGTGCCGCCGTGGATCTGCACCAAGCCCTGGACGATCGGCAGGCCGAGGCCGGTGCCTTGCTCGGCGCTCTTGATTGCAATGGCACCTTGGCCGAAGGCGGACATGACCACGGGTAGTTCGTCTGGCGGGATACCGGGGCCGTTGTCCTTGATGGAAACGTATTGTCCGCCACCAGCCGTCCAGCCGACACGGACGCGGATCTCGCCGCCGCTTGGCGTGAACTTCACGGCATTGGACAGGAGGTTCAGGGCGATCTGCCGGATAGCGCGCTCATCCGCGTAAAGGCGGGGCATGTCGCGCTCGAACTCCTTGGTGATGCGGATGTCCTTGTTGCTCGTGCGCAGTTCCATCAAGTGGCAGCACTCGTCCACGATGTTGGCGAGCGTGACAGCTTCCTCGTTGAGCTGGTAGCGGCCGGCCTCGATGCGGGAGAGGTCGAGAATCTCGTTGATCAGCTCGAGCAGATGCGTGCCGGAATCGTGGATGTCCTGCGCATAACCGCGGTAGGTCGGGTTCGGTAGGGGCCCGAGCACCTGCGTGGCCATGACTTCGGAAAAGCCGAGAATGGCGTTGAGCGGCGTGCGCAGCTCGTGGCTCATGGAGGCGAGGAAGCGGCTTTTGGCGAGATTGGCTTCCTCAGCGCGGCGACGGGCTTCGTCGGACATCGACTTGGCCGTTTCCAGCTCGGCGATCAGAGCGTCCTTCTCGCTGCGGAAGGCTAACAGCATCACGGCGGAGCGGTTAAAGTTGCCGGCGACATAGGTGAAGAAGGGCAGGGAGATGGCGAGCAGGACCACCATCAGCACGTCCACCGGTGACCAGGACGGCGCCCCGGCTGCGGCGAAGATCGCGACGGGCAGGGCGAAGGTCGCCACAAGCGCACCGCGTAGCGCTGACGCAATGATGGCGGTGACGGCGATGGCGAGCAGCAGGATTACTGCCTTGACGACCGGGAACGGTTCCAAACCGCAGGAGTCACACTGGATATAAACGAAATAGGCCCAGCCGATACCGCTGACGGCGTGGCCAAGCAGGAAGATCTTTGACCATTTGCCGAGGCTGAGTTCGTTGACGGGCGTGCGCTCAACGCGCCGCGCAACCAGCGCCAGCACGGCGTAGCCCAGCATGGTCAGGGGTGCCCATAACAGCAGGTCGATGTTCATGCCGGCAAAAAGGCCGGCGGCCGCGATCAGCACGACCAACAGCGGCATGGCCACTACCGTGTTGATCATCGCATGGGCATGAAGCTTGAGTAGCTCGCGCTCAAATGCAGGCGAGCCGACTTGCTCTGCCAGGCGATCGCGCGTGCGGCGGATCGCCCGCGCAACTTCGCTGTTGCGGCTGGGCTTGGTGCGATCCACAATGATCTTGTCAGCCGAAGCCGAGCGCTGCACCGCCATTGAACCCGCAACCAAACACTAACAACTATCCTTAATGGCAGACTAAGCGCGAATGATTAAGAACCCCTTCCGGCGGGAAGACTTGCTCGCGCGCCGAGACAGCGCCGGGCGTGATGCAGGAGGAAAAGCATGAAACTGTTTGATGGCGGCCGTGCGCCCAACCCACGGCGCGTGCGCATCTTCCTGACCGAAAAAGGTGTCGAGGTGCCGCTGGAAGCGGTCGATATGAGCGCGATGGGGCACAAGTCGCCCGAGGTGACCGCGCGCAATCCGCTGCAGCGTTTGCCCGTGCTGGAACTCGACGATGGGACCGTCATCACCGAGTCGGTAGCGATCTGCCGGTATTTCGAGGAGCTTTACCCGGAGCCTGCTTTGTTCGGCACCGGAGCGGTGGGCCGTGCGGTGGTGGAGATGTGGCAGCGCCGTATCGAGCTGAACTTGTTAAGCGCTGTGCAGGCTGCCTTCCGCCACCTCCATCCTGCGATGAAAGACTGGGAAGTGCCGCAGCTGTCAGAATGGGGTGAGATCAACAAGCCCAAGGCGCTCGACTTCTGCCGCTTCCTGGATGCCGAGCTGGCGCAGCGCGACTTCATTGCCGGCGACAGCTATTCCATTGCGGACATTACGGCGCTGGTGGCGGTGGACTTCATGAAGCCGGCAAAGATCGCCGTGCCACCGGACTGCGCCAACCTGCTGAGGTGGCATCAAGCGGTATCAGCAAGGCCCAGCGCGCAAGCTTGATCGAAACACCTTCCTCCTTGGACCAGCTGATTGCTGCCATGAAGGCGTGTCGCGTGTGCCGCGACGCGCCTCTCGGGAAGCCCTTGCCGCATGAGCCGCGGCCCATCTTCGTGGCGTCGGCTGAAGCGAAAATCCTGATCGCGAGCCAGGCGCCGGGCATCCGCGCGCATCTCTCCGGCGTGCCGTTCATGGACCCATCTGGCGTGCGACTGCGGCAGTGGCTCGGCGTCGATGAAGCCAGGTTCTATGATACCCGCAACTTCGCGATCCTGCCGATGGGCTTCTGCTTTCCCGGCCATGATGCGCAGAAGGGCGATCTGCCGCCCCGGCGCGAATGTGCGCCGATCTGGCGCAAGCCTGCGCTTGACCTCATGCCTGCTATCCAGCTGATTCTGGTGATCGGCATTCATGCACATCAGTATCATCTCGGGCGGGGGACTTCGATGACCGAGATGGTGCGGAACTGGCGCGCCATCCTGCATGCGAGCAGTGGCCCGCCCGGGCTTCCGCTGCCGCATCCGTCCTGGCGCAACAGCGGCTGGCTGAAGAAGAACCCGTGGTTCGAGATCGAACTTCTGCCGGAGCTGCAGGCCCAAGTGGAAAACCTGATTGCCTACTAAGCTTGTAGACATTTAGTTGTTGCGAGAGGGAAGGATTCTGGTTTATTGAGGTAAAAAATTCTACGGAGTACCTCTATGGACCGGCTCGATCGCAAAATTCTTCGCCTGTTGCAGGAAGACTCGACGCTCGCTGTCGCGGATGTCGCCAAGAAGGTTGGCCTGTCGACGACGCCTTGCTGGCGCCGAATCCAGAAGCTGGAGGAAGAGGGCGTCATCCAGCGCCGCGTCGCGATCCTTGATCCGGTGAAGATCAATGCCCGCGTCACGGTGTTCGTTTCGATCCGAACGGGCTCGCACAGCCACGAATGGCTGAAGCGCTTTTCCGAGGTGGTGCAGGACTTTCCAGAGGTCATCGAATTCTACCGCATGAGCGGCGACGTCGATTATCTCATCCGGGTCGTGGTGCCGGACATCGCGGCCTATGATGCCTTCTACAAGCGGCTGATCGCTAAGATCGAGATCCGGGACGTGTCGTCGTCCTTCGCGATGGAGCAGATCAAATACACGACCGAGCTGCCGCTGGACTACATGGTGCTCGATAAGGAGCCGGCCTCCAGCGCTGCTTGAACTGGTTCGCGGTCACCTTTGGTCACGGCCTGGTGAGATTGCCTTTCTATACGCCAGCATCTGCCTAACTGCGTTCCCGTTCAACCACACGGAGTTCGCATGAAGACGCTTGTTATCGCCGCCGCAGGGCTTGGGCTCAGCCTCACTTCCGCGTCGGCGCAGGTTGCCCGCTATGGCGCTCGTCTTGACGGGTTCGAGTACCCCTTCAAGACGGAAAGCTACGACTTTTCCGGGCAGAACCAGGCACTTTCCATGACGTTCATGGATGTGGCGGCCGCCGAGCCGAACGGGCAGACCGTCGTGCTTTTGCATGGCAAGAATTTCTGCGCGGCGACCTGGGAAGAAACCATTACCAAGCTGACCGGTGCGGGCTATCGCGTCATTGCCCCCGATCAGGTCGGCCTCTGTAAATCCACCAAGCCCGAGCATTATCAATATTCGTTCCATGCTCTGGCTGCGAACACAAAGGCGCTGCTTGACGCGCGTGGGATCGAAAAGGCGACCGTCATTGGCCATTCCATGGGCGGGATGCTCGCGACGCGCTTTTCGTTGATGTATCCGGAAGCCGTCGACCGTCTCGTGCTGGTGAACCCGATCGGGTTGGAAGACTGGAAGGCAGATGGCGTGCCGTATCAGCCGATCAACGAGGCCTTTGCGGCCGAGAAGAAGACGAGCTTCGACAGCATCAAGGCCTATCAGGAGAAGTTCTATTACACGGCCGGCTGGAAGCCGCAGTATGATCGCTGGGTGGAGATGAGCGCAGGGATGTATGCCGGCGAGGGCGGCGAGCTGGTGGCCTGGAACCAGGCGCTGACCTCCGACATGGTGTTCACGCAGCCGGTGGTGCATGAGTTCGACAAGCTGAAGGTGCCCACGCTGCTGATTGTCGGCACGCAGGACAAGACGGCACCGGGTGCCAACCGCGCGCCGGACGACATTGCCGCCAAGCTCGGCGATTACACCAAGCTCGGCAAGGCTGCCGCCGAGGCAATTCCCGATGCCGAGCTGGTGGAGTTCGATGATCTCGGACACTCGCCGCAGATCGAAGATCCGCAGCGTTTTCATGAGACCCTGCTCGACAAGCTGAGTGCTGCTCGCCAGTAGCGGTTAGCGGTTCATCCTGATGGCGCGGCTTACTTCTCGAGCCGCGCCAGAAGCGAGGACGTGTCCCAGCGCTGGCCGCCTAGCGCCTGAACGTCCTTGTAGAACTGGTCGACCAATGCCGTGAGGGGCAGCTTCGCGCCGTTGCGGTCGGATTCTTCGAGCACGATGCCGAGATCCTTGCGCATCCAGTCCACCGCAAAGCCGAAGTCGTATTTGCCGTCGTTCATGGTTTTATGGCGGTTTTCCATCTGCCAGGAGCCGGCGGCACCCTTGGAGATGACCTCGACCACCTTGTGAATGTCGAGCCCGGCCTTCTTGCCGAAGTGGATGCCTTCGGCGAGGCCCTGAACGACGCCGGCGATGCAGATCTGGTTGATCATCTTGGTGAGCTGACCGCTGCCGGCCGGTCCCATCAGGCCGACCATCTTGGCGTAAGCGTCGATGACGGGCTTGNNCGCCGACCATGACTGTCAGCTGGCCGTTTTCCGCGCCGGCTTGGCCGCCGGAGACGGGTGCGTCGAGAAAGTGGAAGCCGGCTTCTTTTGCGGCTGCGTCGAGTTCGCGCGCGACTTCCGCGGAGGCCGTGGTGTTGTCGATGAATATCGCGTCCTTCTTCATGGTCGCGAAGGCGCCGTCCGATCCAGTGGTGACGGAACGCAGGTCATCGTCATTGCCAACGCAGCAGAACACGAAGTCCTGATCCCTAGCGCCTTCGGCCGGCGTGGCAGCGTGCTTGCCACCGAACTCCTCGGCCCACTTCTCCGCCTTCGCAGCGGTGCGGTTGTAGACTGTGACGTCGTGGCCGCCCTTGGTCTTGAGGTGGCCGGCCATGGGGTAGCCCATCACGCCGAGCCCGATGAATGCGACTTTCGCCATGAGAGGTTCCTTCCAGCTGTTCGTTGATTAGCGCTTGAGGTGGCGCGTCAGGCGCCGCTCGATCCATTCGATGACGTTACGCAGCGTTTCCACGATCGCGAGGTAGATCAGGGCTGCGTAAAGATAGGTCTGGAAATCGAATGAGCGGGAATAAGCGCGCCGCGTTTCGCCCATCAGGTCATAAACGGTGATGATGGCGACGATGGCCGAGCCCTTGATCATCAGGATGATCTCATTGCCGTAAGGGCGCAGGGCGACGATCAGGGCCTGCGGGACGATGATCAGCCGCAGCGTATGCAGGCGCGACAGGCCGAGTGACGCGGCACCTTCCCACTGGCCGCGTCCGACGCTTTCCACCGCGCCGCGCAAGATCTCGGCCTGGTAGGCTGCGGTGTTCAGCGTGAAGGCGAAAAGGGCACAGTTCCAGGCATCGCGGAAGAAGCTCCACAGGCCGATGGCTTCCAGCTGCGGCCGGAACGAGCCGAAACCGTAATAGATCAGGAAGGTCTGCGCGATCAGCGGCGTGCCGCGAAAGAAATAGACATAGGCGTAAGCGAGGGCGCTTGGAATGCGCCGCTTGGTCATGCGGCCCCATGCGATCGGGATGGACAGGAGGGCGCCGAGGATGATCGACAGGAAGACCAACTGCAGCGTGACGATCAGGCCCGACCAGTAGCGGCCGGCGTAGCGATCGAACAGCTCCGGATTCCAGGACTGGACGAGGTACAAGGCGAGGCCTGCGATCGCAAGCGCCCACAAGGCTACCAGAATAGTGCCGGCGATACGGGTGCCGGTCCAGCGGCGGCTTGGCGTTGGCGGACGTTCCACCAGGTCGGCTGGGACGGCGTTCATCGTGACCCTCCGCTTTTTGCCGTCCAGCGCTCAATGGCGCTGAAGACGAAGGAGGAAACCACGGCGAGCACGAGATAAAGCAGGCACGCCAAGCCGAAGAACAGGAAGGGCTCCTTGGTCACACGCGCGGCGACGCCGGTTTGGCGCAGAATGTCGGACAGGCCGATGACGGAAACGAGTGCCGTGTCCTTGAGCAGGATGAGCCAGAGATTGCCGAGGCCGGGCAGGGCGACACGGATCAGCTGCGGCAAGATAACCAGCCGCATCGTGCCGGTGTGGCTAAGGCCGACTGAATAAGCGCCTTCATATTGCCCGCGCGGAATGACGCGGAACGCAGCGAGAAACACCTCGCTGGCATAGGACGAGAACATGATGCCGAGCGCGACCATACCAGCCGCGAAGGCGTTGATCTCGATCGTGGTTTCCTCACCAAACAGCGCCGTGATCTGCTGCAAGCCGAGTTGCGCGCCATAGAAGATCAGGAACAGTGTGAGGAGTTCGGGCAGGCCGCGAAAGATGGTGGTGTAGATATTGCCGGCAAGCCGCATAGACGGCTCTTCCGACTGCTTCATTAGCGCCACGAAGAAGCCGAGCACGAGGCCGAAAGGCAGGGTCGCCAGCGCAAGGCCGACGGTAACCAGCACGCCGGTCGCGATATCGTCACCCCAGCCGTCGGGACCGAAACTCAGCAGGTTCAGGGCAGCGTCCATGAAGCGATCTGTTTATCCGCCACCATCATGAAGGAGCCGGAACGGCGCCGGCGGGTCGTCCCGCGGATCCGTTCCGGCTGCAATCGGCTTCAAGTTTTCGACGGATCAGCCGCCGAAAACGTCGAAGNNTAGGGTACTTGTCGTTGACTTCCTTGTACTTGCCGTTAGCGCGGATGGCTTCGAGCGCCTTGTTGAACTTGTCGGCCAGTGCGGTGTCGCCCTTGCGGATGGCGATACCGATCTTGTCGTCGGAGCTGACAGCATCGCCCTTGAAGTCGCAGCAGGAGCCGTCTTCACCCTTCACGAAGCCATACTGCACGCCGAAGTCGCCCAGCACGGCATCAACGCGGCCGCTTTCAAGATCAGCCCAGGCTTCGACTTGCGTTGGGTAGGCCTTCACGTCGGCATCCGGATAGGTCTTTTCGGCGAACTCGGCAGCAATCGTTCCCTGCTGCACGCCGATGGTCTTGCCGCTGGTCTCAGTGGCCGCGAACTTCGAGTCTTTCGGCGCAACGAAGACGAGCGAATTGCTGTAATAGGGATTGGTGAAGTCGACCTGCTGCTTGCGCTCGTCGGTTATCGACATGGAAGCAACGATGGCATCAAAGCGCTTGGCCTGCAGCGCGGGGATGATGCCGTCCCAATCCTGCGTGACGAACTCGCACTTCGCCTTCATCTCTTCGCAAAGCGCCTTGGTGATGTCGATGTCGAAGCCTTCCAGCTCGCCGGATGCGGTCAGGTTGTTGAAGGGCGGGTAGGCGCCTTCGGTGCCGATCTTGATCGTCGTTTCCTGCGCGGAGGCGATCGAGGCCATGGACAAAGTGAGCAAAGCTGCGGAGGCCGCCAGGCAGAGCTTGGAAATGCGCATTCGTGTTCCTCTCGGTTCTTGTGCTTGCAGCCCTTGGCTCTTGGGTGCGCTTGGCTGCTGCAAGCTAAGATAATCCCACTGTTTTCGCTGCGATTGCAACGGCTAAACAGCGTCAAACCCGCGCTAAGGAAAGCGTTTCCACGATGAAGTCAGCGATGGTGGGGATGTCATCGAGATCGAACACGGGAAGGGTGGAGCCATCCACCGGATGATCGGCGGCCAGGGCGACGATCTTGGGGTCGTTTTCGGACAATGGTGCGCGGGTTGCCGTGTTCTTGCGGCGGGCCTCGATCTTGAGGTGATCTTCGCGCTTGTAGCCTTCTACTAGAACCAGATCGCAGGGGGAAAGGCGCGCCAGGATTTCCGGCAAGGTGGGTTCGGCGTCGCCGCGTGCTTCATGCATCAGCGCCCAGCGGTGGGACGATACGATCGCGACTTCCGAGGCGCCGGCCGCGCGGTGGCGGAACGAGTCGGTGCCGGGCACATCGATGTCGAAGTCATGATGGGCGTGCTTGATCGTCGACACTGTGTAGCCGCGCCCGGTGAGTTCGGTGACGAGCCGCTCGGTAAGGGTTGTCTTGCCGGAGTTCTTCCAGCCGGTAATGCCGAAGACACGTTGCGTCATGACGCGCTTCCGGCAAGGTGCTGTGCTTCGGCGAGATCGTCTGGTGTGTTGATGTTGAAGAAGGGGTCGAATGGCGCGGTGTCGAAGGGGACACGGACATGCGGATGATCGGAAATGAAGTGGTTCACGCGACGGCTTGGCTGTGTGTTGAGGAAGGTTTCGAGATCATGCCGCAAGGCGACCGGCCACAGGGCGAAGGTCGGGTGGACACGGTCGTTGGAGGTGGCGACGGCGATCGTTGAGGGTGCGGACGCTGCTTGCAGGCGTTTAACGAGATCGACGGGCAGGAAGGGCGTGTCGCCGGCTACGGTGATGAGGGTGTCGGCGCCGGTCGTTTCGGCCCAGATGAGGCCGGTTAGGATGCCGGCTAGGGGGCCGTCGAAGGTGCCGAAGGCATCGGGGAAAATTGGCAGGTTCAGGGATGCGAAACGTTCAGGGTCGCCATTGGCGTTGATGGCGACAGCGTCGACTTGAGGGCTCAGCCTGCGCACGACTTCGTCGAGGACTGTAGCAGATCCGAGCGGCAGCAGCGTTTTGTCGCCGCCGCCCATGCGGCTCGACCGGCCTCCTGCCAGGATGATGCCGGCGATTGTCATGGGCGATCGGTGCTGTGCATGGATCAAACGCCGTCTGGCGCCATGGTCGAGCCGGTGCTGGCCGTGGCTGGCTTTTCACGGCTGACGCGGCGCTCGCGCAGCAGCGTGTAGATGCCGGACAGGACGATGATGACGGAACCGACGATCATCGGCAAATCAGGCAGATCGCCGAAGATCAGGAAGCCTAATGTGATGGACCAGAGTAGGCTGGTGTAGCGGAAGGGCGCTACGGCCGAAACATTGCCGGACCGCATCGCCATGATGACGAATTGGTAGCCGATCAGCACCATGAAAGCTGCAAAGCTCAAGGCGCCCACAATTTCCAAACGCGGCGTTTGCCATCCGCCCATCGGCACCATGAGGACGCCGCCGGCGAGCATCACGAAAGCGGAGGTGACGAAAGAAATGAGCGACGAGGGGATCTGGCTTGGCGCGCGGCTCGTGGAAAGATCGCGCACGGTGCAGAGCAAAACGGAGGCCAGCGTGAACAGGGCAAAGAAGTTGAAGCCCTCGAAGCCCGGTCGCACGATGAGCAGAACGCCTGCGAAACCGATGGCGATAGCGAGCAGCCGCCGCCAGCCGATCGGCTCTCCAAGGAAGATGGCGGCTCCAAGGGTCACCGATAATGGCAGGGTCTGGAGAATGGCAGAGCTGTTGGCGAGCGGCAAATGGGCCAGCCCTATTAGGAAGCTCGCCGTTGCGAGGATCTCGCTGGCAACGCGCGTCATAACCAGGGGATGGAAGGCAAGCTTCGGAACGCGCAAGGCACCTTGCTGCCAAGCGAGAAGGCCGATCAGGATCGTGGCGAAAACGCCGCGGATCAGCATGACCTGTCCAGGGTTCATCTCGGCGCTGGCTAGCTTTGTCATCGAGTCGTTGATTGAGAAGCCCGCCATGGAAATGACCATGAACAGGCTGCCGCGCATGTCGGACGGAAGGGCCACAGGAAGTCCCGGAGATTGCGATCAGCAGCCGGTCTAGCAGGGGCTGGGCGAAACACAACCGTCAGGGATTGGGCCACCCCACAGCTTCTGACTGAGCTTAGCCGCCGGTGACGCTCATATGGCGCGAGACGGCCGGGCGGCGCGTCGTACGATCGATGATGAAATCGTGGCCCTTGGGCTTGCGGGTAATGGCTTCGTCGATGGCCTGGGACAGTAATTCGTTGCCCTCGGACGCGCGCATCGGGGAGCGCAGATCGGCCGCGTCTTCCTGGCCGAGACACATGTAGAGCGTGCCGGTGCAGGTCAGGCGAACGCGGTTGCAGCTTTCGCAGAAATTGTGGGTCATCGGCGTAATGAAGCCGAGGCGGCCGCCGGTTTCCGCTACCTCCACATAGCGTGCGGGTCCGCCGGTCTTGAACGGAATGTCGGTCAGCGTGAACTGCTGTTCGAGGTCGGTGCGCAGCTTGCTCAGCGGCAGATACTGGTCGGTGCGATCAGCGTCGATCTCGCCCATCGGCATGGTTTCGATCACGGTCAGGTCCATGCCGCGACCATGCGCCCAGCGCATCAGTTCGGGAAGCTCGTGCTCGTTGAAGCCCTTCAAGGCGACGGCGTTCAGCTTGATCTTCAGACCGGCAGCTTGCGCGGCATCCAGCCCAGCCATGACCTGGTCCAGGTTGCCCCAGCGCGTGATCGTACGGAACTTGGCGGGATCGAGCGTATCGATCGACACGTTGATGCGCTTCACGCCGCAATCAACCAGCTCGGCCGCGTGCTTGGCCAATTGGGAGCCATTGGTGGTGATGGTCAGTTCGTCCAGTGCGCCGGAAACGAGATGGCGCGAGATCTGGCGCACCAGATGCATGATGTTCTTGCGCACCAGCGGCTCACCGCCGGTCAGCCGCAGCTTGCGCACGCCTTTTTCCACGAAGACGGTGGTGAGACGGTCAAGTTCTTCCAGGGACAGCAGGTCGCGCTTGGGCAGGAAGGTCATGTCTTCCGCCATGCAATAGGTGCAGCGGAAGTCGCAGCGGTCCGTCACCGAAACACGGAGATAGGTGATCCGGCGTCCAAACGGGTCGATCATTGCAGTCTAGGCCTTGGGCTCGCGGTCTGTGCTAGCTGAGACCTGATATAGGAGCGTCGGGGTCAAACAACCAGCGCGCTTTGCGCCGCAGGCAGGTTTGTGGCAAGAAGGCGCCATGGCTGCACCTTCAGAATTGCGCGTGTCGAAAGACCGCAAGCTCCTCACCGTCACCTTTCCCAACCATGCGCCACTCGAGCTTCCCGCCGAGTTGCTGCGTGTGACATCGCCGTCGGCTGAGGTGCAGGGCCATTCGCCCGACCAGCGCGTGACAGTGCCCGGAAAGCGCGAGGTCGCGATCGCGCGCATGGAGCCAATCGGCAATTATGCCGTGCGCATCGTGTTCGATGACGGGCATGAGTCGGGCATCTTCACCTGGAATTATCTGCACGAGCTCGGTCATGAAAAGGACCAGCGCTGGCAGACTTATCTCGACGAGCTTTCAGCCAAGGGTCTGTCACGCGACCGGCGCTGATCAGCCTCAAGCTTTCGTGAAGATGCCGCCGAAACTCCGCGGCCTTCACTTCGTGTCTCCTCACGTCCCTGAATATTCCAGCGAGCCAGCAAGGCTTGCTCCTTCATGGGCGTGGGTGCGGACATGATTGCTGAGCCCGTTTGTACCTGTGCCCGGGGCCGTTCAGTTGATCTGGACGGCCCTTCTTCTTGGAGGGTAGCCGCGCCGCATCCCTAACAAATGTTGCATTCCTGCCGCACGCGCGAACAAACGGTTTACGGTCGCTTAACCCATTTGGCGTCAATCGATATAGTCACAGCGCATCCTGAATCGTCCGTCCGAACCATGATTGGGATGCCTGCTGCCGTTCGATCCAGCACCAGACGAGGGGATGCGCTTTGCTGCCAGTTTCACGAGTTAAAACCGGCCTGATTCTGGCCCTCGTTGCCGCAACTTCGCTGTCGAGCATCAATGCAGCTTCGGCCGAAAACCTGTTCCAGCGGCTGTTCGGCAATAATCGCGGCGGGACAGTCGCCAATCAGGGGCCGCACGCGACACCGCGCCGGGCCCAGCCGATGCAGCAGGGTATTCCACAGCAGGCCCAGCCCGTGCAGCCGGTTTCCGTGGTAAAGCCGACCAAGCCTGCGCCGATCGTGAAAGTGTCGTCGCCGAGCTATTACACCTACAAGACCGCAGCCCTCGTACCGGTCGACTTCTCTAAGCTGCAGCCGACCGGCTCGGTGGAGATCACCGGATCGATCGAGCCTTCTGAGCCAGGCACGCCGTTCGACCGCTCGCTGTCCGGACTGATCGACTATCAGTTGACCGCCGAGAAGGAGATCGCTGCGGCCATCGAAAAGCATTACGCTTCGCAGCCCGGCTTTATATGGGTTCTGGGAAGCGCACCACGTGTCCGCGCCGAGGCTGCGATGGCCATGTTGCAGGACGCCGGCAGCTACGGGCTTGATCCGCAGGACTACCAGGTGGCACGCCCACAGGTTACCGCATCNNCCGGCTCTGATCCGCTACGAGATGACGATGTCGGCGCGCGTGCTGCGTTACATCCGCGACGCCCATGCGGGGCGCATCAACCCGAACCTTCTGTCGGGCTATCATGATTTCGCAGCCAAGTCGGTGGACTACGAGGCGGCGCTCAATGCGATGGCAAGCGGCGTCGACATCAAGACCTATCTTGAAGGTCAGCATCCGCAGAACGCGGAATATGCAGCACTACGCACCGAGCTGAAGTCGCTCGAAGCCGAGCGCGAGCACACGATCATCGTTGATCCGAAGCTGCTCCTGAAGCCGGGCGAGACCAGCGCGGAACTGCCGAAGCTCTTGACGCTGATCGACCAGAAGGGCGACGCCGCTTTCAAGGCAGCGCATGGTGCCGTGATCAGTGCCAATGCAAGCAGCGAGATCTATACGCCTGAACTGGTTGCCGTGGTGAAGGCCGCTCAGCAGGCGCATGGCTTGAAGCCGGATGGCGTCGTCGGTGGCCGCACGGTGGCTGCCATTGCCGGTGTGTCGAAGGCGGACCGCATCGAGAAACTCGAAGTGGCGTTGGAACAGCTGCGCTGGCACCCGTCCGACCTTGGTTCGACGCATGTGTTCCTGAACGCTGCCGCCTTTACCGCGACCTATCGCGAGAATGGCACCGATAAGCTTTCGATGCGCACGGTGGTCGGCAGCCCGACGCACCAGACGAGCTTCTTTTATGACGAGTTGGAGCAGGTCGACTACAACCCGTATTGGGGTGTGCCGCGCTCGATCATCGTCAACGAGATGCTGCCGCGACTGATCAACGATCCCGGCTATCTCGACCGTGCCGGCTATGAAGTCTCTGATGCCAGCGGCAAGCGCATCCCGTCGTCCACGATCAACTGGGCGGCCAATGGCAGCAACATTCCCTACAATGTTCGCCAGACGCCGAGCGAAGCGAATGCCTTGGGCGAGTTGAAGATCCTGTTCCCCAACAAGCATGCGATCTACATGCATGACACGCCGCAAAAGGCCTTCTTCAGCCGCGACGCGCGCGCTTTGAGCCATGGCTGCGTCCGCTTGTCGGATCCGCGTGCGATGGCGGCCGCCGTGCTTGGCACGGATGTGGCGCATGTCGCAGCCAAGCTGAAGCAGGGCCATTCCACGGAAAAGGTGACGCGCAAGATCCCGGTCTATGTCGCCTACTTCACGGCTTGGCCGAACCAGGCCGGCGAGGTGCATTATTCGCCGGACGTTTATGACCGCGACGCCAAGGTTCTGGCGGCTTTGCGCAAGACCAGCGATTCGCGCGCACCGTCGATCTAAGAGCGATCTGACGGCTGACTGACTGATGAAGGCGGCAAGGCGTTCGGCGTGATCTCAGATCGTGTGGAACACCCTGCCGCCTTCTTCGTTCGTGCTGCATAACAAACGCAGATCGGAGAACGACCCATGCTTAAAGGCCTCGGCATCACAGCCCTAATCATCTTCCTGATTGGCCTTGCAGTGGTCATCGGCTTGCTGAAGCTGATCTTCTAAAGCTTTCGCGCAACGCGACAGACACAAGCCGCCGTTCTGCCTTCGGGCAGCGGCGGCTTTTTTCGTTTGGATTATTTGCGTGGAGAATGGTGGGCGATACAGGGATTGAACCTGTGACCCCACCCGTGTGAAGGGTGTGCTCTCCCGCTGAGCTAATCGCCCGCCGAGGCGACCATGCGCCTGAACGTGGCGCGGTGTTTACGAGCGGCACTGGCGCAAGTCAAGGTGCTTCGGCTTGCGTCGTCGTTCCTTCATTCGCTGCCGCGATCAGCCTTGTCGCGACCGCTACCGTCAGCTCGTCGTAATGCGAAATGACCATGCTCGGCTCATAGGTGGCGACGGGCTGGTCGGTATAGCCGAAATCCACCGCTACCACCGGAATGCCTGCCGCTTTGGCCGTGTCGATATCGGTCTTCGAATCGCCCACCATGACCGCCTGATCCGGGTCTCCGCAGGCCTGTTCGATGGTGGAAAGCAGATGGCGTGGATCGGGCTTGCGCCACGCGAAGGTGTCGGCACCGCAATTGGCGGCGAAGTGCGCGTGGATGCCAAGGCCTTCAACCAGGGCGTGGCTGAGCTTCTCGAACTTGTTGGTGCAAATGGCGAGCTTCCAGCCGGCATCGGCGAAGCGCTGCATGGCATCGAGCACACCCGGAAACGGCTGAGAGGTGCCGGGAATGTTGTCGGTATAGTGCTGCAGGAAGGTGGTGATCAGCTTCTCATGCTGATCCGCATCAAGCGAGCGGTTGGCTTGGCGGAAGGCGCGTTCAATCATCGCGCGTCCACCCATGCCCAGATAAGCGCGGAAAAGCGCCGGATCGATCGGCGGCAGGCCACTGTCTTTGAGGCTGTGAGACAGCGCCGCCAGCAGATCCGGGCTGGTGTCGACCAGCGTTCCATCGAGATCGAAGACGATAATGGGTTGGGTCATGGCACCCGCGATAGCCTTGGCAGGGGAAGACGGCAAGTGCGGCTTTGCCCGCGTGGCCAAAGATGATAGGAGCGCGGCCACGATCAACCAGAACCTGCTCATGGACGCGACGAACCGCAAGATCGAAGCCTCACGCGCCGCCTTGGCTTATGTTGAAGACGGGATGCGGCTTGGCATCGGCACCGGCTCCACAGCCGAGGAATTCGTGAAGCTGCTGGCCGAAAAGGTCGCCGATGGATTGAAGGTCACGGGCGTGCCGACCTCCGAGCGCACGGCGCGGCTGTGCATGGAACTCGGCATCAAGCTTTCCTCGCTTGAAGAAACGCCGGTTCTCGACTTGGCGATCGATGGTGCGGACGAGATCGATCCCGCACTCGACCTGATCAAGGGCGGCGGTGGGGCCTTGTTGCGCGAAAAGATCGTCGCAACGGCTGCCAATCGGCTGATCATCATCGCGGACAACAGCAAGAAGGTCGATTGCCTCGGCGCTTTCCCCTTGCCGATCGAAGTCAATCGCTACGGCCTTGAAGTCACCCGCCTCGCCATCCTCCGCGCAGCCGAGACGCTTGGTCTGCAGGGCGAACTGACGCTGAGAAGCGGTCGCGACGAGTCGTTCGTGACGGATGGGGGACATCTCATTCTCGACGCATCTTTTGGCCGCATTCCCGATTCAAGAGCGCTGTCTGCTGCCCTCGTTGCCATTCCCGGCGTCGTGGAGCATGGATTGTTTCTGGGGCTAACTACCATCGCCATCATAGCGGGCGAAGACGGCATCGACGTGATGCAGTCTGCTGGCTGACAAGGAGTCTATCATCTCATGGTTCAGACGTTTCGTGCTCGCCGGCTGATTGCCGGAGTTACCGGTGCAGTGCTGCTGCTCGGCGCAGGCGCGGCCTTCGCGCAGGAAGTAACGCCTTCGCATCTGGCAGCCGCTCGCGCAGCGCTTTCGGCGGTGAAGATCACTGATCAGTTCGATTCGATCCTGCCGACCGGCGCGCAGGCCTTGAAGCAGGAAATGATCCAGAAGGATCCGAACCTGGAAGACCTGATCGTCAAGACCGTTGACGAGAAGACCCTCGAGTTGGCCAAGCGTCGTGCTGACCTCGAGAACGAGGCTGCGCAGGTTTATGCGCGCGCCTTCACCGAGCAGGAACTCAACGAAATCGCCACCTTCTACAAGTCGCCAGCGGGTGCAAAATTGCTCGACCAGGGCGGCCGCGTGACTCGCGATGTGATGCAGGCAGCAGAAATCTGGCAGCGCGGCATTTCGCGTGATCTGGCGCAGTCGGTTGCTGACGCGTTCGAACCGGCTCGGCAGCAGGCGACGCCTGCAGCACAGC
>DCDI01000194.1:692-5216 GCA_002316345.1 Phyllobacteriaceae bacterium UBA1059 | reverse complement strand
ATGGCCGAGGTGGAGGGGGCGCTGGCGGATGGGGTCGAGGCGGTGTCGATCGTGACACCGAACCATCTGCATTTTCCGGCCGCCAAGGCCTTTCTGGAAGCCGGCATTCATGTGATCTGCGACAAGCCGGTCACGTCGAACCTGGCTGATGCGAAGGCGTTGGCGGAGATCGCAGCCAAATCAGGCAAGCTGTTCGTGCTGACGCACAACTACACCGGTTATCCGCAAATCAGGCAGGCGCGGCAGATGGTGGCCGATGGCTTGCTGGGCGATATCCGCGTTGTGCAGGCGGAATATCCGCAGGACTGGCTGACGGAGAAGGTCGAAGATACCGGAGCCAAGGGTGCGGTATGGCGCACGGATCCGTCGCAGTCTGGTGTCGGCGGTTCCACCGGCGATATCGGCACGCATGCGTTCAATCTCGCGCGCTTCGTGACCGGGCTTGAACTCGACGCGCTGGCGGCCGATCTCGACGCCTTCGTTCCCGGCCGTGCGGTGGATGACAATGCGCACGTCATGCTGCGCTTCAAGGCGCAGAACGGCGTTGCGGCCAAGGGGATGCTTTGGGCGAGCCAAGTCGCGCCGGGTAACGAGAACGGGCTTCGGCTGCGGGTTTACGGCACCAAGGGCGGGATCGAGTGGTTCCAGGCCGATCCGAATTATCTTTGGTACACGCCATTTGGTGAGCCGAAGCGCCTGCTGACGCGTAACGGTGCTGGCGCCCTATCGGCGTCAACGCGGGTCAGCCGTATCCCGGCGGGGCATCCGGAGGGCTATCTGGAAGGGTTCGCGACGATCTATGCGGAGGCGGCGCGAGCGATCAAGGCTGCGCGTCACGGAAGCCAAGTTCCCGCCGAGGTCGTGTTCCCGAACATCTCAGATGGCGTGGAAGGGGTGGCCTTCGTGGAGGCTTGCGTGCGCTCGTCACAGAATGACGGCGCATGGACAAAGCTGGATCTCTAAACTCGCGAAGGCCGGCTCGAACCGGCCTCCTACCGGATCAGTGTCTCGCAGTGATCACGCGTCGAGCTTGATGATGAGCGGCAGGTCGTCATTGGCCGAGTCGCGCATCGAAGCGAGGCTGCGATTGTCGAGAAGGTCGGACATGGCCTGACGCACTTCCAGCATCATGTGACGGACCTGGCACGTCACCTCATCGCAATCATCGCAGCGCTTATACTGCGTGCGGCTGGCGCAGGCGATCGGGGCAAGTGGCCCGTCGAGCACACGGATGACATGCCCGATCTTGATCTCGGTCGCCGGCTTCGCTAGTCGGTAGCCGCCATCCTTGCCTTTGCGGCTCAACAGGAAGCCGGCATTGCGCAGCTCGCCAAGAATGGCTTCCAGAAACTTCTTCGGAATGTTGTTGGCCACCGCGATGTCATTGACGAAAGCGAGTCGGCCGACGGGCATCTGCGCCAGATAAATCAGCGCCTTCAGCCCGTACTTGCCTTTTTTGGTCAGCATGGAATAACTACAAGTTGAGACCGGAGCCGGTCTGCAGAGAATGTCCCGCTTCGTTCCTAGGCAGGGATTGTGTCAGGAACAATTCCTAAGCGATTGGACCAGCATCAATTTTTATGCCTGGGGTAAACAGGTCACACACATTCCGTGATCGCCTATTCCGTGAATGCTCACGATTGCTGCACGCAAGACGATGACGCGATGCCGCGACATCCGGTATGATGGGTCATGAACGAAGCCAAGCCTGCCCAAACCTATGCGCCGCGCTTTGCGGTAGCACCGATGATCGATTGGACCGATCGGCATTGTCGCTTTTTCCATCGGCAGTTGAGCCGGCATGCGCTGCTTTACACCGAGATGGTGGTGGCGGATGCGGTGATCCATGGAGATCGGCAGCGTTTGCTGGGCTTTGATCAGGTTGAGCATCCGCTTAGCCTACAGCTTGGCGGATCGGACCCGCTCAAGCTCGCGGAAGCAGCAAGGATCGGCGAAGGGTTCGGCTATGACGAGATCAACCTGAATGTCGGTTGCCCGTCAGACCGCGTGCAATCCGGCACCTTTGGCGCGTGCCTGATGAAGACGCCGGATGTCGTTGCAGCCTGCGTGGAAGCGATGCGCGAGGCCGTGGACATTCCCGTGACGGTGAAATGCCGGATCGGAGTGGATGATCAGGATCCCGAGCCGGCTTTGGATGCGATCGCCGATCGAGTGTTTGACGTGGGCGCGGATGGGCTTTGGGTGCATGCGCGCAAGGCCTGGCTGCAGGGGCTTTCGCCGAAGGAAAATCGGGAAATCCCGCCGCTGGATTATGACCGGGTGCGGCGCTTGAAGGCGCGACTGCCCGAGCGCTTCATCGGTATTAATGGCGGCATCCACTCGCTGGATGAGGCCGAGCTGCTGCTTGCAGGCACCGATGGCGTGATGCTTGGACGTGCGGCTTACCAGACACCCGGTTTGCTGGCTGAGGTGGACAGCCGCTTTTATGGCGCGCAAGCCAAGGCGGCCGATTACGATGCCCTCTTCGCGGCCATGGCGGACTATTCTGACCGGCATATCGATGCCGGGGGACGGTTGTCTCACGTCGCGCGCCACATGGTCGGGCTGTTCCATGGTTTGCCCGGTGCCCGGCGCTATCGGCAGATCCTGTCGAGCGATGCGACCAAGCCGGATGCGCGGTCGCAGGTTCTTTGGCGCGCGCTCGGTGAGGTCGATCGGTCTGCGGCGATGGCTTCCGTCGCTGCCTAGGGCCGGCGCGGTTTACATCGCTGACGTTCGCCTCTAGCGCTTCGCGGGGGCGGGGCTGGGCGGATCATGGTTTCCATCGAACAGTTGGTGGTTTTCGCAGGTGCCATCGCGCTTGGCGGAGTCGTGTCCGGCTTACTGGCCGGCGTGTTCGGTATCGGCGGCGGGGCGGTCCTGGTGCCGGTGTTCTACCAGGTNNGAAGCTGTGCGCATGCATGTGGCGGTCGGCACGTCGCTTGCGATCATCATCCCAACGTCGCTTCGATCCTATCAGGGGCATCTGAAACGTCGCGCGGTGGACAAGGCGCTGTTGAGGAGCTTCCTGATACCGGTTCCGGTCGGCGTGTTGCTGGCCTCGCTGACGGCGGCGTATATTTCGTCTGAAGGCCTGCGCGTGATCTTCATGCTGATCATGGTGGCTGTCGGGTTCAAGCTTTTGTTCAACCGCGACAGCTGGCGCCTTGGCCGCAAGATCCCGACTGGGCCTGCTCGCGCAATGGTCGGGGTCGTGATCGGCTTTTTGTCGACGCTGATGGGGATCGGCGGCGGCATCATGAACAACACTTTCATGACGCTCTACGGCCGCTCCATGCATCAGGCGGTTGCGACGTCGTCAGGCGTCGGCGTGTTGATCGCGATACCCGGCACGATCGGTTACATATGGGCGGGCTGGGGTGATCCGAACCTGCCGCTGGGATCAACCGGTTTCGTGAACTGGATCGCCTGTGCGCTGATCATCCCGATTGCGCTGGTCATGACACCCTATGGCGTGCGGATCGCGCACGCGCTTAAAAAACGGCATCTGGAGATCGTCTTCGGCTTGTTCGCGCTGGCTGTCTCGATCCGCTTCTTCGTCAGCCTGATCTAATAGGTCTTGACCCTAATCTCGCAGCACCATGCGATCGCCGCGCACATCATAGCCCGACAGGGTGCCCATGAAGTTCATGCCGAGCAGGCTTTGGCTCAAGGCGCCGGGTTGGGCGACGAGGATCGGCAGAGGTCCGCGTTCGATGTTGCCGATGGCGATGGTCTGGGCGCGAGCGCGGGCAGCAACCGTGACGCCGTTGGCGGTGGATACCGGGACGGTGAAGTTCAGCGCCTCGACATCGAGGCCGATCGAGCGGGCGTCTTCCACCGTGAGCACGGTCATGCTGGCGCCGGTGTCGACCATGACCTGGACGGGCTTGCCATTGATCGCCGCGCGGGCCTCGAAGTGGCCGCTGCCGGTTTTCTCCACGGTCACCGTGACATTGCCTTCGCTGTCGGTGACGGACAGTGGACTGCCCGGAACCAGTCCGGCAGTGACGCGGCTGGCGATATCCTGCAGCTCGTAGCGGTAGGTGTAGCCTGTCGTCAGCGCGAGCAGGATGAACAGCCAGGCTGCGATGTTGCGGGTGACTTCGCCAAAGGAAGGGCGCGAGGCGACGATGCCAGCGGAGATGACGGTGACCAGCAGGCCGGCGGTCAGGATGTTGGCGAACTGATCATTTTCGAGGCCGAAGGTGCTGCCCGCATCGTGGTTGAAGACAAGCAGGAGCAGGCCGGCGGCGAGGATGGCGAGGACGATCCAGAGAAGTTGCGGCGGCCGGCGCATGCTCAGCTCACGTCCCGTTCGCGCGCCATGCGGGTGCGGCGGGTTTCGCGGCGTGGCTTGCGCTCGACGGTTTCGAGGCGTGCCGGCAATGTGGCCATAACGGTGCGGCGCTGCTCTGGCGTCATGGTGAGCCAGTCGGAGATTTCATCGCGCGTGCGGCCGCAGCCGAAGCAATAGCCGGTCTTCATGTCGATCGAGCAGACGAGAATGCAGGGCGATTCGAT
>DCDI01000194.1:288-665 GCA_002316345.1 Phyllobacteriaceae bacterium UBA1059 | reverse complement strand
TTGCCTGATCCACATGGGACGAACACCTTGCCAATGCAAGCCGGGAAGGTTTATCGCGGCCTCACGACCGTGCTGTCGCGGTCAGGAGACGCCAGATCATGACCAGTGCCCTTCCTTTCGACGATTTCCGTGCTTTGCTGCGCGACATGCCCGAGGCGAATGCCTTCGCAGCCAACCGGGTGCGCGAGCGGATCACGCAGCTGGGTGCGGCGGGCGCGGGGCTGGGGCGGCTCGGAGAGATCGCGGAATGGCTGACGACCTGGACCAGCCGGCCGCCTTCCGTGGACCGACCGTTGATCGCGCTGTTTGCGGGTAATCACGGGATTGCGGCGCAGGGACTCGGTGCCGAGGCGATCGCAGATACGGCGGCCATGGTC
>DCDI01000194.1:0-193 GCA_002316345.1 Phyllobacteriaceae bacterium UBA1059 | reverse complement strand
ACGTGCCGACGGAAGATTTCACGGCAGGTGCTGCGTTCGACGAACGCGGTTGCGCGGCGACGATGGCCTTCGGCATGGAAGCAGTAGCGGGCGGCTTCGATCTTGTGGCGCTGAGCAGCTTCGGCGTGGGCGGCGAGTTGGCGGCGGCTGCCGTGGTAACGGCGTTGCAGGGTGGCAAGGCTGCGGAGTGGAT
>DCDI01000241.1 GCA_002316345.1 Phyllobacteriaceae bacterium UBA1059 | reverse complement strand
GGCTACGGCATGGCGGTAGCGCAGGCGCAGCACGCGCTTCGTGAGCTTGCCGACAAGCTCAAGGCCAATGGCGTTGAAGTGAAATACGCGATCCATCCGGTTGCCGGCCGCATGCCCGGCCACATGAACGTGCTGCTCGCCGAAGCAAACGTGCCTTATGACGAGGTCTTCGAGCTCGAAGACATCAACTCGGAATTCGCGCAGGCCGATGTAGCCTATGTGATCGGCGCCAACGACGTCACCAATCCTTCGGCGCGCGACGACAAGTCTTCGCCGATCTACGGCATGCCGATCCTGGATGTGGACAAGGCCCGCACCTGCCTGTTCGTGAAACGCTCGCTTGGCTCCGGCTATGCCGGCATCGACAATACGCTGTTCTACAAGGATGGCACGATGATGCTGCTTGGCGACGCCAAGAAGATGACCGAAGACATCGTCAAGGCGATGGACCACTGAGACCAATAAAGAAGGCCGGCAGTGATGCCGGCCTTCTTTATACGAGAAGGCCGGAGCCTTACTTGTAGGAGTAGGTGAGTTCCAGGCCGGAAACGGCAACAGCGGCATTGAGGCCAGTCTGTGCCTGAACGCTGAGCGGCTGCAGCGTGAAGCTGGTGCGCGGGCCGCCAGTCAGCAGGTTTGCACCTGCGCCCACAACGATGCTCGCTTCAGCATTCGCGCCGTAATAGTTGCCGGCCAATTCACCGTCGCCGACGTTGTAGTTCACGCCGAACACGGCCCAATGAAGATTGCCGCCCTGCGTCATGCCGAGATCAACGCCGAGCTTCGAAATCATGCCGCTATAGCGCTGCACCGATCCGCCGCGCGCCGGCGTGTATTCGCAATCGACGGACTTGTTCGAGCCGACGATGAAGCTCGTACCACCCTGGATGTCGCAGCTGAGAACGCCGAGCTGAACACGCTCGTTTGCGAAAGCGGCGGGCGCGGCAGAAAGACCGGCAGCAAGGGCGGCGAGGGCAATGACTGATTTCATGATGAGGAACTCCTACAAACGGAAGAAGTCCCAACAATCCCGCACCAGCCAGGTTGTTCCGCCTAGGATGAGCGACGGAAGGTCACAAGGTGTTACAAACCTCAACACCCGTGACCCGAGTCGGTTCGCACGGCGCGCGCTTGGATCAAGCACCGCCGCTGCGGGTGCGCGAAAGGCCGTTCACTGCCGGCTTGTAGTTCGGATCGAGCTGAGCGGCGCGGGCATAGGATTTGGCGGCGCGAGCCTTGTCGCCGCGCTTTTCGTAGACCAGACCCTGGTTGGTCCAGCTTTCCGCCACACCGTCATTGAGCTTGATGGCGACGTTGAAGTCGGCAAAGGCGTTGTCGTCGTCACCGAGCGCCAGATAGGACAGGCCGCGGCCGTTGTAGCCGTTGGGCTGGTCGGGCGCGAGCGAGATCGTGGTGGCGAAATCCTCGATGGCTTGCTGATGCTGGCCGGTGGTCTGGTAAACGAGGCCACGTCCGGCATACGCGCGCGGATCCGTCGTGTTCATCTGGATTGCGCGTTCATAATCCTGCAACGCCTGCTGGCTGTTGCCGGCCAGGCGATACACGTCGCCGCGACCGATATAGGCGGCGGCATAGTTGCTGTTGATCTGAAGCGACTTGTTGTAGTCGGCAATCGCCTGCGGCTGCTGGCCGAGATAGCGGTTGATCAGCGCGCGGTTGGCATAGGCCTGGTAGAAGTTCGGGTTGAGCGCCAGTGCCTGGTCGAAATCCTTGATGGCGCGGCGATAATCGCCTGCACGGCCGTAAGCGGAGCCACGCACATTATAGGCTTCGGGATCGCGAGGATTGCGGTCGATCACGGAGGTCAGCGAAGAAATGTTTTCGCTCGAACCCTGCGCGGTCTGGATGCTCGCCACTTCGCCCATCGGGCCGGTCGACTGACAGGCAGCAAGCCCCAGCACCGGCAGAACGGTTGCGGCCAGCATTGCGGAACGCAGCTGACGGGCGGGCACGGCGGAATAGCGCATCGGAGTTGGTCCCCCACAAAACACGCGGCTCGGCGCGCATCCGAATCAAAGAGCGTGCCGCCAGTCTGACGAAAGGAAGGCCGGAGGCAAAATGAAAATGGCGGCAAGGCGGTTACGCCGCGCCACCACAGGGCTAAAGCCTCAAAAAAGAGACGAAATCTAGGCGAAAAGCGTATCGCGCACTCAGCGTGCGGAAGGACGTGCCGTTGCAGCCGGTTTCGGTGCCGCAATCAGACCTTCACGCTGCGCCAGCTTGCGCGCCAGCTTGCGCGCCCGGCGGACGGCTTCGGCTTTTTCACGAACGCGCTTTTCCGAGGGCTTTTCGAAGTGGTCGCGCATCTTCATCTCGCGAAAGACGCCCTCGCGCTGCAGCTTCTTCTTGAGCGCGCGCAGCGCCTGATCAACATTGTTGTCGCGAACGAGGACCTGCACGGGCTTCCACCGGTTCAAAGGGTTTCAATGAAATGCAGCCCGCTTGCGGCAACGGGTCATGCCATCGCGGCAGAACCTGCCTGCGACGTCCCTGTAAATACCAGCGGAACGGCCGTTTGTCCATCTGCTTTCCGTTACGTCGCTTTTGACTTGCGCTCGGTTTTGCACGCGTGTCAGGAAGACGCAAAGCGGCTAAACCCGTCGCATTCAGAGCACAGATGGAAGCGGCTTTTCATTAGTGCTAGGGAAGCGGCAGCGGCGACACAAAGCTTTGCAGGAAGCTGGTCGTTGACGCTCCATCAGGTTTGTTCGAGGCTTGGCCATGCGGAAATATTCGTAGNNCGGAAATATTCGGTCTTTGCGATCGCGCGCGAGGCAATGCGTGGCCATAAAGGCTGGGACCAGCAATGGACCTCGCCGGAGCCTCGCAAGGACTACGATGTCATCATCATCGGCGCGGGCGGCCACGGTCTGGCGACGGCCTATTACCTCGCCAAGGAGCATGGCATCACCAATATCGCCGTGCTCGAAAAGGGCTGGCTCGGCGGCGGCAATACCGGCCGCAACACCACGATCATCCGCTCCAACTACCTTTATGACGAGAGCGCCGGGCTATACGATCACGCGCTGAAGCTGTGGGATGGGCTGAGCCAGGACCTGAACTACAACGTCATGTACAGCCCGCGCGGCGTCATGATGCTGGCGCACAATGTGCACGACGTGCAGGTCTTCAAGCGCCACATCCATGCCAACCGGCTGAACGGCATCGACAATGAGTGGTTGTCGCCGGAAGAAGCCAAGGAATTCTTGCCGCCGCTGAACCTGTCTAAGCAGGCGCGCTATCCGATCGTCGGCGCGGCCCTGCAGCGCCGGGGCGGCACCGCGCGCCACGATGCTGTGGCCTGGGGCTATGCCCGTGCAGCGTCGGCGCGGGGTGTCGACATCATCCAGAATTGTGAAGTGACGGCAGTACGCCGCTCGTCCAACGGCCATGTTATTGGTGTGGATACGTCGAAGGGCTTCATCGGCGCCAAGAAGATCGGCGTGGTTGCGGCCGGCCATACGTCGGTGCTGATGGAAATGGCCGGCGTGCGCATGCCGCTGGAAAGCTACCCGCTGCAGGCACTGGTGTCGGAGCCGGTGAAGCCCTGCTTCCCCTGCGTGGCCATGTCCACTACCGTGCTCGCCTATATTTCGCAGTCCGACAAGGGCGAGCTGGTGATCGGCGCTGGCACCGACCAGTACATTTCCTATTCGCAGACCGGCGGCTTGCACATCATCAACCACACGCTGGATGCGATCTGCGAGATGTTCCCGATGTTTACGCGCATGAAGATGCTGCGGTCATGGGGCGGCATTGTGGATGTGACGCCGGACCGCTCGCCGATCCTCGCCAAGACGCCTGTGCCAGGCCTCTACGTCAACTGCGGCTGGGGCACGGGCGGCTTCAAGGCAACGCCGGGTTCGGGTCATGTCTTTGCGCATACGATCGCCAACGACAATCCGCATCCGATCAACGCGCCGTTCACGCTGGAACGCTTCCGCACCGGCCGGTTGATCGACGAGGCGGCTGCCGCGGCTGTTGCCCATTGATCTTGCCGGTTGTCGCCATGGCCGTTGCCGTTCCTTTGCTTGTTGCTGACGACCATCGGCAAAGCCTTATGCCTGGTGCAGAGGATTTTCGCGTGCAGATGATCGAGCGCAACGGGAAAGAGGCGGATTGGCCGTTTTCCGTGCCACGCGGAACCCTCCTTTGCGCGACGATCCTGGGTCAGCCGATGGTGTATTTTTCGGAAGCCGCAGAAGACCATGAAGATCAGCCCCGTGTTGTGCAGGTGTCCGTCAACCCGTTCGATCTCGGGATCGGCAATCTCGGCGATGGCGGCCTGATTAAGCCGGAACTCACGATGGAACAACGCATCCAGGCGATGGGGCCACTGATGGCGCAGGGCAGGCGTCTTTGCGACCAACCACGCGGCGCGGCTATCGGCCCAGGCGAACTCTAGAGGACTGTTTAAACGATGCTGTTGATCAACTGTCCTTATTGCCAGGAAGAGCGGCCAGAGGTCGAATTCCGGAATGGCGGCGAGGCGCATATCGCACGCTCCACCAACATCGTGGGTGAAAGCGACGAGGCCTTCGAGAGCTTCTTCTTTATCCGCACCAACCCGAAAGGGCTGGTTTATGAGCGCTGGCGGCACATTCATGGCTGTGGCCGCTTCTTCAATGCCGTGCGCGATTCCGTCACCGACAAGTTCCTGCGCGTTTACAAGGCCGGCGAACCACAACCGGAGCCAGCGGAAGTCTTGAAGACCCTGCCGGAACACAGCGCTTGGGAAAACATCCCGCCGGCGGATCAGAACGTGGAAACGCCGGCGCGCGACCGCGTATCGACCGATGGAGAAGCGTGATGGGGACGACCACCACCAAGAAGGCCGTTACAGCGTCGCATCGCATTCCGAACAAGGGCCGGCTCGGCACCGCCGCGCCGCTCGCCTTCACCTTTGACGGCCAGACCTATGCCGGCGTTCAAGGCGATACGCTGGCCTCCGCGCTGCTCGCCAATGGCGTGCATCTCGTTGGCCGCTCGTTCAAATATCACCGGCCGCGCGGCTTTCTTTCAGCTGGGCCGGAAGAACCGAACGCGCTGGTCGGCATCCATCGAGACGCCGCCCGCAAGACGCCGAATGTGCGCGCCACCGTGCAGGAGCTTTACGACGGGCTGACCGCCGTATCGCAGAACCGCTGGCCGTCGCTCGCTTATGATGTCGGCGCCGTCAACAATATCGGCTCGCCGATGTTCTCGGCCGGCTTCTACTACAAGACCTTCATGTGGCCGAAGGGCGCC
>DCDI01000010.1 GCA_002316345.1 Phyllobacteriaceae bacterium UBA1059 | reverse complement strand
TGCCCAGCCAAGTGGACCGAAGGCGCCGAAACCCTGACCCCGTCGCTGGACCTGGTCGGCAAGATCTAAGCAGTAGCAGCAAGTTGTTGGCAGTAAATCAGTAGCACCGGAAGCCCGCCGATTGGCGGGCTTCCAATAAAAACCTCTGTATTTCAAGGAAAATCACCATGCTGGACGCAACCCTCAAGAAGCAGTTACAAGCCTATTTGGAAAAAGTGGTGCAGCCGATTGAGATCGTTGCATCGCTTGATGACTCGCCAAAAGCGCGAGAAATGGAAGAGCTGCTCAAGGAAATCACTTCCCTGGGCACCAAGATTACTTACCGCGAAGACGGCAATGCAACGCGCAAACCGTCGTTCGCCATCAACCGCGTCGGCACCGATATCGGCATCGAATTCGCCGCCATTCCGCTGGGCCATGAGTTCACCTCGCTGGTGCTGGCCCTGCTGCAAGTGGGCGGCCACCCGATCAAGTTCGATGCGCCTGTCATCGAGCAGATCAAGAACCTGCCGGGCGACTTCGTGTTCGAAGCCTTTATCTCGCTGTCGTGCCACAACTGCCCGGAAGTCGTGCAGGCGCTGAACTCGATGTCGATCATCAACCCGCGCATCAAGGTCACGACCATCGACGGCGGCCTGTTCAAGGATGAAGTCGAAGCACGCCAGATCCTGGCAGTGCCGATGATGTTCCTGAACGGCGAGCACTTCGGCCAGGGCCGCATGAGCGTCGAGGAAATCCTCGCCAAGCTCGACACCGGCGCCGGCGCCAAGAAGGCGGAAGAACTGAGCAAGAAAGAAGCCTTCGACGTGCTGATCGTCGGCGGCGGCCCTGCCGGTGCGGCAGCGGCGATCTACTCGGCCCGCAAAGGCATCCGTACCGGCGTGCTGGCAGACCGTTTCGGCGGCCAGGTGATGGATACCCTGGCGATCGAGAACTTTGTGTCGGTGAAAGAAACCGAAGGACCGAAGTTTGCTGTCTCGCTGGAAGAGCACGTCAAGCAGTACGAAGTCGACATCATGAACCTGCAGCGTGCCGCCAAGCTGGAGCGCAACGAAGGCGAGAAGCTGTTCGAAGTGACGACCGAGTCGGGCGCGCTGCTGAAAGCCAAGTCGGTGATCCTGTCGACCGGCGCCCGCTGGCGCGAAATCAACGTGCCGGGCGAAAAAGAGTACAAGAACCACGGCGTGGCCTATTGCCCGCACTGCGACGGTCCGCTGTTCAAGGGCAAGCGCGTGTCGGTGATCGGCGGCGGTAACTCGGGCGTCGAAGCGGCGATCGACCTGGCCGGCATCGTCGAGCACGTGACCCTGATCGAATACGGCGCGGAACTGCGCGCCGACGCGGTCCTGCAGCGCAAGCTCTACAGCCTGAAGAACGTGAACGTGATCAAGAACGCCCAAACCACGGAAATCCATGGCGACGGCAAGAAAGTCACCGCCCTGTCGTATAAGGACCGCCTGTCGGGCGAGACCCACCGCGTGGAACTGGCCGGCGTGTTCGTCCAGATCGGCCTGATCCCGAACGCCGAATGGCTGAAGGGCACGCTGGAACTGTCGCCGTACGGCGAGATCGAAGTCGACGTGCGTGGTGAAACCTCGATCCCGGGCGTGTTTGCCGCCGGCGACGTGACCACCGTGCCGTTCAAGCAGATCGTCATCGCCGTGGGCGAGGGCGCCAAGGCNNCCGACCGAGGAAACCGAGGCGCTGGAAAAAGCGGCTTGAGGTTAATGCGGCCTTGAATGGCCGTAGCAGGAACAAAAACGCCATCGCGACGAACCTTGCGATGGCGTTTTTCTATTTCATTTGGAAATATTTCGGGATACGGCAGTGCTAAACTGTTGCATCTTTAGCATATATCCCCATATGAAAACCTTTTCTCTGCTGGCGGGCCTGGGATTACGCGATATTCGTCGTGTGATCGCGCTGGTTGTTGTGGCGGCGATCGGCGCTGGCTGCAGCAAAACCCAGCCCACTTGCATTGACCCGTCCACCATCGACCTCGTCAAACAGGGCGTCGAGGAAACGCTGGGAAAAGCCTTGTCGGGCTCAGGGAGCGACACCGAACTGCTCGACCGCCTCAATAAGCGCATGCAGATCGCCGTCACGACCATTCGCACATCGAACAAGGACGAGAAAATCGGCAAGGTCACATGCGAAGCCTCGCTCGAGATTACGCTGGCCAATGCCGGTCAAATCGTCGGCGACCCGGTTTTCACCTCCCTGCAGGACAGCAAGCGACTTCCTGAACTCGTCGATACGAGCGGGCCGGCGTGGAAAACCAGCATCCAGTACACCGCCCAGCGTACCGAGGACACCAAGGAACTGCTGGTCGAACTGAGCGGCCACGCGCCCATGGTGGAATTGCTGTCCACGCTTGCCCAATCCGGCGTCATGGACCCCAGGCAGCCGCCGCCCGGTGACATTCCTTCTAACCTGCTCGCTTCCGGCAACGCGCGTGATGCCGCGGCGCGTCTGATGAATCACATCTACGGCAAACAGGAAAAGGAGCACGGCTGCTGGATATCCCGGTTTGAAGGGATGCCGTATTGCATGAAGATCGCGCAATCCGAGATCAAGACGCTCGGCAGCGGAAAGCGTTTGTATGCCATTGCAAATGGACAGGCCATCGATCAGCAGGGCGAAGCGATTACCGCCCATGCCATGCAAGGCCTGGTCGGTGCATTCATCGTCGGCGAGACAAATGGCAAGCCCGCATTCGTTGCGAAATCGACGACCATCCAGGCCGGCACGATGGGCACTGCGCCGTCGGAATGGATATTGACCGAGCTCGGAGCGAACGATAACTGGGGCTGGCGTGGCGAATACGGCGATTGCCACCAGGGTTATTGCGGCAGCCGGATGATTATCCTTGCAAATCGCGCCGGCATCGTTCAGGAGGTCGGTGGGCTGCCGACCGCTTATGACGACACGGGTGCATGCGGGGATTGCGAAGGGAA
>DCDI01000018.1:18603-23761 GCA_002316345.1 Phyllobacteriaceae bacterium UBA1059 | reverse complement strand
CATCGAAGGCCTTGAGGGCTTCCACGGCCTGCGCGATGGGATAGGGCACGCGTGTCGCGCCGACGCGGCCAGCACCGCGTTCCATGCGCGCGGGCGTTTGGATGAACAGGGCCGCACCCGTGGCGGCTGCGATGCGGCCGGCCGTTTCCAGCGCTTTTTCACGCAAAGCGAGACCGGCGAGGATCAGGACACCTTTGCGTGCACCGCGCAGGGCGGCTGCTGCGGCTTCAATCTCCGATGTTTCCGGAAGCGGTGCGGCCGGGATCTGCACGCGCGTCGGCGCAGGCGCTTCAAGGCCGGTCCAGGCGGCGTCGGCCGGCAGGATCAGCGTCGATACACCGCGCTTGGTCAAGGAGGCGGTGTAGGCTTCTTCGGTCTTCGAGCGCACGTCCTGCGCATTAGCGACGCGGCCGACCCATTGGGACATGGGCCGTGCCAGGCTCTCGATATCGGAGGTCAGCGGCGCATCGTGTTGCAGGTGGTAGGTCGCGTGATCGCCGACCACGTTGAGCATCGGCGTGCGGGCGCGGCGGGCATTGTGGAGATTGGCAAGACCGTTGGCGAGGCCGGGGCCGAGATGCAGCAGGGTTGCGGCGGGCTTGTCGGCCATGCGGGCATAGCCATCCGCCGCACCGGTCACCACACCTTCAGACAGGCCGAGCACGCAGCGCATTTCCGGCTTGCGATCGAGCGCTGCCACGAAATGCATCTCGGATGTGCCGGGATTGGCGAAGCAGGTGTCGATCTCGTTCACCAGCAGCACGTCGCACAGCATATCAGCGCCGTTCATGGCCACTTTCCTTTCGCCAATGGAAACAAGACAGGTATCGCGCAGCAGGCTGCACGACGCAATGTGCGGGCGCGATCAGCCAGAGGGCGCAAAGGCTTGAGCCATCGGCCGATCGCTTGGGGTTTAGTGGTTGGCGTGGCCCGAAAAGGCGGCTTCCACCGAAGCTTCCAGGATTGCCAGACCTTCTTCCAGCGTGTCCTCGCCGATGGTGAGCGGCGTTAGGATGCGGATGACGTTGAAGCGCGTGCCGCAAGACAGCAGGATGAGGCCACGTTTTTCCGCTTCCGCGACGATGCGGGCCGTGAGTTCGGGGGCCGCTTCCTGGGTGGCGCGGTCATGCACGAGTTCGAAGGCGACCATGGCACCGAGGCCGCGCACATTGCCGATGCGCTCCATGCCCTGGCGCTCGGCAAGCGTTTCCAGACGTGACGTTATGCGCTCGCCGATCATGAGGGCGCGTTCGCAAAGCTGCTCCTCCTCGATCACGTCAAGCACGGCATTGGCGGCGGCAACGGCGAGCGGGTTGCCGGCATAGGTGCCACCCAGGCCGCCGGGATGCGCGGCGTTCATGATTTCGGCGCGGCCGGTGACCGCGGACAGCGGAAAGCCGCCGGCGAGACCCTTGGCCATGGTGATAAGGTCGGGTTTCACGCCGGCATGGTCGAAGCCGAACATCTTGCCGGTGCGGGCCATGCCGGTCTGCACTTCGTCCGCAATCAGCAGAATTCCATGTCGGTCGGCCAGTTCGCGCAGGCGCTTGAGGAAGGTGAAGGGCGCGACGTTGAAGCCGCCTTCGCCCTGCACGGGCTCGATAATGAAGGCTGCAACGCGCTCCGGGTCGATATCGGCCGCAAACAGGCGTTCGAGGCCGGCAAAGGCTTCGTCTTCCGATGGGCCGGTGTAAGCATTGGGGAAGGGCGCATGGTAGATCTCGGCCGGGAAGGGGCCGAAGTTCTTCTTGTAGGGCGCAACCTTGCCGGTAAGCGCCATGCCGAGCATCGTGCGCCCATGGAAGGCGCCGGAAAAAGCTATGACAGCGGGGCGCTTGGTATAAGCGCGGGCGATCTTGACGGCATTCTCGACGGCTTCGGCGCCGGTGGTGACCAGCATGGTGCGGTTTTCGCCTCCGGTCGGCGCCATCGCGTTCAGGCGCTCGGCCAGGCGGATGTAGCCCTCATAGGGTGCGACGTGGAAGCAGGTATGGGTGAAGTGCTCGACTTGCGCCTGCACGGCGCTGATGACCTTGGGGTGGCGGTGGCCGGTGTTGTTGACGGCGATACCGGCGGCGAAATCGATAAAGCGCTTGCCTTCCACATCCCACAGTTCGGCGTTCAGCGCGCGCTCGGCATAGATGGACCGGGTGCCGACCCCGCCCGCGACGGCGGCTCTCTGGCGGCTCTGCAACTGCTGGGACAACGACATGACGGCTCCTGGATGCGACTGCAGGAGAGCATAATGCCGCTCAAAATAATGAGCAAGCCTTGTTCAAGATTGTGACCGTCAGAGATAAGGCGGGGTGCAGGCGGAGATGACGATCGTTTTGTTGTCCGACAGGTTGCGGAAGCGGTGCGGCTGGCGGCTGTCGAACAGATAGGCTTCGCCGGCGCGAAGAACTCGGATCTCGGCATCAACCGTGACTTCCAGTTCACCCTCCACGACATAGCCGCCTTCCGAAGAGGGATGCTGCAGCAGGGTTTCGCCCGTGTCGGCGCCGGGCTCATAGACTTCGTGGAGGATCTGCAGATTGTGGCTGCGGGCGTCGCCGATCTGGCGAAAGGCCATGCGGCCGCTGCCTTCGCCGATCGCATTGACGGCGATTTTCGATGTCAGATCAAGCAGCTGATCCGCTTCGAAGAATGGCCCGGGCGGGACTTCGCGCTCGGGCTCGAAGAAGTCCGCCATGCTGACGCCGANNTGCGGCGCAGGGTAGAAACTGACGGGCTGACCTTGTTCTTCTCGACATTCGAGATCTGCGCATGAGGCACGTTTGCGCGTTCTGCCAACTGGCGCTGGGACAGGCCGGCCGCCGAGCGCATCGCCTTCAAACGGGCGCCTATATCGAACTGAAAATCCAAGATCGCGTGCCCCTTTCTTGTTCGTCAGGCAGCCTGTTTGCTGATTGGGCAAGGCTGCGAGTCAGCGTATGACGGATCAGGTTTGTTTAAGATAATGACCGGTCTTACCGCAAATCTGCTGCATCATACCGGGTTTTACGCAAAAAAATATCTCAAGCTTTTCCAGACAGATAGGGCGGAAGGACGCTTCACGGCCGCAGCTGTCGCCCTGGTGGCGCTTGACAGAAGGACCATTCAACAAGACCGTATTCATTATGGATACTCCATATTCTAAAAGAATACAGAGCGAAGGCGGCGTACGGGCTTTGAGCACCGTGCTCAAGACCATGGCCGTGCTGGATGTGCTGGCGAACAGTTCGCGCAGCATGAAGCTGCCCGAGATCGCCGCCGCCATGCAGCTGTCGCGGCCGACTGCCTATCAGCGGCTGCTGACCCTGATGGAAGCGGGCTGGGTCGAGCAGGACGACGACATGCGTTACCGGCTGTCCATGCATGCCTGCCGCATTGCCGATGCTGCCCTCGAACAGGCCGATCTCGGCACGCGCGCCCGCTCCGTACTGGAAAGGTTGGTGCAGGAGGTTGGGGAAACGGCCTCCTTGGCGGTGCTTGAAGGCGGTTTGCCGCGCATCGTTGCGCGCGTTGGGTCGCAGAGCCTGCTGCGGGCCGAACAGAAGATCGGCACGACCATGTCCCTGGAAGGCTCGGCTTCGGGCCGCGTGCTGACGGCGTTTGCGGATGAGGCCATGTTGGCGCGGCTGCGCGCCAATGACGAGCCACTGGCAGATGAGGCGGTGCTCGAGGCAACGCGTAAGACCGGCTACGCTGTTTCCAGCGGCTACACGCAAAGCGGCGTGATCGCGATTGCGGCGCCGATCTTCGATTTGCGCGGCCGCTGCTCCGCCACCGTGTCGCTGATCATGCCGCAAACGCGGTTCGAGCTCGCCAGCTTCGAAGCGCCGCTGCGCGTGGCTGCCGAAGCGATCACTGAGCTTCAACAGGGGAAACAAGCACCGAAATGAGTGTGACCCAGAATTCTCTGCCCGCCGGTGCAATCGCGCCGCGTTCGAGCGATGTGCTGATGAAGCCGAAAGCGCTGGGCGCTCTGCAGCCGAGCCGTGTCAGCGGGGCGCGCGCGTTCATGAACAAGATGGTGCGCGAGCGCTGGGACATTTCGGTGCAGCGCTTCGATATAGACGCCAGTGCGTCCGGCACTGTCGTGTATTCGATCAAGACGCCGGATCGCGAGTTCTCGTTTATCGGTTTTTCGTTTCCGCCAAGCCGTACCGCTCGGACCGGCCGCATCATTGGGCGTGCCTGGGACATGATGGGCACGCTGAACGAAGGCCCGGCCACGGAAGCCGACATCGAGTCCGCGCGTGTCGAACTGCCGAAGCTCTATAACGGCCGGGCGACGCCCAATGCGCTGATCTGGTGCCGCTCGAACCGCTCGATGCGGGTATTCGACCAGACATTGGCGGCGCTCGCTGAAGGGCATCAGCCGGATGTCTCGGCCTTATCCGAGGTCTGCTACCTCATGCGCAACACCGGTTTGGACGGCAACGGGACGTTCGGGACGCGCTCGTTCCCGTCGCTCGGGCGCGACCATCCGCTCGGCGGCGTGCTGCAGGCACAGCTGCTGACGGCCTATTTGATGCGCGAATATTCCTGCGACCTGGTGGAGCATCTGGCTGCGCTCCAGTCCCCTGATGCCGTGATGCTCGATCCGGCGATCCGCCGTTATCTCGGCGTCGGCAACGGTTCGGCGCTGGGGCTGATCTTCTTTGCGCACAAGCATCCCCGCCTGATCGATGCGATATTAAGTGCGCGCGAAAATGCCATTGCCGAGGTGCGGTCGCTGAAGATCGACGCCGGCGATGCGCGCGTGGAAGAGCTGCTTGGCCTCGTGCGCCGCGCGATCACGTTCCGGCGACAGGACAAGATGGTCTATGAGGCCTTCACTTCCAGTCAAACCATCGCGGATGATCTCGAAAAGGTTGCCGGCTCGTTGGAAGCGCTGTTGCGCACCGGGCTGGTGGATGGAACGCGCCGAGCCCGTGCCTTCGACGCACTAGCGCAGCAGTTCGAAACCACGCTCAGCCGGGAAGCCCATGAGACCTTTCTGTCGCTGCTGATCGAGCTTGTGCCGGATGTGTCGGATGCGGCGATGCTGGAAATCGATGCGCCGGACGAGTTCAACATCCATCCGGCGGAAACGGCGGCCGATCTGCTCGCCACCATCCGTGCGGAGTATGATTGGGCGCTGCGCACCGACATGTCCGGTCCGGATGCCTAT